>JAJYCT010000071.1 GCA_021778125.1 Myxococcales bacterium
CGAGCCGCAGAAGCGGTTGAGCGTGACGCCGGTGACGCCGTCGGGCAGCCCCGCGGCGAGCACCGCGTTGCGCGCGAGGTTGGCGCCCTGCTCGTTGACCTCCGACACGCAGCCGACGACCACGTCGTCGACGTCGCCCGAGACGCCGGTGCGCTCGACCAGCGCCCGCAGGACGGTGGCCAGCAGCTCCTGCGGGTGGATCGAGGAGAGCGCTCCCTTGCCGGCCTTGCCTCGACCGCGCGGGGTACGCAGAGCATCGACGATGTAGACCGTACGCATGGGGCTCTCCTTCGCGTGTGCCCGGGGATCGTGGGGCTGAGCGGCGCGCCGGTCAACGGGGAGCCCCCTGCCCGCCTGCTATCCTGCCTCGTCAGGAGACCGCTCGCCCCGTGCGCCTCGTCGCCCTCGCGCTCGCCGCGGCGTCGCTCCTCGCGACGCCCGGGAGCGCGCGCGCTCAGTCGGCGCAGGCCTCGGCGAGCGGCTCGGCCTCCGCCGGCGCGAGCGACTCGGGAGGCATCTGCTTCGGGTGCGATCCCTACTACTACCAGACGACCTGGTGGTGGAACGTCTACGCCTCGGGCGGCGTCGGCGGCGCGCTCGACGGGCACCACGACGCGCTCTTCTTCGGGCGCTTCGGGCCGGCGATCGGCTTCGGCGACGGCGACTGGGCGTGGATGCTCCAGCTCGACTACGACGTCTCCGCCCAGTCGCAGGCGGCGTTCGACAGCGGCCTGTGGGCCATCTACGACGGCGTCCTCTGGGTGCAGGCGGGCGGCCTCGTCGACCTCGACGCGGGGCACGTGCACGCCGGCGCTCGCCTGGCGTTGGGGTGGACCCTGTTCGGCGTCGAGGCGCAGGCTCGGCGCTACGATCCGTCCACGCAGCTCGGCGACGTCTTCGCCCTCTACGGCACGATCACCGTCCCGTATGGCCTCGCGCAGAAGCTCCTCTACCTGCCGGAGCTACCGGGCGGAGGGACAATCTATCCGTGAGGGGGCGGCGGCGCGCTCGCCGCCTGCCGCCACGCCGCCTCCACCGCGGGCGGCAGCTTGTCCATGTGCGAGAGGAAGAGCGTGAGCTGCCACACCTGCTCCTCGCTCAGCGTGCGGTCGAAGCTCGGCATCGCCGTGAACCGGATGCCGTGCGAGATCTTCCACTGCGTCACCCCCGGCGGATCGTCCTCCACGCCGTCCTTCGCGAGCTGCGGGGCCCTCTGGTAGAGGCCGCGGGCGACGACCGAGGCCGCTCCGTCGGCGCCCCCGTGGCAGAGCGTGCAGTTGGGAACGTAGAGCTTCATGCCGGCGAGGAGGTTGTCGTCGGTGAGGGCGACGGGGTTGTCCCCCTTCTGAGCCTCGCGCGCGATCGTCGCCCGCAGCGACTTCTTCGCGGCCCACCGCTCGAGCGCCGGGGGCGACGCGTCGGCGTTCGCCGGCACGAGGCCGAAGGTCACCATGAGCAGCGCCCCCGCCAGGAGCACCAGGAGCGTGACGCCGACACCCAGCAGCAAGCCTCGCCTCATCGTTCGCCCACCGTGCCCGCCGGGCTCGCCGGTGTCTCCTCGGACAGCAAGGAGAGCGCCCCGACGGGGCGAGCGTCAACGGCTGGGCTACGGAAGGCCTGCGAGGCCAGCCGAGCTCCTCCCCGTGCGGCGCGCATTTCGGACCAGACGCTCCGTCGCGCCGACGAATCGCCATAGGCGCGCGGCCCCGCGCGCCCTACCATTGCGCCACGACCGTTGCGCCTCCTCGCTCACGCGGACGGGCTCATGAACATCGACACGCACGTGAAGGCCGTCATTCGCCGCCACCTCGATGTGAAGGGACACGAGGTCGAGGCGTCCACGCACTTCGTCGACGATCTCGGCGCCGACTCGCTCGACCTGGCCGATCTGACGCTGGCCCTGGAGGAGGCGTTCGACATCGACATCGAGGACGATCACATCCCCGGGCTGCGGACCGTCCAGGACGCCATCGACTACGTCGAGGCGCGCCTGGCGGCTCGTCCGGGCGGCGAGGACGCCGAGCCCTCGCGACGCAGCGACCTGCCTTGAGGGCTCACGGCGACGTGACGTGGACCTGGTTGTCGACCCCTCGCACACCCCGGGTGCCGCGCACCGCGCCCTCGATGGCGTGCCGCTCGGCCCAGGTCGACACGATGCCCGAGAGGGTGAGCGTCCCGTCGGTGATCGCGAGCTGCACGTGCTTCGACGCGCGCTCGGCGTGACGTTCGAGGGCGTGCTCGATGGCCGCCCGTACCGCCAGCGGCGACACGGTGGCGCGGCGGCGGCTGATGCGTCGACGGCCATGGGCGTGGCCGAGATGCAGTCGCCGACGGCGCCGGCGCTCATGAGGAACCACGAGAAGCACGGCGCGGCGTGGCGCCTCGCGCAGGCGCCGGACATCGATGCGGCGAGCGACCGGCTCGGTCCCGTCCGACGACGCCTGGAAGGCCGGCGCCCTGGCGCTCTCGACGGCCCCGATGACCTTCGAGACCCTCACGCCGGGGCGGACGCCGGTGACGCTCGCGGCGGTGGACGCGCGCGTGGTGGCCTAGGGGGCGCTGATGACGACCTGTGCCGGCTGCCACGAGTGGCTGGGCGGAGGGCCCGCGGGCCGGCGGTGACGACCGGGCGGGCACGCAGCCGGTGCGCCGGCCGGCAACGCGTGCAACGGCGCGCCACAGCGCCGGTCCGGAGCCTAGCCGGTCACCGCCCGAGCAGCGCGAGCAGCGCGTCGGTCGTGTCGACCTCGCCGAAGCGGGGGAAGATCTTCGCCATCACGATCTCGTGCAGGGACGGCTCCACGTCGGTGACGGCGTCGGACGCGAAGGCGACGTTGTAGCCGCGCTCGTGGGCGGCGCGCGCGGTGGCCTCGACGCCGATGCTGGTCGAGACGCCGGTGAGCACGATGCCGGTGATCTGGCGGCGCCGCAGCTGCAGGTCGAGCTCGGTGCCGAAGAAGGCGCTGGGCTGGCGCTTGGTGATGCGCAGATCGCCCGGGTGCGCCCCGAGCTCGGGGACGAGCTCGGAGAACTCCGGGGGCCGGGTCCCGCTGAAGCGGACCTCGGTGCGCGTCCGCAGCGCGTCACCGCCGTCGGGCGAGAGCGCGACGTTGACGAGGACGACCGGCAGCTGCCGGCGGCGGAAGGCCTCGGCAAGACGCACCGTGTTGGCGACGACGCCGGCGAACGGGTGGACCGTCGGGTACCCGGCGATCCCCTTCTGGAGATCGATGGCGACGAGGGCGGTGCGGGGGTCGAGGGCGGTGGCGGTCATGGGGCGTTCAGGCTCCTTGGGTGGGGACGACGGCGACGGCGGGTTGCGGTCGAGCGAGGGCGGGCCCGGCGAAGATCGCCGTGATCGCCAGCAGCGCGGCGGTGCCCGCGTAGGGCAGGATGCCGGAGGTGGCGAGGAGCGACGTGCCGGCGATGGGGCCGAGCACGCCGCCCGCGTCGCCGAAGAGCTGCAGGCAGCCCACCGCGCGGCCGCGCTCCTCGGTGGGCACCAGATCGCCCAGCATGGCCAGCAGCGGCGTGGTGGACGCGCCCATGCCGGCGCCGACCAGGGCCAGGGCGACGAGCAGGACGGGCGCGGTGGTCGCGAGGCCGATGAGCAGGATGCCGGGCACCATGGCAGCGACGCCGCCCAGCGCCATGCGCGCGCGCCCACCGCCGCGGTCCGAGAGGCGGCCGGCCAGGGGGGCCATGAGCAGCATGAAGACCATGAGCACCCCCATGAACCCGCCCGACGCCGTCTGCTCGGACATCGAGAACATCGTCAGGTGGCGGGCGTGCAGCAGGAGCACCACGCTCGCCAGCACGACGCCCAGGCCGGCGAAGGTGGTCACGGCGTTGAGCGCCGCGATGGCGCGCACGGAGCGGTGGCGCAGGCTGGAGAAGATCTGGCGGAGCGAGGGGCTGCGCTCGACGGTCACGGCGCGCAGATCCGGCACGCGACGCGCGGCGACGGCGGCGGCCACGAGGGGCGCGACGGTGGCCACGGCAAAGGCCGTCGCGGGCCCGAACCACCCGGCGAGCACGCCCCCGAGCGTGAGCCCCACCGGCACGCCCGCCTGCATCGCGGCGCGCGTGACGCCCGAGGCCAGGCCCCGGTGCTCGCGCCCTCCGGCGTGCAGGGCGAGCACCTGCGCGGCGACGAAGACGCACGACGAGCTCGGGCCGTGGAGGAGGCGGCCGACCAGGAAGAAGAAGCCCGGGTGCCCGGTGAGCACGCCGGCCAGGTAGAAGCCGAGCACGACGGCCTGCGACAGGAGGCCGAGCAGGAGCAGGCGCTTGCCGCCCAGCCGGTCGACCGCGGCGCCCACGAGCGGGCTGACCAGTACGCGGCCGAAGCGGTTGGCCGCCAGGATGACGCCGATGAACGGCAGCGACAGCCCGGCCTTGAGCCCCACGAGCGGCAGGATGGGAAAGACGATGCCTCCCCCCACGCCGGCCAGCAGCACGCCCGGGGCGATGGCCATCGCCGCGGCGCGGGCGGCCTTCTCGGTCGGGTGCGGCTCGGGGGCGGTCGAGGGCATGATCGTGGACCCATCCACGAATGAAGATAGACGGGTCCACGATTGCGTCAAGGGACGTTGCGCCGGCCTCGCCTGTCGGGTACTCCTTCGTGCGTGCCCCGGCGCGAACCCGGCGAGTTCCTCGAGAGCCTCGGCGCCCTGACGCGGTGCCTGCGCTCGCTCGCGGCGCAGTCGTACGCGGGCCTGGAGCTCGGCTCCACGCACGCGAAGTTCCTGCGCCACATCGGCCGGCGCAGCCGCATCTCGCAGGCCGATCTCGCGCGCGCCACGCTGACCGATCCGGCTCTCACCGGGCGGGCCCTCGAGACGCTCGTCGAGCGCGGGTGGGTGCGGAGGACGCGCAGCGAGGAGGACCGCCGCCAGTACGTCCTCGAGCTCACCGCGGCCGGGCAGCGCGCGCGCAAGAAGGTGGAGGGGGCGCGCGAGACGATCGCCGAGCGGCTCACCGCCGTGCTCGAGGCGCGAGACCTCGAGGACTTCGACCGGATCGCGAAGAAGGTCCTCGCGGCGTTCGAGGGGGCGGAGGAGCCCTGAGGGCTCGAGCCTCCCGGCGCCCGCCTCACTCCTTGTCGCGGAAGCGGACCGACGCGTGCGAGCCGTCGCAGAATGGCTCGTTGCTCGAGGCGCCGCAGCGGCACAAGGTCGCGCGGTTGCGCACCTGGTATCGTCCCGGCCATGAATCCCGGTGGAGCCTGGCAGGAAGACGTCATCTGGGAAGGCAGCCCGACGTGGCGCGCCTGGGCCGGCCGGTGGATCGCCGGATGGGTCCTCTTGCCCGTGCTCGTGGGCGCCTTCCTGCTCCTGTCGGTCTGGCTCCGCGTGCGCTCGCGCCGGTGGAAGCTCACCTCGCGGCGCATCGAGATCGAGACCGGCCTGCTCTCCAGGCAGGTCGACAACCTCGAGCTGTGGCGCGTGAAGGACGTCGAGTACCGCCAGACGCCGATGGACCGGATGACCGGCGTGTCGACCCTCGTCGTCACGGCGCACGACGGGAGCCTGCCGGTGCTCGACATCCGCGGGCTGCCCGGGGACCGGTCGATCTACGACCGGCTCATGAACGCCGTGATGCAGGCGAGGGCGCAGCGCGGGGTGATGAACCTGAACCCGTGAGGGGGCGCGCGCCGGGCGTTCGCGCTCAGAACCACGTCCGCGCCCGGTCCTGCCGGGACGCGTCGCCGAAGCGCGCGTAGAGCCCCCGGGGCACGAGCGCCGGCGGCGCGCAGGGCGTGGCCGTAGGCGGCGAGCTGGGGGGCGAGCTCGGCGGCCTTCGGCTCGAGCTTCGCCTCGCCGCCGCTCACCACGTCGGCCCCCGGCCGCCTCGCGCGCTTCGTCGTCGGCCTCGGTGCGGCCGCCACCCCGGGTCCGCTTCTGATGTCGTGCGGCTCGCGGCTTCCGGTGCGAGAGCTCATCCAGCTCGCGACCGAGGTCAGCGCCGACTTCATCGTGGTCGGCTCACATCGAGGACTCCACGTCGGGGACTGGATCATCGGCTCGACGGTCACGAGGCTGGTCAACGCGGCCTCGTTCCCCGTACTCGTGGCGAGCCCTCCGCCGAAGGAGCCCCTGAAGCACGAGCCCGTCATCGAGCCCCCGTGTCCGCAGTGCGTGCAGGCTCGCACCGCGAGCGGGGGCAAGCAGTGGTGGTGCGAACGTCACTCACACACGGCTCGGCGCGATCACACGTACTCGTACCAGAGCGAGCTGCCCATGTCGCCGCACGACTCGGCCATCACCCCGACCGGGATCGACTTCTGACGTCGCCCCAGCCGCGAAGGCGCCGCTTCGGGCATCGTGCTGGGAGCGGCCATCGGGGCCGTGGCCGGCCCGCCCGGCATCGTGGCAGGAGCCGTGATCGGCGGCGTGACGGGGGGCGACATCGGCGCGCCCAACCTGAAGTCGCGGCGGCGCTCGGCATGCGTCGCCGCCGCCGCTAGGCTGCGGTCACGTCATGAAGCTCGCGCTCGGGACGTTCGTGCCGCTCGTCGCCGTGGTGGTGGGGGTCGGGTGCGCCTCGTCGGCCTCGGACGGGGCGGGCGGCGCGGCGCCCGACGGCGGGAGGCCGGGCGACGCCTCGTCGTCGGGCACGGACGGCGGCGACGCGGGAGTGAGCACGAAGGACGGCGGCGTCTCCGACGCGAGCTCGACGAAGGACGCGTCCCCCGACGCCTCGCCGCCGTGCACGACGACGGTCACCTACGGCCAGAGCTGGGTCCACGGGTCGAACCATCCGGCGCAGCTCGACGTCGCGCAAGGGCTCGTGACCTGGGACGGCACGTGCACGAACGACGGCGCGAGCTCGTACGCGACGCTGTCGAACGGCTGGAAGCCGTACTTCTCCGGCAACGACGCCTGCATCCTCGCGCTCGACGCCTCGATCTCGTGCGGGGCGGCGGCGGCGTGCTCGACGCGCATCACGTACGGCTCGGCGTGGCTGCCGCCCGCGAATCATCCCGACCCGTACGACGACGTCGCCGGGCGCGTGTTCTCCGATGGCAACTGCTACGCCGGCGGCGGCGACTCGTACGCGAACCTCTCGAACGGCTGGCAGCCGCACTTCTCCGGCACCGCCGCCTGCGGCCTGTCGTTCCGCTACACCGGGTGCGGAGGCCTGTACTGGAACCCCGTCATCCCGCACGACTGCCCCGATCCGGGCGTGCTCGCCGACAACGGGACGTACATCCTGTCGTGCACGTCGGGCAACGCCGCCGACGCGTTCCCGATCTACACGTCGCCCGACCTGGTCACCTGGACCCAGGTCGGCCACATCTTCCCGTCGGGCCAGCACCCGTCGTGGGCGGCGAGCGACTTCTGGGCGCCCGAGATCCACCTCGTCGGCGGGCACTACGTCGCCTACTTCACGGCGCGCGACACCGACGGCATGCTGAGCGTCGGCGCCGCGGCGGCGACCTCGCCCACCGGGCCGTTCACCGACATCGGCCATCCGCTCGTGCACGACACGGCGATGGGCCACATCGATCCGAGCGAGATCGACACCGGCGGCACGGCGTACGCGATCTGGAAGGACGACGGCAACGCGATCGGTCAACCGACGCCGATCCACGCGCAGGAGCTCGCGTCCGACGGCCTGTCGCTCACCGGATCGGCGGTCACGCTCATCACGAACGATCAGGCGTGGGAGGGCGCGGTCACCGAGGGCCCGTGGATGGTCGAGCACGGCGGCCGGTTCTTCCTCTTCTACAGCGGCAACACGTACGACACGTCCCGCTACGCCGTCGGCGTCGCGTCGGCGCCGTCGCCGCTCGGGCCGTTCACCAAGGCGCCGGGCCCCATCCTCGTCTCGGGCGGCGCGTGGGCGGGGCCGGGTCACTGCTCGGTCGTGAGCACGTTCGCCGGCGACACGACCATGGTCTACCACGCGTGGGAGGCGTCCAGCGTCGGCGCCAGCCCCGGGCGCCTCGTGCTCACCGACGCCGTGTCGTGGGGCGGCGCGTACCCGTCGGTGCCGCTCGCGCCCTCGTCGAACACGCGGCCCGTGCCGTGAGGCGAAGAGCGCCGGGAGATCCCCGGGCGCCTCACCCGTGATACACGCGCGACGCGACGATACGGCCGCCGGCGATCTCGAACACCTCGGCGACGAGCAGCGGCGCCTGGCCGTCGGCGTGGCGCTCGTACTCGAGCACGACGCGCTCGTCGGTCGCGGTGATCGCCCGCTCCTCGTAGCGCAGCCCCGGCGCGCGCGCGATCGCGCCCTCCCACCACGCCGTGAGCGCGGCCGGGCCCACGACCCGCCCGCCCGTCTCGGGCGCCTGCGCGCGGAGCTTGGGCGAGACGTGCACCGCCTGCTCGTCGTAGAGCGCGACGAGCGCGGCGACGTCGTGCGCGTTGAAGGCGCGCAGCCAGGCGCGGGCGAGCTCGACGTTGGGCGAGGGGGGCATGCCCCCAGCGTATAGCGCGTCATGTTCCGCCCATGCCGCTCTCCGTGCGCCACATCGCCGGCGCCGTCCTCACGCTCTCGACGTCGCCTCGCAGTAGCAACGGCACGGCACACGGTCGGCTGGGGCGGGTGGACCACGCCCGACGATCCCCCGTCGGCGAGGTCGCTCCATCCTAGAGCCATCCTAGAGCCCCAGCGGGATGTCGAGCGTCCGGTGCTTGCGCCACGCCCGGTCCCCCCCGGCAATCTTCTTCTCGGCGAGCTCGTGCATCAGCAGGTTGAGCGGCCAGTAGGCCACGTTCTGGATCCACGAGTGCCCCACGCCGAAGTCGTACCGGCGCAGGATCGAGGGCGTCGAGTACATCGAGCGCCAGGCCCGCACCCAGCCCGCCCGCAGGACCTCGCGCGACATCGTCGCCGGGCGATAGAAGGGCGCGTCCGTGTCGTGGTCGCTGCCCAGCCACCAGGCCTCCTTGGTGATGCGGCCCTCGGCCTTCAGGCGCTTGTACAGGGCCGTCCCGGGGTACGGGGTGAGCAGCGCGAAGATCGCCATCGTGACCTTGGCCTCGATGCAGAAGTCGACCGTGCGCTCGAAGGCGTCGGGCGAGTCGTCGTCGAGGCCGAAGATGAAGCTCCCCCAGACGCCGATCCCGTGGTCGGACAGGCAGCGCACGACCTCGCGGTATTTCTGCGGCTTGTTCTGCTTCTTGCCGGCGTGACGCACGACCTCGTCCGCGACGGACTCGAACCCGATGAGGAGCGCCCGGCACCCCGAGCGCGCCATCACGGCGACGTTCTCGACACGGTGCAGCGCCGCGAGCGACGCCTGACCGACCCAGTGTTTCCGGAGCGGGACCATCGCCTCGAAGAGGTCGTGGCTGTACTTCGTGTGAATCATGACGTTGTCGTCACCGAAGAGGATGCGCGGGCCGCACGTCTCGAGCTCCGCGATCACCTCGGGCACCGGACGGAAGCGGAACTTCGTCCCGTTGTAGGTGGAGACGCTGCAGAACTCGCACGGGAACGGGCAGCCTCGCGTGGTCTGGACGACGTCGAAGGGGACGTAGCGGATGGACTTGACGAGATCGCGACGCGGCTGCGGGAGCCCGAAGAGCGGCGGGTAGTCGTCGTGCTCGTAGATCGCGCGCCGCAGGAGCGAGCGCGTGCGCCCGAGCTTGCCGCACCTCGCGTCGCGCACGACGTCCTGCCAGATCCACTCGGCCTCGCCACTCACCACCGCGTCGGCGTGCTCCACCGCTTCGTCGGGGAGCGCCGTGACGTGGATCCCGCCGAGCACGACGAGGCTCCCCCGGGCGCGGTACGTGTCGGCAATCGCGTACGCGCGCGCCGCGGTCTTCGAGTTGACGCTGATCCCCACCAGATCGGGCGCGTCACTCTCGCTCTCGAGATCGATGGGGTCGAGTCCGTCGTCGCGGAAGGTCAGCTCCACGTCGTCCGGCGTGTGCGCCGCGAGCGTCGCGGCCCACAGCGGCTTGATGTAGGTCGAATCCTCGTTCGACGGGGCCACGAGGTGGACGTGGAACGGCGACCTCACGGCTCGACTATACGCTCCGGACGAGGCGCGACCGTCACGCCGACCGGGACTTCGCCGGCCGGGCCATGCGCGTCGTCGGAAAGCGCAAGCGCGTTCACGCCCCCGAGCGTCTGCGCCGGGTCGTTCGGGAGGCGCGTGTTCGCGGAGTTCGGCATCCAGGTCAAGGTGCCCGTGATGTCGACTGCCGTGCCGCTCGTCGCCGCGCTCCAGGAGGCGGTCCAGTTGCCGATGGACAGCGTGACGGTGTTCGTCGGGTTGTCCCCGAGTCCCAGGGTGTGAAGGCCCGGCTGCAGGGCCATGCACGGCAGGCCGCCCTCTCCGGCGTCGCCTCCTCCCGCGTCCCCGACAGCGGCGCAGCCGGAGTCGCCCGCGTCGGCGCCGCCGTCCGGGGTCGCCTCGGCGCCGACCACGAGCGCGTACGGCAGCTGGCCGATCTACCCCTGCGTCATGTCGATGGCCGCGTTCTGCCACTGGAACGACGCCTCCTCGAACACGTCGGTGAAGGAGACGGGCGCCACGGTGACGTCGAGCGTGCTGCCGTTGTCCTGCATCGCGGTGACGCGTGCGCACGACGGGGCCGGGGGGTACTGGGTCAACCACGGCGACAACCCGACCAACGGCTCGGTGATGGCCGGGTCCCTCTCGGGCGGGACGCCGGCGACGCTCAAGGCAGGAGGCACCCCGACGGCGGTCGCGGTCGACGCCACCAGCGTCTACGTCGCGTACGACACGGGGGCCATCGTCAAGATCACGCCGAAGTAGGCGGGGCACCCGCAGCTCTGCGGGACCACGGCAGCAGCGGCACGAACGCCACGCCCCCGAGGTTCTCCCTGGCGAGGCCCCCGTGGCGCTTGCGTAAACGCACCAGCTGCTGTCCCCACGAGCCGCTCATCGGAGCCACGAGGATGCCGCCGTCCACGAGCTGGTCGAGCCACGCGCGCGGGGGCGCCGGCGCCGCCGCCGTCGCCAGGATGCGCTCGAACGGGGCGCGCGCGGACCAGCCGAGCGAGCCATTGCCGTGCAGGACGTGCACGTTGGCGTAGCCGAGCGCCGCGAGCCGCCCCGCCGACGCCTCCGCGAGCGCCACGAAGACCTCGACCGAGTCGACCTCCTGGACGAGCCCCGACAGCACCGCGGCCTGGTAGCCCGAGCCCGTGCCGATCTCGAGCACGCGCTCGTCGCCCGTGAGCTCGAGTGCCTCGGTCATCAGGGCGACGACGGAGGGCTGCGAGATCGTCTGCCCCTGCCCGATGGGCAGCGGCCGGTTGGAGTACGCATCTTCGAGCGACGTCCCGGAGGGCACGAAGAGGTGACGCGGCACGCGGAGCAGGGCCTGCCTCACTCGGTCGCTCTGCACGTCGCCGAGATCCACCAGATGCGCCACGAGCCGCCCGCGCAGCCGCTGCGCCTCCGGCGGATCGAGGTCGCGCGCGCCCAGCTGCTCTGCGGTGTTCATGGTCGAGCCCCCTGGTTCGCCGGTGCGCTCGTCCGGCGTGTCCAGACGAGCACCCGGCGTGCCAGGCGGTGGTGGGCCTGGCGGGACACGAGCGACGCTCGGGACCGCGGCGGATCACGCCGTGGCGGCGAACCAGGCCTCGGCGACGGCGTCGAGCGCCTCCTGCACGCCGTCGCCCTCGGGGACACCGTTGGCTGCGCCGAACGTGTAGACGATGCGCCCGACCGGCACACCCTTCACCAGCACGGTGAACGTGTCGGGGCCGAGCTCCTGGATCGAGTACGTCGTGCCCTCGAAGGCGACCGACTTGTTCTGCACGTCTGCAACGGCGGGGGAGGTCATGGGGCGCGCTTCGTAGCACGATCAAGGAGGCGCTGGAGCCCGCGATCGTCGACCTCGCCGGCAGGCGCGCGTCGCGATCCGCGGATGGTGCGGAGTCTGCTCGCCGAGTGCCTGGCACGGCCGAGGCACCCTCGCCCGCCCCTTGCGCGACCGCGAACGGTGACGAACATAGAGCCGGTCCCAGTCCGCAGCCACGTCCTCCGCCGGCTCCTCCGGCGTCCGCGGCGCGGTGGGTCCCACGAGAGGAAATGTCGATGACCGCGAAGACCTCGGATCCGTCCGGGCGGAAGCCATGGCAGCTCTGGACGGGGCGCGTGCTGAGCGCGCTGCCCGTGCTCATGCTGCTCATGAGCGCGTCGATGAAGCTCGGGCACAAGCCCGACTCGGTCGCGATGTTCGTGGGCAAGTTCGGCTACGCAGAGGGAATGATGACGGGGCTCGCCCTCCTCGAGATCACGTGCACCCTCCTGTACGCCATTCCGCAGACCGCCGTGCTCGGCGCGGTGCTCCTCACCGGCTACCTCGGCGGCGCGGTCGCGACGCACGTGCGGGTCGGCGACATGGCCACGGTCCCGGTCGTGGTCCTGCTCGGCGTGCTGGCGTGGGCGGGCCTGTTTTTCCGCGACCCGCGCGTCCGCGCGCTCTTGCCGCTGCGCAAGCTCGGCCAGGAAGGCTAGGCTGGCGCCCCCATGAAGCTCTACGGCTCGCCCAACCCCAGGTCCCCGAACACCCTGAAGCTCCGCGTCGCGCTGGCCGAGGCGGGCGCCGAGTACGAGTTCGTCCCGGTCGACCTGTCCAAGGGCCAGCAGCGCGCCCCGGAGTTTCTCGCGCTCAACCCGCACGCCAAGATCCCCGTCCTCACCGACGGCGACTTCGCGCTGCCCGAGTCCGGCGCCATCCTCTGGTACGTCGCCGAGAAGTACCCGTCGGCCCACCTGCTGGGCGAGGGCCTCCGGGCGCGGGCGAAGGCGCACGAGTGGTGCGACTTCGCCTCGACCGGGACCTACGCCGCGCTCGGCGACATCAACACCCACACGATCTACCTGCCGCCGGAGAAGCGCTCCCCGGGCGTGGTGGAGCTGGCCGAGGCGCGCCTCGCCCGGTGCCTCGACGTGCTCGAGAAGGTGCTCGAGGGGCAGACCTTCCTCGCCGGCGAGTACTCGATCGCCGACATCGCGAACGCCGCCGTGGTGAGCTCCGCGCGCGAGCGCGTCCCGCACGTGTTCGGCGCGCAGAGCCGCCCGCGCCTCGACGCGTGGCTCGCCCGCGTCACGTCGCGACCGGCGTGGGGGCGCGCGCTCGGATAAAGTTCGTCGTCCCCGGTGCGGGAGCGCCCGTGCCCCTGGTAGGGCGTGGCCTGGGCACGTACCATGAGACCGGGGGCGCGCGGCGCGCTCGCCGTCGCCCGGAGAAGGGTGAGGAGAGACGATGCGTCGGTTCCTTGCGTGTGGTTCGGCGCTCGCGGTCTGGGTGTACGGGTGCGCGGGAGGCGGCAGCGGGACCGCGGGGTTCACCGTGGAGGACGGCGGCGGGGGGAGCTCCGACGGCGGTCCGACGCAGGACGCAACGTCCGTCGAGGCGAGCGCGAAGCAGGACTCGGGGTCGGTGGTCACGCCGAACGACTCGGGGACGCTCGCCGACTCGTCGATGACCGTCCCACCGGACGCGCAGACGTGCGTCCACAACGACGACTGCACGGGGCCGAGCATCTGCACGAGCGGATACCAGTGCCTCGGGGGCCTCTGCATCCCCACGAACAAGCCCCAGAACTGCGACGACGGCGTGCCATGTACGGCCGACACGTGCGACGCGACGCAGGACAAGTGCGTGCACACGCCCAACGACAGCGCGTGCCCGAACGGTGAGTACTGCGATCCGGTGATGAACTGCGTGTCCACGCTGCCGTGCACCGCGGGCAGCTCCGTCTGCGATCGCCTCGACACCGGAGCGTGCTCGGGGCTCTGGTCGTGCGATCCGACGCTGCTGCACTGCGTGCAGGGCTCGCCCCCCTGCGGGACCGTCGCCAACGCCACCACGAGCTGCGCCGCCGGCGGCGACGCGGGGGTCGGCGACGCGGGGGTGGCCGTCACATGCTCGTGGACCTGCGACCTGGGCTACGCGCACATCGTCTGGAGCGGCGGTGTCCCGACGCAGGTCACGACCTTCGGCGCGCCGGCGCCCGCCGGGGGCTGCGAGTGCCAGTCGACGTCCGCCACCGACAAGCCCGACCTGGCGTTCGTCGACTCGAACTGCGACGGGATCGACGGCACCGTCACGGGCGCGATCTTCGTCGACACCGTCAGCGGCAGCGATACCAGCCCCGGAACGATCGGCGCACCGGTCAAGACCATCGGCGAAGGGATCGTCCTGGCTTCCGCCGCGTCCCCCGCGAAGGACGTGTACATCTCCAAGGGGACCTACGCCGAGGCGATCACGATGGCGCCCGGCGTCAGCCTCTATGGCGGATACGACGCCTCGAGCGACTGGCAGCGCTCGAACGCGGCGACGACGACCATCGCGAGCCCCACGGCCACGGGCGTCGTCGCGCACAACCTGAGCGCGCCGCAGGATCTGCAGCTCCTCACGATCACCTCGAGCGACGCCCAGGGGACCACTCCCTCGGGAGACGGCAGCAGCAGCGTCGGCGTGCTCATCGTGAGCTGCACGGGGGGCGTCACTGTGGCCGGGTGCCACATCCAGGCGGGGGCGGGCTCCGCGGGCGCGGCGTCGCCGCTGGGCTCGGGGGGTGCCCCCGGCACGGTCGGAGGAAGCACCTCGGGGCAGGCCCAGGGCAACGCGGGGCCAGGCTGCATCGGTGCCAGCGGAGGAGCCGGGGGGGCCGGAGGGTCTGGCGTCGCGGCCGGCGCCAGCGGCGGCAACGGGACGTCGGCTCCGGGGGGCGGTCAGTACGGTAGCGGGGGGCCGCCCGGAGCCGCGGGGACCTGCACCGCGACGACGTCGTCGAGCGGCAGCGCGCCGGCGGGAAGCCCGTCCCCGGGAAGCCCGGGTAGCGCCGGGACCAACGGCAGCGCCGGGGGCGACATGGGCGCCTTCGACAGCTCCGGCAACTACCTGCCCGCCTCCGGCACGCCCGGCACGACAGGCACGCCTGGCGGAGGTGGGGGCGGAGGCGGAGGCGGGGGCGGCACCGCACACGGCAACACCTTCACCTGTCTGGACTGCAACGCCACCGTGCCGGGAGGGGGAGGCGGCGGGGGAGGCGGCGGTGGATGCGGGGGCGGCGGCGCCCTGGGTGGGCACGGCGGTGGTGGGAGCTTCGCCGCCGTCGTCGTCTCGTCGAACGCCACGGTGACGCAGACCATCATGAGCACGGCGAGCGGCGGGGCGGGCGGTGCCGGCGGCAACGGCGGCGCGGGAGGAGGAGGCGGCGGCGGCGGCACCGGCGCCCCGGGGCCATCCGGCACCACCAGCTGCAGCACCGTGTCGGGAGGCTCGGGGGCCAACGGTGCCGGCGGGGGCTCGGGCGGCCAGGGCGGCGGCGGTGCCGGTGGCTCGGGCGGCCCTTCGGTGTGCGTGGCCTACAAGGGCGGCACGCCGACGATCTCGGGGACGCAATGCACCAACGGCGGGGGGGGCACGGGGGGGACGGGCGGCTCCAACGGCCTGCAGGCGGCACCCGCCGGTACCCAGGGCATCGCCGCCGACCAGGCAGCCGGGCTGTAGGGGCGCAAGCGGATTGACCATGCGGCCGCGGCAGCTCCTCCCCGCGCTCGGGCTGGTCGTGGCGTTCGGGTGCAGTTCGAGCAAGGCGGGCTTCATGCCGGCGGACCCGGACGGCGGCAGGACGGGGACCGAGGGAGGAGCCGATGCGGGAGCCCTCGCCCGTGACGGCAGCGTCGCCGACGGTCCGCGGTTCTGTCCCACCAACGACTGCGACGGCGACGGGTACCCGCCTCCGGCCGACTGCGACGACAGCAACGCCTTCGTCAACCCGGAGGCGTTCGACTTCCCCGGCAACGGCGTCGACGACGACTGCGACGGCAAGGTCGACGATCCGGTGCTCACCTGCGAAACGATCCCCGCGTCGCCACCGGGCTCCCCCGCCGACTTCGCGCGCGCCGCGGACCTGTGCGCGCAGAACTCGAAGACGCACGCGGGCACCGTATTCGATCCGCTCGTCCACGCGGCGTGGGGGCAGCTCCAGGGCCTCGGCCCGGGCCAGACGCTCTGGACGTCGGCGACCAAGCCCGCGATCCAGACGGCCATCGTCTCGAGCTTCGGGGCCAACACCGCGCGCGAAGGCAAGACGATGGTCGGCATGTCCAACGGTCCGTGGGCGGCGTCCGACCCCCGGGACTCGGCCGCGCTCGACCCCTCCGGCTTCGCGATCAGCGACGCGTGCGCCGACATCCCTCTGCTGGGCACGGACTGCGCCTCGCTGACCAACGGCGCGGCGTCCGGCGGCGTCAACGTGCAGGACTGGGCCGAGCTCACGCTGACGGTCAAGGTCCCGAGCAACGTCGAGACGGTCGTGTTCGACTTCGCGTTCCTCAGCTCGGAGTTCAACCAGTGGTGGGACTCGGCGGCCAACGACGCGTTCTTCGTCCTGGTGACGAGCGCGGGCCTGAGCGGGCAGAACGTGGCCCGCGATGGCCACGGGCTGGCGGCGACGGTCAACAGCGGCTTCTTCCAGCTCTGCCCTGCCCCGCCGGGGCCCGCCGGCCTCTCGCCCGACAAGTCGGCCGCGATCGCGAACTGCGTCGGCCTCGGCGGCGATCCCACGCAGATGATCTTCGGGACGCTCGCCGGCACCGGCTACGACGGCGCGGCCAAGAGCGCCAACGACACGGTGCAGGCGGTGAACGGCAACCTCTACGTGTACGGCGGCGGCACCGGCTGGCTCACGACGAAGTTCCCGGTGAAGCCGGGCGAGCAGATCGTGATGCGCGTCATCGTCGCCGACACGTTCGACGGCCTGAAGGACTCGGCGATCCTCTTCGACAACATGCGCTGGGAGGCGGCCAGCGAGAGCGGCGTCGGGCGCCCGCCGACCGCGCAGTGATTCCGGGGCGCGAGCCGACTGCGCGCCGAGTTGGCGACGCACAGGAAGAGGAGGCTCCGGGCCGACGCGACCGAGCTCACGAGCGCGCCCCCGGCGTCGCGCGCGGCGGCGCGACGACCTCGAGGGACGTCTCCGGGAAGAACCTCCGCCCGATCCATAGCGCGACGTGCACCAGGCCGATGAGCACCGGCACCTCGACGAGCGGGCCGATGACGGCCGCGAACGCCGCGCCGCTGTGGATCCCGAAGGTCGCCACGGCGACCGCGATGGCGAGCTCGAAGTTGTTCGACGCAGCCGTGAACGACAGCGTCGCCGACTGCGCGTAGCTCGCCCCCACGCGCTTGCTCATCGCGAACGACACCGCGAACATCACGACGAAGTAGACGAGCAGCGGGAGCGCGATCCGCACGACGTCGAGCGGGAGCTGCAGGATCGCCTCGCCCTTGAGCGAGAACATCACCACGATCGTGAAGAGCAGCGCGACGAGCGTGATCGGGCCGATGCGCGGTACGAAGCGCGCCTCGTACCAGTCGCGCCCCCTGGCCGACACGAGCACGCGCCGCGTGACGAAGCCCGCGGCGAACGGGATCCCCAGGTAGATGGCGACGCTCCTGGCGATCTCGCCGATCGTGATGTGCACGACCGTGCTCTCGAACCCCAGCCACGACGGCAGCAGCGTCGCGAAGAAGTACGCGTACACGGAGAAGAAGAGGACCTGGAAGATCGAGTTGAACGCGACCAGGCCGGCGCAGTACTCGGCGTCGCCCCCGGCGAGATCGTTCCACACGATGACCATCGCGATGCAGCGCGCCAGGCCGATGAGGATGAGGCCGAGCATGTACTCGGGCCGGTCGCGCAGGAAGGCGACGGCCAGCGCGAACATCAGGACGGGGCCGATGAGCCAGTTCTGCACGAGCGAGAGCGCGAGCACGCGCTTGTTGCGGAAGACCCGGCCGAGCTCCTCGTAGCGGACCTTCGCGAGCGGCGGGTACATCATGACGATGAGGCCGAGCGCGATCGGCAGCGACGTCGTGCCGACGCTGAGCCGCTCGATCGTCGCCGGCACCCCCGGCGCGAGCGCGCCGACGCCGATGCCGACCCCCATCGCCAGGAAGATCCAGAGCGTGAGGTAGCGGTCGAGGAACGCCAGCTCTCGCATCACGCCCGCCCTCTGGTTCTTCATCGCGACGACTGGTTCTAACAATGTCGAAGTATCCCGCCAAGGGCTCCTTCGACAATCGTGGAAGCGATGCGGGCGCGCGCTATACGTACGACCCTCGCCGCTCCCCGTCGCTCTTCGACGCCGCCCACGGCCCTGCCCGCACGAGAATGCGCCTCCCCGTCCTGGTCGCCCTGACCGCCCTCCCCCTGCTCGCCCTCGCCGGAGAGGCGCAGGCGGGCCCCGAGACCGCGCTCCGCGAGTTCGCCGGCGGCCAGGTCAAGAAGGGCGTGCGCACCATCGGCATGGGCGGCGACGGCGCGACGACGGGCAACTACGGGCTCGTCTACCGGGACGCGGGCAGCGCGATCTTCGACGAGGGGATCGTGCGCTACCAGGACACGGGCAACCTCTTCACGTTCAGCGCCGTGGGCTTCACCACGCCGACGTTCTGGGACGACGCCGCGTTCTACGTCATCGCCCTGGGCCAGCGCGGCGTGGGCGTGCACGTCTGGGACTTCGTCCCGAGCGCGTCGCGCCCCCCGTCGCGCGGCGACCTGTCCGACACGTCGCTCTTCATCAAGTTCGCCAAGCCGCTGTCGAAGACGTGGGCGCTCGGCTTCATGGGCGCCTACGAGCTGTCGCAGGCCACGCTGCAGCCCGACAGCGGCGCGCCGTCCATCAGCTACCAGACGTCGTACCTGCCCTCCGGAGGGGTGGGCCTGCACTGGCAGCCGGACGAGCACTGGGAGGCCGGCGTGCGCGTCATCCTCAACCACGACGACGAGACGCGCACGCAGGCGGGCGTGTCGAGGTCCGGCCTGCTGCGCTCGTACGAGTACCGGCTCGGCGTCGCCTACTCGCCCTGGACGGGGACGCTGCTCGACGTGGGGGGCGTGGGGCTGGATCGCTCGAGCGCGCTGGACGGCACGTCGTCGTTCGACCTCCACCCGACCGTGGGCGCCGAGCAGGCGCTCGTGCAAAGGCGCGTGTGGGCCCGGGCCGGGCTCGACGAGACGACCTGGACCACCGGCATGAGCGTGGCCTTCCAGCCGTTCAAGATCGACGTCGCGTACCTGTACAACCTGGCGGCCGCGCGCACGGGCGACGTCTTCGGGCGCCGGAACGCGAGCCTCATCACGACCATCAACTTCGACTACGAGTCGCTCTACGCCCGCAGGTGAGCGACGCGGCGCGCCCCGGGGCGCCCGACACCATTTGACCGGGGCACCGCACGGTGACACAAGTCAAGGGATGCGCCGTCTTGCCCTGGCTTGGTCGATTCCCGGTCTCTGCCTCGCGTTCGCCACCGCCGGGTGCGGTAGCTCCGACTCCAACCCGGGGATCGGCCCGGGGGGCGGCGACGCAGATC
>JAJYCT010000464.1 GCA_021778125.1 Myxococcales bacterium
CCGTTGAGCAGCCGCAGCTTGAACGGCGTCGTCATCGGCTCGATGCGGACCTTCCAGTACGGCTTCAGCTCCCGGTACTCGATGCGCTTGGTGCCATCCACGATGGCGGCGAAGAACTCGCGCGCGATGTTCATGGTGAGGGTGTCCATGCCGTCCTCCTCACCGCGTCCGGCACCCCGCCCCGTGCTTGTGCTTCGCCTTGTGCTCCGCGACCGTGAGCCACTCCATGTTCGACGGCGCATCCGAACCGCCGCAGGCCAGCGCCTGACGGTGGTCCACCTGGTACCCGGGGCACGCACCGGAGGTCCTGCCGGTCGACGGGCACGGATGCGACTTCATGTACGCCCGGCGCTGCTCGGGGTCGCGCTTCGTCTTGCCGTGGCTGGTCCGCGTGCTGGTCGAATGCGACCTCACCGCGTACGGGCGCGTTTTGGTCGTCGAGCGCGTCACCGTCGAGTGGCCCGTGCCCCGGTGCGAGCCGTGGCTCGACGAGTACGAGCGGGTCGAGGAGCGGTGCCAGCCCGATGACGTGCGGTGCGACGTGCCGGAGCTGCGGTGCGCCGCGTGAGACGAGCCCTTCGACGTGCTGCGCGTCGAACGGTACGAGTGCGAGCCCGACGAGTGGGACGACCTCGAACCCGAGGAGTGCCCGCCGCCATGCCCGCCACGGGCGACGACGGTCGTCGGACCAAGCACGAGCAACAAGGCCAAGAGCATCGCCCCGCAGCGAGCCATCGGGTCCCTCCGAGGAGGTGAGACTACCAGTCTGCGCGGTGAAGGGACATGAGCTTCATGCGACCGGCGCTACTCGTGATTCCTCAGAGCGCAGAGGAGCTTCTCCGTACCGTTCGAGGAACCGAAACGAAGTCGTGACTCTCGACCTGGAGTCACCCGAAGACGACCGCCACCCCTGGTCGTACTGACCGTGTCCGTCCTCTGGATACCGTGCGAGGACCTAGTCGCAGAGACGCATCCGCGCGCTCGCACCAGGGCCATGGAGGACTGACATGAGACGAATCACGGCCGTGCTCGTCGTCGTCGTTCTCGCGGCATGTGGTGGAAGTGACAGCGGCAGCGGTGGGTCGAGCGGATTCACTTGCTCGATTGGAACAGGCACGAGCGGCTCTTACCGATTCCACTACGTCGAGACGAACGGCACTTGCGGTGCCATTTCGGACGAGACTTCCGTTCCCGGAACCGCAGCACCAACTGGCTGCACGACCGTAACCGGCCGGGGTTGGTCGTCTTGACGTAGGTCTCTCGTCGCCCGCGCCGCTGCGGGCTGTTGCTCCTCTCCTCGGTGTTCGTGTTCGCCGCCGACCGGCTTCAGGCCGACGGCTGGGCTTGGGGAGGCTTCCAGTTGTGCGGCAGCAACTCGTCAATGCGAGACGCGGGGTGCGTCTGCACTCGGAGGAGGATGTCGGCGAGATAGGCGACCGGGTTGACGCCGTTCACCTCGCACGTCGCGATGAGCGAGTAGAGGCCGGCGAGGTTCTCCCCGGCCTCGTCGTTCCCGACAAACAGGAAGTTCTTGCGGCCGAGGGCGGCGACGCGGAGCGCGCGCTCGGAGGCATTGTTGTCGATGGGTAGGTGCGGGTCAGTGAGGAAGAGCGTCAGCGCGTCCCAGTTCCCGAGCGCGTAGCTGATCGCGTCACCCATCGGGCCGCGCGGTGGATGCCGGCCCTGCTCGGTGACGAGCCACGTCTTGAATGCGTCCATCACCGCCTTGCTCTGCGTCTGCCTCATCTCGAGGTGCTCGGGCGTGCCGAGGAGATCGGCGTCGAGCGCGGCGCGCTCGATCCGGTACACGTCGAGGATGAAGTTGATCGCGGTGTTGGCAGCCTCGGGGGCAGCCGACTGCGCATCGAAGAAGCGGCGACGGAGGTGGGCGATGCAGCCGGCGCGCTCGCGCCCGCTCGGTGTCGTGACTTTGTTGTACCCGCTGTACGCATCGGCCACGAGCTTGCCCTTCGTCTCGCCGAGCACCTCGACCGGTGTGTCGCCGGAGCGGCTCCGCGAGAAGACGTAGGCGATCAGCTCTCGCTCGACCTCGTCACGCCCGATGAAGCTCCAGAGCCACGCAGTCCGCGTCTTGCCTTTCTCCTGGACGCGCTGGGTCGTCTCGTCCGCGAGCACGATCTCCTTCTCGCGGATCAAGCGCAGGAGCCTCTCGTACAAGGGTTCCACGATCTCGGCGGTCCGGCGGAAGAGATCGCCCAACGTCGAGTCGTTCACGTGCACGCCGACGCGCTGGTACGCCTTGGCCTGGCGGTACAGCGGCAGTGAGTCGGCGCACTTTGCGACGGCGACCTGCGCCATGAAAGCCGGACCGAAGCGTGCCTTGTCGTAGACCTTGGTCGGTGCCGGCGCGGTGAGGATGGTCTCCCCACATCGGCACCGGAGCTTCTCCTGGATGTGGAGCCGCCGCTCGACCATGGCCGGGACGAGTTCGTACTCCTCGGTCATCCTGCCGTCGCCGAGCTTCGTGAAATCGTGGCCACCGCACTTCGGGCAGACCTTCCGCTCGTCGGGCACCTTGTGCTCGATGCGGCGCGTGGCGAGCTGGCGGTTCTTCTCGATGTTCTCGCGGCGAGTCTGCTGCGCAGCGATCCGCTCGGCCTCGGCACGTTCGGGATCGCGGATCGCGACCGCCACGGAAGGCATCTTCTCCGAGCGCTTCCCGAAGACGTGGCGCTGGAGCTTCTCGACGGTCGCCTGCATCGAGTTGAGCTGCTCACCCAGCGTTGCGAGCGCGTCGTCCTTGATGCGGAGTTGCTCTTTCTGCAGGGCGACGATCTTCTCGGCCGCGTCCACCGCGCGCCCGGCGTACCCAAGGTCAGCCTCGAGCTTCTCGACCTTGTCCCGCCACTCGCAGCGATGATCGTCGCCGCCCATTGGCGACTGTAGATCACGGCGAGATCGGTTTGTCCATGGGACGACCGCCCGGACGATCCGACTGGGGCGGCTGCCAGTGCTGGGGCCGCCGCACCCGCCCGAAATCGATCCCGTCGAGCAGCATCGCGAGCTGCGTCGCGTCGATCTCAATCGACATCGAGGACGGGTCCATGTGCGGCAGCCTGAATTGTCCGCGTTCGAGGCGCTTGTAGATGAGGAAGAAGCCGCCCTTGTCCCAGGTCAGAATCTTCACCCTGTCACAGCGGCGCGACACAAAGACGAAGAGATGCCCTGAGTACGGGTCCTTCTCGAGCTCGACCTGGACGATGGCCATCAGCCCGTCGATCGACTTCCTCATGTCGATCGGCGTCGAGCCGATGAAGATCCGGACGGACCGCGGGATAGTGATCACAGGGCCGCGGCGATGGCCTGCAGGTAGCGGAGATCCGTACCGACCGGGAAGCGCAGCCGGGCGCCGGACGAGAGGACGAGCTCGAGGAAGTTGTCGCCGTCGCGCTGCGCCGGCTCCCTTGTCCGCCGCTTCGCGGCGGACGCTACCACGCGCACCGAGCGCAGCTGCAAGTCCCTCGACGGCTTCTTCGCCGCGGGAGCTTGACCAGACGCCTTCTCCGGCTCCGGCTCCGGCGCGAGCGGGCGAGACTCCTTGCGCAGGCGGTAGATCCAGTTGCGCAGGTTGGCGTACGAGACCCCGCGCTCGTTGGCGAACTCTCGCTGCGTGAGATCGCTCGACTCGTAGTCAGCGACGAGCTTGGTCCATCGGGCCCGATCCTGGTCGTCCATGGCCACCTCCGCGGCAGAAGCGCGGAGGATCACTCGGTCCGACTACGACTGCCACACGTCGATTTCCGGGCGGTTACCGTGGCACAGGCACTTGGTATTCTCGCCCTTGGTCGAACCCGACACGACCCGGTGGCTCGTTGCGCCGGCGTTTGCCGTGCTGGCCGCGGCGCTGTTTCTCGTGCCGCCCGCATCGAATGTCGCGCTGATGCTTTCCATCGTGGGTGCGGTGGCGATCAGCGCAGGCATCCTCTCGCCGATCCTGACCTAGTGGATCTCGGCGAACGCGGGCCCGGCTCGCGGGGCCGAACTCGG
>JAJYCT010000465.1 GCA_021778125.1 Myxococcales bacterium
AAGGCGGAGGTCGAGGCCGAGGCGGCGGAGAAGGAGCTGCTCCTCGGCAAGGAGGCCGAGGAGCAGCGGTTCGAGCTCGCCAAAGAGGCCGACAACGAGAAGTTCAAGGCCGAGCAGCGGCTCGCGGCGCTCGCCGCCGCGCGCAAGGCGGCGCGCGCCGAGCTGGAGGTCGGCAAGCTGCGCGCGCAGGCCGCCGCGGAGGCGAAGCTCATCGAGGGCCGCGCCGACGCCGAGCTCGCGCGCCAGCAGGCCGCGGTGCACGCCGCCGAGCGCCGCGCCGAGACCGCGGGCGTCACGCCGATGGAGGTCATGGAGCACGCCTACGACGCGCTCGGGCACCTGGGCGGCAGCGGCACGACGATCGTGCTCGGCGACTGGGCGCACGTGCCCAACTTCCTGTTCCCCAAGGTGCCGTCGTTCCAGAGCGCCTTCCAGCTGCCGTTCTCGCCCTTCGGCGCCTCGCAGATCATGGCGCCGCGGGCCTCGGGCACGGGCGGCAACGTCCTCTCCAGCACCCAGCCGAACGACAACCCGTACAGGGACGGCTCGCCCTAGGCGCGCGGCCTGGGTATACCCCGGGGCGTGCGCCTCCCGGGAACGCTCGCCGCCGCCCTCGTGCTCGCCTCGTGCTCGCGCTTCGGGCCGGTCTACCCGCCGCGCCCCGCGCCCGGGGGCGCGCCGCCGCTGGCCGATCCCGCCCCGTCGCGCGTCGTCGTGCACCTCGCGGTGACCTCCGACGGCCTGCGCGATCTGCTCGAGGCGCAGGTCCCGACCACGGGGGAGGGGACCACGCCGCTGCTCGGCACCGACCGCAGGTACACCTGGCGCCGCGGGCCGCTCGCGCTCTCCTTCGCGCAGGGCCGCGTCGAGATCGCCACCGCGGTCCACGCCACGCTCGACGTCCCGCTCAAGACCCTCGAGCTCCCGCTCGACCTGCGCGTGCGCGCCGAGCCGGTCGTCACGTCGCGCTACGAGGTGCGCCTGCAGGACGTCGACGTGAAGGTGACCTCGCCCGATCGCGCGGTCGTCTTCGCCGACCAGATCGCGGGCGTCTACGCGAAGATCGAGGCGCCCATCGCCGAGACGCTGCGCGCGTTCGCGCACGACCTGCGGCCGCTGCTCGGCGAGGCGCAGGCGCGCATCGCCCGCCCCATCGACCTGCCCGTGGGCGACGCGCACGCGTGCGCCGAGCTGCGCGTGCTCGAGCTCGAGGCGGCGCCGACGGTGCTCGCCGGCGGCCTCGAGAAGGACGTCGCGATCGTCGTCGCGCCTTCCATCACGATGCCGTGCCCCGAGGCGAGCGCGCCCGGCGCGGCGGACGACGCGGGCCCCGCGCCGGAGCTGCCGCCGCTGTCGAACGTCGCGTCGCTGCCCGCGGGCCCGTTCACCGTGAGCGTGCCCATCGCCGCCCGCTACGACGAGCTGACGCGGGCGATGACGGTGGCGTTCACCGGCGGGCGCCTCTACTTCTCCGCGGACTTCCCGTCGGTCTACCTCGAGAAGCCCGAGCTCTACGAGTCGGGCGGCGAGGTGGTGCTCCGGCTGCACATCGCCGGGCCCGTGCACCGCCTGGGCATCGACACCGACCTCGACGGGGACCTGTTCCTCGCCGGGCACCCGCAGGTCGTCGACAACGAGCTGTCGGTGCCCGACCTCGAGCCGACGATCGAGACGAGGAACTTCCTCCTGTCGCTCAAGGCCCTGGCCGACGGCGACCGCATCCGCGACCAGGCCCGCGCCGCGCTGCGCCTCGACATCGGCGCGCGCCTCAAGGAGGCCCGCGACAAGCTCGGCGACGCGCTGACGTTCGGCTCGCGCGACGGGTGCTTCCGCGGCGAGGTCGATCGCGTCGAGGTCCCGGGCGTCTACGCGCACGCCGGCTACCTGCGCATGTACGTGTCGGTCACCGGGCGCGCGCGGGCGGACGTGCCGTGCCCCGCGCGGCGCCCCGCCCCCGGGACGCCCTGACGGCGCGCCTCCCCGGGGCGTCTTGACGCGGGATGTCTCGACGCGTCATGCGATCTGGGACAATTCGCCTCGAGGAATGGCTGGACTCGCTCCAGACTTCGCGCTACCGCATGCGCCCATGTACCGACGCCTCCTCATCTCCGCGTGTGCCATCGCCATCCCGTTCGTGTCCGCGGCCGTCGGCTGCTCGAGCACGACCACCACCACCTCCCTCGAGGAGGGCGGTACCAGCAGCGGCTCGTCGGGCAGCTCCTCCGGCAGCTCGTCGGGCAGCTCCTCCGGTAGCTCGTCGGGCAGCTCCTCGGGCAGCTCCTCCGGCAGCTCCTCCGGCAGCTCCTCCGGCAGCTCCTCCGGCAGCTCGTCGGGTAGCTCCTCGGGTAGCTCGTCGGGCAGCTCCTCCGGTAGCTCCTCGGGCAGCAGCAGCGGCTCGTCGAGCGGCGGGTCGGACGCCGGCGCGTGCACGCCTCTGTCGACCGTGCCCTCGAGCAACATCCTCTCGTACGTCCCGGTCGTGCACCAGGCGGGCGCGTGCACGGCGTCGCAGGAGACGGCCTGGGAGACGGCGTGTGCCAGCGCCACGGCCACCTCGACGACCTGCAGCACGTGGAACTCGGCGAACGCGTCGTGCAATGCCTGCATCGTCGGGGCCGCGGACGCGGGCGGCACCTCCGGCACGGGCGGGCTGATCTTCGACGCGCAGGGTGGTGCCTTCGACGCCAACGTGTCCGGCTGCATGGCCATCGTCGATCCGACCAACGGCCCGGCGTGCGCGCAGCTGTTCACGCCGCTGCTCGAGTGCCTGAACAGCGCCTGCAGCAGCACGGCGTGCACGGCGGACTCGACCACCAACAACAACTGCTGGAACACCGCGTCCGGCGGCGCGTGTACGTCGCAGAACAGCGCCGTGAACAACAGCGCCGACTGCATGGCCGCCTTCGGGGCGGACGGCGGCGGCCCTGCCAGCACGATGTGCGGGAGTCTCGCGCAGATCATCACGGCCATCTGCGTGAACTGATGCGGGCTTGCGCCCGTCGCGTTCCGCGGTGACACCTCGGCGCGGGCCGTCCGCTTCGGCGGGCGAGCCCGCGCTGGGCTTTTGTGGGTCGCGAATAGGTCGAAGCCCGGGGAGGCCCCGTCCGCACGCACGGCGGGGCGTCCCCGGGCCTCTGGTTGTCGACGCGCGCCTAGCTCCCCGTGTGGGGAGTGGGCGGCGTCCCGCTCCCGCCCGGCGTGGCGGGGGCGGCGGCCGGGGCCGGCGCGGCGGAGGACTCCTCGGGCGTCACGACGAGCTGCGCCGTGACGTTGCCGTGGATGCCCTTCTTCTGCTTCGGTCCCTTCGTGCCGCGAGCCTCGCGCGTTGCCTTGCGCCTCGCGGCCGCCACCGCCTTCTGCTCGGCCGTCTGCGGCGCGGGCGCCTTGCGGGGCGCCAGCCCGAAGTCGGTCAGGACGGCGGATGCGGGGCCGAACGTGAGCCGGACGAAGGCCTCGAACGCGTCGATGAACGCGATCAAGGCCGGCATCGCGGCACGCTCGGCCAGCACCGTGGTCCGTGCGGTGGCCTGCGCCGTCACGACGGCCGTACGGTGGTCGACGAAGGCCTGCATCTCCTTCGTCGCGTCGTCGATCGTCGCGGAAGCACCCTCGAGCGTGATCGTCTGATTCCCGTTCGGGAAGTGCTTCTTCGTCCCCGCGATGAGCTGCGCCACGCGGGTGGCCCTCTTGTTGCTGCCTGTCTTCTGGGTCATGTCCTTTCAGCTCCTCTCCGAGGCGTGCCGGGACCCGGGGCCGGTCGGCCACGGATCTCGTGCCTCTTCCAGGATTTGAAGTCGGCGCGAGGCGGCGAGTCCTTTCCAGAAAGTGAAGGGGCGCGGTCGCTTTTCCGGAAAGGCGTGGCGAGTCGCGGCCTTGCAAGGAGAGGGTCGAGGCGAGCGAGCGCCTCCCGCGCGCGACGGAGGCCTCGCCGGCGGCGAGCGAGGCCTCCCTGGCCCGGAGCGAGGCCTCGTTCGAGGCGAGCGAGGCCTCTCTGGGTCGGAGCGA
>JAJYCT010000466.1 GCA_021778125.1 Myxococcales bacterium
CCGCCTCGCCCCGCCGACCTGGGAGGGCCGCGAGGTCGTGCGTCGCAGCGCGGGGCTCCTCTTGCTCGAGGCCGCGGGGCGCGTTGCCCCCGGCGTCCCGCTGCGCCTCGGCCCCTCCCTCTCGTCGGCGCAGGTGGTCGAGGCGCCGCCCGGGGAGGACGTCGGCGCGCTCGCGCGCGATCTGCAGGCCGAGGTGCGCGCGCTCGCGGAGCGCGACGTGGCGTTCGTGGAGGAGCTGTGGACCGTCGAGGAGGCGCTGACGCACTTCGCCGCCCAGGGCTGGGACGACGCGGTGGCGATGCTGCGGTCCTGGCGCGACGCGACGGTGCCGCTGGTGACGTGCGGGAGCGTCTACGCCCTGTCGCTCGCGCCGCTGCTCGCGCGGGCCGGCGTCCTCGCGGACCTGGGGGTGCGCACGCACGCCGGCGGCCTCTTGCTCGACTTCGGCGAGGTCATCACGGCGTACCTGCCTCCGGGGGCGCGCGAGGTGGGCGACCCCTCGATCCCCGGCGGCACGGGCAACGGCGCGCCGCGCTCCTCCGAGATGGTCAAGGAGCACAAGGCGTGGCTGCGCACGCTCGGCGTCGAGAGCGTCGGGAGCTTCAACCAGCGCTGCATCACGGGCGAGGTCTCGGAGCTGATCCGCGCGGCCGAGGGGTTCCACGAGAAGCGCATCGGCCGCGTCGCCGACACCGCCGCGGCGCGCGGGCGCGACCTGCGGATCGTGACCATCGCCGGCCCCTCCTCGTCGGGCAAGACGACGTTCATCAAGCGGCTGACCGTCCAGCTCCAGATCGACGGGATCGTGCCGCGCGCGATCTCGCTCGACGACTACTACGTCGATCGCGACAAGACGCCCCGCGACGCGGGCGGGGCGCTCGACTTCGAGGCGCTCGAGGCCACCGACCTCCGCCTCCTGCAGGAGCACCTCGCGCGGCTGCTGGCGGGCGAGGAGGTGCGCACCGCGCGCTTCGACTTCGTGACGGGCAAGAGCCACCCGGCCGGGGGCACGGCGCTGCGCCTCGGTCCGAAGGACGTCCTGCTGCTCGAGGGGATCCACGGCCTGAACCCCGCCCTGCTGGGCGACGCGGCGCGGCGGGAGCAGGTCTTTCGCATCTTCATCCACCCCGTGGTGGGCCTGCCGATCGACCGGCTGACGTCGGTCAGCACGGCGGACGTTCGCCTGCTGCGGCGCATCGTGCGCGACCGCCACACGCGCAACCTGTCGGCGGCCGAGAACATCCTGCGCTGGCCGGCGGTCCGCGACGGGGAGCGCCGCCACATCTTCCCGTTCCTGCCCCAGGCGGACGTCGTCTTCGACAGCTCGCTCGCGTACGAGGTGTCCGTCCTCAAGGTGTACGCCGAGCGGTACCTGCTCGAGGTCCCGCGCGAGCACGCCGGGTACACGACCGCCTACCGCCTGCGCCGCCTCATCGACCACTTCGTGACCATCTACCCGGACCACGTCCCCCCGACGTCGATCCTGCGGGAGTTCATCGGAGGCTCGGGCTTCGAGTACTGAGGTGGCCATCCGGCGGACGTCGGCGCGCCGCGTGCACGCCGGCGCAGGTGCGAGGTCGGGCAGATCGTCTCCGTTGCTGGTGCGTCGGAGGATCCCGTGAAGCTGCCCCTCGCCACCGGCCGTACGTTCGTGTCTCACCTGCGTCGCCCTCGCGTGCTGACCGCCGTCGCGGTCGTCGCGATGACCGCCAGCGCCCTGCTCGGGTGGCACGCGGACGGACGGGCGCGCCCGGTGGCGGTGGCCGGGGCGTCGTTCCGCGTCGACCGCGTCGTCCGCGGCGCCGGCGCCGGCCCGGCCCTGTTCGTCGTGTCGGCCACGGGCGCCCGGACCGCCGTGGCGGAGGGAGCCGAGATGCCGTTCGGGGCGACGCTCGAGACCGACGGGCGGGCCCGTGCGCGCCTGGTCCTCGAGGGCGGGACGGCCGTGGCCCTCGATCGCGCGACGCGCGTGTCGGTGCGGGGGCCGCGCGATCTTTCGCTGCGCTCCGGCTCGCTGCTCGCGGACGTGGCCGCGGGCCCCTCGTTCGAGCTGCGCAGCCCGCTGCTCGACGTGCGGACCGCCGACGGCAGGCTCGCGGTGGTGGCCGACGACGGGCGCGCAAGCGTCGCGGTCGTGCGCGGCGACGCGACCGTGCGCGGCCCGCGCGACACCGCGAGCGTCCACCAGGGCGAGGAGGCCGAGGTGGGTCGGGCCGGAGCGCGCCTCCAGATCACGGCGACGATGGACCCCGGGAGGCGCGTGGCCTTCGGCGACGCCCTCGAAGCGGACCGCGACGACGACGGGCTGCCCACGGGCCTCGGCGAGCTCCGCGCGCGCCGGCCCGGTGCGCAGGACGAGCTCGACGGCGCGGTGCGCCTGATCCGCCACGACGTGCGGGCGCGCATTGCCGGCGCGATAGCCCGCACCGAGATCGACGAGACGTTCGCGAACACGAGCGACCACGAGCTCGAGGGCGTGTGGCGCTTCCCGCTGCCCCCGGGGGCCCGGCTCGAGCGGCTCGCCCTCGAGGTCGACGGCAAGCTCGTCGAAGGGGAGTTCGTCGACGCCCGTCGCGCGTCGGGCATCTGGGGCGGCGTCATCGCGCACGCGATCCCCGCGGCGCCGAGGCTGGCGGACGAGATCGTCTGGATGCCCGGCCCCTGGCGCGATCCGGCCCTGCTCGAGTGGCAGCGCGCGGGGCGCGCGGAGCTCAAGATCTTCCCGATCCCGCGCCGGGGTACCCGGCGCGTCGTGCTCGCCTACACGCAGCACGTCGAGCCCGTCGGCGCGACGCGCCGGTACGTCTACCCGCTCGCCTCGCGGACCGGGGCTCCCGTCGACGAGGCGACCTTCGACGTGCGCGTCCTCGGCGCGGACCCCGCCGCGGGCGTGCGGGCGCGCGGCTACGATCTCGCGCCGCGCGCGGGGGACGCGGCGTCGCTGTCGCTGTCGATGACGCGCACGGCGTTCGTGCCGTCGGGCGATCTGACCGTCGAGTACGCGACGCCCGACCAGGCGACCGAGGCGAGCGGGTTCGCGTTCCAGCCCGAGGCGAGCGGCGAGGACGGGTTCGCCGTGCTCGCCCTGCGCCCCCGCCTGCCGGCGCGCATCGCGGAGCGGGGCCGCGATCAGGTCGTGGTCGTCGACACCGGAAGGTCGATGTTCGGCGAGCGGCTCCGGCGCGCAAAGCGCCTCGCCGTCGCGCTCGTGCAGCAGATGGACCGGCGCGACCGGGTGACGGTCCTGGCGTGCGATCTCGGGTGCCGCGCGCTGCCGGGGGGATGGCACGTCCCCGGGGCGACGGCGGCGCACGACGTCGACGCGTTCCTCGCGGGCACCGAGGCCGACGGCGCGACCGATCTCGTGGGGGCCGCGCGGGCGGCGGCGCGCGTCCCGTCGCGCGACCACGACCACGATCTGCGGATCGTGCTGCTCAGCGACGGCGTCGCGTCGGCGGGCACGCGGGGTCGGGCGCGCGTGGCGCCGGAGGTGGCCGAGGCGCTACCCGATGCGCGCGCCGAGGTGGTGGCGGTCCCCATCGGAGGAGACGCGGACGTCGACGCGCTGGGCGAGCTGGCCCGCGGCGGAGGCGGCGCCGTCGTCCCGTACGCGCCGGGCGAGGGGACCGACGCCGCGGCGCTCGCGGTCCTGTCGGCGACGTACGGCGCGATGCTGCGCGACGTCACGCTGACGCTGCCTGACGGGCTGCGCGACGTCGCACCCGCCACGCTTCCCTCGCTGCGCGCCGGGGCCGAGACGCTCGTGGCGGCGCGCGTGCGGGGCGATCGGGTGACGGGCGACGTGGTCCTGCGCGGCAAGCTCGCGGGGGAGCCGTTCGAGGCGCGCTGGCCCGTCGACGTGCGCGCGACGCCCGACGAGGGCAACGCGTGGACCGCGCGCGTCTGGGCGGCGCACCGCGTGGCCGACGACGAGCGCGCGGGCGACGAGGCGTCGCGCGCGGAGGCCGTCGCGCTGTCGCATCGGTTCCGCGT
>JAJYCT010000467.1 GCA_021778125.1 Myxococcales bacterium
GCCGACCTCTTTCGAGACTGCGTCGGTGCCTCAATCCGAGCCGTGGTCCGTTGCCCGGCGCCCGCCCGTCACACCGGACATGGGGGTTTCCTCCATCCGGCGTTGCCAGCCGAGTCAGTGGGAGGGCGAGGTACCGTCCCCGGCTTTCGCCTGCGAAACGTCTCCTCAGCTTCACGGCTCCCTGGCCGTTACCGTGTCGAGGCTTTCACTCGCTGGCGTGCATTGGCTTTCCTTTCTGGTCACGCCGATCTCGTGAACGGGTACCCCACCACGCCGTGGGCGACGCGCTCGAAGGGGTCATGTCGATACCCTGATCCTCTCGTCGCTCATCGCTCGCCCGCCGGCCGACGTGACGCATCATCGAGCCGCCATTGGTCCCCTCGGTACTGGTACACGGCTCTCGCGCCGCAGCCGGAGATGCCAACGGTGGCCGCACGGTAGGACGACATCGAATCGAGCGGCTGGTAGCTCAGGGACTCGACCGGACAGCGAAGCTCGAACCCGGCCTGCCGCGCGAGATCGGCCGTCGCCCGACAGCCGTAGCAGGCCAGGAGCGCCTCACGGTCGCACCCGCGAACGAGCTGGGAGCCGTCGGCGAGGGTCGCGTACGCGATGTGCTCGTCGGGGCAGTGGAGACGGTCCGAAGCAGCGGTCGTGAAAGCGCAGGACGCGAGCAGGGCGGCGGCGGCGAGAACCCCGCACATGGTGCCGGCCGGAAGGCGCGCGGAGATTCCGGGAAGCATGGGTCGGAACGGTAGCGGCAGGACCCATCGCCGCCAACACCGGCCCCACCGGCGAGCTGCTCGCCGAGCTAGAGCGCCAGACACGCCGGCGGATCGTGCTCCTCGGTGCAGTCGTAGCCCATGCCGTCGAAGCCGCTGTCGAACACCAGACCGGAGGGGGCGCCCGTGCGCATCTCGCCGGCGGGGATCGTGAGCGAGCGGCATTGCGTCTTGTCGACTTGCCCGCCCTTGGCGGGGCAGAAGCGGCACGTGGCCGTGTGGTCGCACTTGTTGGTCAGCGTGCCGGCGGTGCCGTGCGTGTTCTGCTGCACCTCGAGCGCGACGCACGTCTTCATCTCGTGGCACGCCGGGGCCAGCACCTGGCTCACGACGGTCGCCGTCGGCGCCGCGGCGGTGGGCGCGGGCGGCGGCGGGACGGGCTTGGGCGGCGGCGAGGGGGGCGCCTTGGCGACCGCCTCGGCCGGGTGCTCCTGCATGTCGACGCCGAGCGCCTTGGCGCGGGGGCACCCGCGCTCGTCGCCGAGCTTGCAGGCGCGCGCATAGAGCCGCCCGGCATCGCCCGCGCTGCGGGGCTCGAGCTCGTCGTAGAGCTCCCCCGTGAGGAAGCACAGGTTGGGGCGCGCGTCGGTGCCGCCGGCGGAGACGACCATCCCGTCGCACGCCTTGCTCCCCGTGACACGTGCGCGCGCGAGCTCGTCGGGCTGGCTGCGCGCGAGCGTGAGGTAGAGGACGCAGCCTGCGGAGTCCTGAAGATCGCACGCCTTGCGCGCGTACGAGAGCGCGGGGCCCGGCTTCTCGTCGGTCACGAGACTCTGCGCGACGATGCGGCAGGCGGGGCCCTGACGCTGCGCGTACGAGTCATTGCCGTCACCCATCCCCTGCTTGCAGCGGTCGAGCGCGGCGACGGGGACGGCGGGGGCACACGCCAGGGCCGAGAGGGCGACGAGCAGCAGGGCCTTCTTCATCGGCCCGGAGCGTAACAAAAGCATGACGCCTCCGCCCGGGAGGGATGGGCGGAGGCGTTCAAGGAAGGAGGCTTGGCTCTGGAGGATGCGGCTCAGCGCTGCTTGCGCTGGAAGGCGGGGACATCCCAGTCGTGGTCGAGGTTGGGGAACGCGTCCTGGGCCGCGACGCTCTGGCGGATCGCCGGGCGAGACTGCGGGGCGGCGGCCTGCGTGCGCGCGTCGTGGGCGTGGGCCGGGCGGCGCGCGCTCGGCGCCGGGATGTTGCTGTCGATCGCGGGCCGCATGCTCTGCGGGGCGCCGAGCGTGCGCGGCGGCTGCATCGAGGCGATCGTCTGCGGGACGAGGCTCGGGCGCTGGGCGGCCATCTCCATGGCCTGCTCGCGCTCGGCGGCGTCGAAGCCGGTGGCGATGACGGTGACCTTGACGTTCTCGCCGAGCGTTTCGTCGATGCTCGCCCCGAAGATGATGTTGGCGTCCTCGTGCGCCTGCTCCTGCACGAGGCTCGCGGCCTCCTGGATCTCCTTCATCTTGAGGTCCGGGCCGCCGACGATGTTGATGAGGACCCCGGTCGCGCCCTCGACGCTGATGTCGTCGAGCAGCGGCGAGGTCACGGCGATCTCGGCGGCGAGGCGGGCGCGGTTCTGGCCCTTGGCGACGCCCGTCCCCATGAGCGCGCGGCCCATGTTGCTCATGACCGTCTTCACGTCGGCGAAGTCGACGTTGACGATGCCGTTCTGCGTGATGAGGTCGCTGATCCCCTTGACCGCCTGGTAGAGCACCTCGTCGGCCTTGCGACACGCGTCGACGAACGTGAGGTCGTCGTCGCCCAGGAGCAGGAGCTTCTGGTTGGGGATCGTGATGAGCGTGTCGACGTGCTCCGCGAGCGACGCGAGGCCGAGCTCCGCGCGGCGCGCCCGCTGGCGGCCCTCGAAGAGGAACGGCTTGGTGACGACGCCGACGGTGAGGGCGCCCTCCTCGCGCGCGATCTGCGCGATGATCGGGGCCGCGCCGGTGCCCGTGCCGCCGCCCATGCCCGCGGTGACGAACACCATGTCGGCGCCGCTGATGAGTTCCTTGATGCGCTGCACGTCCTCGAGCGCCGCCTTGCGGCCCTTCTCGGCGTCCGCGCCGGCCCCGAGGCCGCGCGTGATGTTCGAGCCGATGGGGAGCTTGGTCGGCGCCGCGTTGGCGTTGAGCGCCTGGGCGTCCGTGTTGACGACGACGAACTCGACCCCCTCGAGGCCGAAGTTGATCATCGTGTTGACGGCGTTGCCGCCGGAGCCGCCGACGCCGATCACCTTGATGCGCGCCTCGTAGGTCTGCTGCTCGTCCGCGAACTCGATCGAGAAACTCATCGCCCTGCTCCTCCCATCGTCCAAAAGCTTCGTTTGCGCTCTACGGGACCGCGTGCTTCCGGGCCAAAATGTCGAGCCCGTTTCGTGGGTGCCTCTCCCACTCTCCGCACTCAGAACGCCGCCTTGAGCCAGTTCCAGAACCCCGACGTACGCGCGTCGGTCGGCTCGGCCATCGACGGCGGCGAGAGCCGCCCTCGCGGCGCCGGCGGCGGGATGGACGGAAGCGCCGCCGCCTCGCCGCAGATCGACTGCGCGCCGTACTTCACGAGCCCCACGCCGGTGGCGTACTCGGGGCCCTGCACGAGCTGCGTGATGCCCTTGATGCCCGTCGGCGTGCCGATGCGCACCGGCATGCCGAGGATCTCCTCGCCGAACTCGCTCATGCCCTGCAGCAGCACGGCGCCGCCGGTGAGCACGACGCCCGCGCTCATCTGCTCGAGCAGGCCGGTGTCCTCGAGGCGCTTGCGCACGACCGCGAAGATCTCCTCGACGCGCGGCTCGATGATGTCGCTGAGCACGCGGCGGGCGGTCTTGCGAGGGCCGTGGCCCCCGACGCCCGGCACCTCGATCTCCTCGTCGTCGGCGACCATGCGGCCGAGGGCGCAGCCCGACAGGCGCTTGAGCCGGTCGGCCTCGGCCATGGGCGTGCGCAGCCCGGCGGCGATGTCGCTCGTGATGTTGTTGCCGCCCACGGGGATGACGCTCGTGTGCGCGATCCCGCCGTCGACGTAGAGCAAGAGGTCCGTCGTGCCGCCGCCGATGTCGACGACGGCGACGCCGATCTCCTTCTCGTCGTCGCTGAGGATCGCCTCGGCGCTCGCCAGGGGCTGCAGCACGACGTCGGCCACGGAGAGGCCGCATCGCTCGGCGCACCGGATGACGTTCTGAACGCAGCTCGTGGCCGCCGTGAGATCGG
>JAJYCT010000468.1 GCA_021778125.1 Myxococcales bacterium
GTACGATCCGGACGCCGCCCGCTCCGACGAGGCGAAGCAGCTCTCCCAGCAGGTGCAGGAGGGCAACGACCTGCGAGAAATGAACGCCAAGCCCGGCATGCTGCCGCGGCGCAGGTAGCGCTCGACCCGGCGATCGGACGCACCACGCCTGAACCAGCGAGACACGAGGCCTCGATCGCGAACGATGCAGCCTTGATCCTCGGCCGATCGAGCGTGCGATCGGTCGGGATCCAGGGCGACACCGGGCCCGATCGAGCCTTGGTGATCGAGCGATCGAGGGTGAGATCGGTCCCGATCGAGCCTTCGTGATCGGGCGATCGAGGGCGAGACCGGGCCTGGTCGAGCCTTGGTGATCCCGCGATGCAGGGTGCGATCGCGGGGCAACGAAGGCATCACCAGGCGCGAACGAAGCCGAGAGCGCGCGCGATCCAGGGTGAGATCGGTCGATCACCAGGCTGCACATGGGCCTGGATCCAGCGAAGTGATCGGTCGATCGCAGGCTCGATCAGCCGGAATCGTAAGCTCGATCCTCGGTGGATCAGGGTGTGATCGTCGGTGGTCGTGACTTGATGATCGCTCCATCGCACGGGACGTGCCCGGAGCCGGTGTCGCTACTCGCCGAGCACCTCGGAGGCGCTCGTGGCGGTGACGACGCGCGCGAGCCAGGTCTCGAGCCAGTGAGTGCGCCGTTCCAGTACGGTTGAACGCCGCTCGAGCCGCTAATGTCGACATCTTCAGCGCGCTCGTGGCGCCTGCGCGAGATGAATTCACTACACTAGCGCACGGCTACGGGACCGACGCGGGCCGGCTGCAGAGCTGCTCGACCAGGTACGACGCGACGTCGCTCGGCTTGGTCCCGGGGCCGAAGCCGGCGTCGAAGCCGAGTTCGAGGCCGAGCTTGTGGTCCACGCGCGGCCCGCCGAAGAGCACGATGACGTCCTTGCGCCAGCCCTCGCGCTCGAGGAGCTCGACGAGCGCCCGGCCGTTCTCCTTGTGGCAGTTGCGCTGCGTGATGACCTGGCTCACCAGGATCGCGTCCGCCTTGAGCGCGCGCGCTCGTGCGGCGAGCTGGTCGTTCTCGACCTGCGCGCCCAGGTTGTAGGCCTCGAAGCCCTTGTAGCTCTCGAGGCCCTTGTCGCCCGCGTAGCCCTTGTAGTTGAGGATCGCGTCGATGCCGACCGTGTGCGCGTCGCTGCCCGTGCACGCGCCCACCACGACGATCTTGCGCCCCAGGCGCGTCTTGATGCGGTGCTCGATGTCCTCGCGCGACAGCGCCTCGGTGCGCACTTCGGGGACGTCGATGCTCGCGGCGTCGACCGCGTGCTTCGAGTGGCCGTAGACCACGAAGAAGGCGAACCCCTCGGCCGCCGCCTCCATGGTCGCGACGATCGGCTCCTCGATGCCGTGGGCCTCGGCGAAGCGCTTGGCCGCCTCGCGTGCGCGCGCGCTCGGCGGCAGCTGCAGCACGAACGAGAGCTGCACCATGCCGTCGCCCTCGCGGTCGCCGTAGGCGCGCAGGGGCTTGGCGGGGGAGGTGGGGTGCATGCCTCTCCCTAGCTCGTCTTCTCGAGCGCCGCGAGCAGCGGGTTGCAGTAGTCCGGGTCGCGCTCCAACACGCCCGCGTAGCCCTTGCCGCCGGTGCGCGTGCGCTTGACGTCGGCGAACGCCCCGTGAGCGATGGCCTCCCAGATCGTGTCGCGGCGCACCTCCTCGAGCAGCGCGAGCGCCTCGTCGAGCACCTGCACGGCGCGCCTCGCGACGATGCCGTCGGGCTTGAACTGGATCTCCTCGCCCAGGTGCCTGGCGGCCCCGAAGACGTAGCGGGTCGCCTTGAGCGCCAGGTACCGGTCCATCAGCAGCGGGTTCTGGATCGCCTCGCTGAACATGCCGAGCAGTTCGATCGACTGCTTCGTCGTGACGCCGACCAGGTCGAACATCGCGTCGTGCACGTGGGCGAAGAAGATGTCGCCGGTCTTGTGCTTGGTCGGCGGCATCCACTTGATGGGGTGCCGGTCGAAGATCTGGCGGACGAGCTGCGCCTGCGCGATCTCGAGCAGGAACGAGTCCTCGAGCCAGGGGTCGATCTCGTAGGCGTGCCCCAGGCCCATCTGCCCCTCGCGCAGCCCGGCGCGCCTGGCGAACGCCTCGTTGATGAACTGGCTGGAGAGGACCGTGTGCGCCTTCTCCACGGCGTCGGCCGTGGTCAGGTAGTTGTCCTCGCCGGTGTTGATGACGATCCCGGCGCGCGCGACGAACCGCCGCGACACGTACTGGTCGACGAACGTGCGGCACATGTTGATGTCGCGGAAGAGGATTCCGTACATCGCGTCGTTGAGCAGCATGTCGAGGCGCTCGACCGCGGCCATCCACGCGATCTCGGCCATGCACAGGCCCGACGAGTAGTTGGTCTGCTGGATGTAGCGGCCGCACTCCTCGCTCGCCTCGTCGACGGCGCGCCGGATGATGCGGAAGTTGTCCTGCGTGGCGAACGTGCCACCGTAGCCCTCGGTCGTGGGGCCGTGCGGCACGTAGTCGAGCAGCGACTGGGCCGTGGCGCGGATGACGGCGACGATGTCGGCGCCGGCGGCCGCGGCGGCCTTGGCCTGCACGGCGTCGTCGTAGATGTTGCCGGTCGCGACGATGACGTACTTCTGCGGCGTCGGGCCGGGCGCAATGCGGCGCTTGAGCGCCTCGCGCTCGTTGCGGGCCTTGTCGATGCGCGCCAGGGCCGCCTCCGTGTGCGGGCGCAGCGCCTCGCGCACCGCGTCGACGCCGGGGCCGCCCTCGCCGCGGTCGAGCTCGGGAGAGAAGGCGACGCGCTCGGCGGCGTCCTGGAGCGTCGTGGCGCCGCCGAGCAGGGCGCGCCCGACGTAGGTCGCGATGCCGCGCCCGAGCAGCCCGGCCTCGCGGTAGCGGTCGACGGCGAGGTTGACGAGCGGCACCCCCTGGTCGTCGACGCCCTCGGCGCCGTAGGCCCGCAGGATGGTGCGCTCGACGCCGACCGTGGTGTGCGCGTCGATGTAGCCCTGCACGTCGTCGGCGATCTCGGCCGCGATCTCGCGGCAGCGGGCGACCTTGCGGACGTCCATCGGTACGGTGGCCATGGTACGGATTGCTTTGCCACAGAGGCCCGGGCTTTGGGTAGCCCCGAACCGGCCCCGGGCCGGTCGCTGGCGTCGCGAGGCCGTTCAATACGCCCTCGAGGCGGTCATCTCCCCGGAGACTTCGAGCCGGCGGTCGCCGCCGGGCGCGGCTCACCGCGCCAGCGCGATCACCGCGTACATCACGCCCCCCGCCGCCGCGACGACGCCCGCGACGCGAGCGCTTCGGGCGTCGCGCCCGAGCCACGCCAGCCGCGCGAGCCCCCCCAGCATCGCGCCCGCCGACGCCGCCAGCGCGACCAGCAGGCACGTCGGCGGCGTCTGGCCGTTGTTGAAAATCTCGCGCGCGCCGAGGACGCGTTCATACCAGCTTTTCAACGCGACGGGATTGGGCGACGGAATGGCAACGTGTTCGAGGGCGATGTTCATGCGACCGCAGATTACGCCGGCGGTGTCAATTTTCAAATTGAAATCCGGCTTTTCCCTTTCCACCGTCTGCGTTTGCCGGCCGGGCGAACACGGATGACGGCGGGGCAATTTCATTTCACTCGCGGAAATATTTTCGTAACATCACCGAAAAATTGTATGAATCACGAACCATTTCTCAAACAACGGCTCATCTGCGTCGCCGTGATTGACCAACCGGACGACGCCGTGCCGCTGGCCGAGGCGCTGCTGGCGGGCGGATTGCCAGTGATGGAAGTCACCTTCCGCACCGCCGGCGCGGCGGAGGCGATCCGGCGCATCCGCAAGAGCGTCCCGCAAATCGCCATCGGCGCCGGCACGCTGCTTTCAAGCGAACACGTGACGCAGGCCGTGGACGCGGGCGCGCAATTCGGCGTGTCCCCCGGCTTGGGCGAAGCCGTTTCCCG
>JAJYCT010000072.1 GCA_021778125.1 Myxococcales bacterium
GCGGCGGCGGGCCCGCCGACGCCGGAGCCGCGAGCACCGTCGCGCCAGCCCCCTCGGCGAGCACCGCCATCGGCCCCACGACGGAGAAGGACGATCGCCCCTCGTCGGTCGTGACGCTCGCCGTCGACGAGCTCGACCCGCGCCGCGGCCTACCGCTCCACCTCCGCGGCGACGTCCGCGCCGACGGCGAGCCGTGCGCTCACGTCCCCGTCGAGATCCGGCTGCACGATCCGCTCTCGGGGCGCACGACGCTGCTCGGCACGCTCGCGACGGGCGACGATGGCACCTTCGCCGGTGGGCTCGTCGTGTCCGGCTCCACGCCGCTCGGGGACTACGACGTGGTGGCCCGCACCTCCGGCGACGCGCGGTGCGGGGGCGGCGGGAGCGACTGATATAAGAGGGCCCGTGCCGGACCCCGCCCCGGAGGCCTCCCCCCTCACGAAGCTGCGCCGTCGTCTGCCCGCGTCGGCCCTCGGCTGGGCGCAGCTCGTGGCCGCCGTGGCCAGCGTCGTCGTCGTGGCCGCCGAGATGGCCCACGTCCTGCGGCCGCTGGTCGACCACCCCTACGGCTACGGACGGCACGTCTGGGACCAGACCGAGGCGAACCGCTACCTGGTGGTCAAGTCGATCAAGACCTTCCACCAGTTCCCGTTCTGGAACCCCTACGCGTGCGGCGGCTTCCCGGCGTGGGGCGGGTTCGAGAACGACACGAACGTCGTCTCGCCCTTCCTGCCGGCGTACCTGCTCCTGCCGCTGCAGGTGGCGATGCGCGTCGAGATCATCGCGTCGCTCGTCGTCTCCGCCGCGGGGACGTGGGCGCTGGCGAGCCGCTTCACGCGGTCGCCCGCGATGCTGGCGTTCGCCGTCGCGGTCTTCGCCGTCAGCGGGCGGCTCACGCTGCAGCTCGCCGCGGGCCACATGTGGAACCTGCTCTACGCGCTCATGCCTTGGACGCTCTTCCTCTTCGACCGCGCGGTGGGCGCCGAGCCGTCGCTCGGGCCGGCGCGTCCGCGCGAGGCGATCGGCATGGGCGTGCTGCTCGCGATGATGGCGTACGGCGGCGCCATCTATCCGCTGCCGCAGACGGTGGTCGTCCTGGGCGCGTATGCCGCGCTGCTCGCGCTCGGCATGCGTTCGCTGCGGCCCCTCGGCGTGCTCGCCGTGGCGGGCGGGGTCGCCGCCGGCCTCGCGGCGCCCAAGCTCCTGCCGCTGCTCGAGGTCATGCACCGCTACCCGCGCATCCTCGACTCGCCCGAGTCGATGACGCTGCAGCAGCTGGCCGAGGTCGTGCTCAACGACGACCAGGGCTTCGGGGCGAGCCACGCAGGCATCCCGTGGCATAGCTGGCACGAGCACGGGATGTACGTGGGCACCGTCGCGCTGGGCGTCCTCGTGGCCGGGGCGCTCCTGGCGTCGGGGCGGCGCGCGCGCGCGCTGCGCCTCGTCGCGCTCGTCCTCGTCGTCTTCGCGTTCGGCCACTTCAGTCCCTACGCGCCCTGGGCGCTCGCGCACCGGCTGCCTCTCCTGTCGTCGCAGCACGTGCCGTCGCGCTGGCTGTACCCGGCGGCGCTGTTGCTCGCGTGCGTTGCGGGTGCGGTCGTCGAGCGAGCGCTCGCCCGCAGCGGGCGGGCGCGGGCGTGGCTCGAGGTCGCCCTCGTCGGGGGAGTCGCGTGGGTTGCGTGGGACGTCGGGCACGTCGCGCGCCAGCCGCTCGACATGGTCCTCCAGGCCTCCGGCCCCGCGATCTCCGAGCGGGCCGATGGCTTCGTGACCGAGGTGACGCTGCCGTCGAGCCTGGAGTACGAGCCCGGCGAGTGGTCGCCGACGGCGCTCGCGGCCGAGGTCGCGAACGTGGGCACGATCGAGTGCAACATGTTCCACGGCCTGAACAACTTCAAGGGCCTGGGCACGGTCATCCCCGGGTACGAGGGGCGGCCCGGCGAGCTCGGTGCGCTGGGGCGCGCCGATCCCGGCTACCGGGGTGAGGTCTATCTGGTCGAGGGCGTGGGCACCGCGCGCTTCCTCGGGTGGTCGCCCAACGCGGTCGACGTGCGGGTCGACGGCGCGCGCCCCGGCGACCACCTGGTGCTCAACCAGAACTGGGACTCCGGCTGGCGCGCGAGCGGCGCCGAGGCCGTGAACCTCCGCAACACCGTGGGCGCGGTGCTCACGTCCGGCTCAGGCGTCGTACGCTTCCGCTACCGGCCGATCTCGTTCGTGCCGGGCCTCTTCGCGTGCGCGGCGACGCTGGTCGCGATCGCGGCGTCGCGGCGCCTGCGCAGGCGGCCGGGGGTTGTTACGCGTGCTAAGTAACTCGCCGTGTCGACCCCCTTTCGCCGCTTCTCGGGCACGCCGACCTACCTGACCAACGAGTCGCTCGAGGCGGCCGTCAACTGCGCCCTCGCCCTCGAGCGGCCGCTGCTCGTCAAGGGCGAGCCGGGCACGGGCAAGACGCTGCTCGCGCAGGCGATCAGCGAGACGCTCGAGATGGAGCTCATCCACTGGCCGGTGAAGTCGACGACGCGCGCCCAGGACGGCCTCTACGTCTACGACACCGTGCAGCGCCTCTACGACGCGCGCTTCGGCGACGGCGACGTCAAGGACATCCGCCGCTACATCAAGCTCGGGCCCCTGGGGCGCGCGTTCGCGTCGAGCGAGCGCAAGGTGCTGCTCATCGACGAGGTGGACAAGGCCGACCTCGAGTTCCCCAACGACCTCCTGCACGAGCTCGACCGCATGCGCTTCGTCATCCCGGAGACGGGCGACGAGGTCGCGGCGACGCAGCGCCCGGTGGTGCTCATCACGTCGAACAACGAGAAGGAGCTGCCCGACGCCTTCCTGCGCCGGTGCGTGTTCCACTTCATCGACTTCCCCGACGCGGAGCTGATGAAGCGCATCGTGCGCGTGCACCACCCCGAGGTCGAGGGCGCGCTCGTCGATCAGGCGGTGGTCGCGTTCTACGAGCTTCGCTCCGTACCGCGCATCCGCAAGCGCCCGTCGACGAGCGAGCTGGTGGACTGGATCGCGGTCCTCATGCGGAGCGGCGTCGGCAAGGAGCGCCTCGTGCGCGAGCTGCCGTTCCTGGGCGTCCTGCTCAAGAAGGAGCAGGACGTCGACCTGCTCAAGGTCGTGAAGTCCGCCGGCGGGATGCGGCGCTAGGCGCGACTACTTCGCGACCGGCAGCCGCTTCTTGCCGCCCGTTCCGCCCGACCGATCGATCGTCGGGCCCGCGTCGTCCTCGCCGGCGGCCGCCTCGCACTGCTCGACCACGCGCTCGGCGATGGCCGCGAAGGCCTTCGCCGCCTCAGCCTGCGGCGACGCCTGAACGACGGGCGTTCCCTTGTCGCCCCACTCGCGCACGCTCGGATCGAGCGGCACCTGCCCGAGCAGCGGCGCCCCGGCGAAGTCGGCCACCACCTGGCCGCCGCCCTTGCCGAACAGCTCGTGGCGCACGCCGGCCGAGTCGATGAACCAGCTCATGTTCTCGACGACCCCGAGGATGGGGATGTCGACCTTCTTGCACATCGACACGCTCTTGTAGACGTCGTCGGTCGCCACGGCCTGCGGCGTCGTCACCATCACGGCGCCCGTGACCTTCACGCGCTGCGAGAGCGTGAGGGCCACGTCTCCCGTGCCGGGCGGCAGGTCCATCACGAGGAAGTCGAGATCGCCCCACGCGACGTCCTGCATGAACTGCTGGAGCGCCCCGTGCAGCATCGGACCGCGCCAGATGACGGCGGCCTTGGGGTCCTCGAGCAGGAAGCCGATCGACATGAGCTTGATGCCGAAGCGCGCCAGTGGCTCGATCGTCTTGCCGTCGGCCGACACGGGCCGGCCCGTCACGCCGAGCATCGTCGGGATCGACGGCCCGTAGATGTCCGCGTCGAGCAGCCCCGTGCGCCAGCCCGAGCGGGCGAGCGCCATCGCGAGGTTGCACGCGACCGAGCTCTTGCCCACGCCGCCCTTGCCGCTCATCACGAGCACGACGTGCTTGACGTGCGGCAGCGGGTCGTCGGGACCGACGGCGCGGGCGGGGAGATCGCGGGGGGGATTCTTGGCTTCGACGTCGGACATGGTCGTTTCTCAGGCCTCTCGTACCACGAGCAGCTTGCGCTCGCAGAGCTCCTCCATGGCGAAGCGCACCCCCTCGCGCCCCAGCCCCGAGTCGCGCGTGCCGCCGTAGGGCATCGAGTCCACGCGGAACGTGGGGACGTCGTTGACCACGAGCCCGCCCACGTGCAGCCGGTCGAAGGCCTGCGCGATGCGCGCGCGCGAGTCGGTGAAGACGCCCGCCTGCAGGCCGTAGCGGGTGGCGTCGGCCATCGCCACGGCGTCGTCCCACGCGTCGTAGCGGTGCACGGTGAGCACGGGCCCGAAGACCTCCTCGTCGACCACCTTCAGGCCGCGGCCATCGCCGTCGATCTCGAGGATCGTCGGCCAGTACCGGTTGCCCTCGCGCCGGCCGCCGCAGAGCAGGCGCGCGCCCGCGTCCGTCGCCTCGGCCACCCACGCCTCCACGCGCCGCGCGGCCACCTCGTCGATCATCGGGCCGCAGAGCGCCTCGGGATCGAGCGGGGAGCGCGGCTCGATCGCCCGCGCCCTGCGCATCAGGTCCGCCACGAGCGCGTCGGCGACGGCGCGGTGCACGTAGAGGCGCTGCACCTTGATGCACACCTGCCCCGCGTAGCCGAAGGCGCCCCCCGTCACGCGCTCGGCCACGCGCGCCAGCGGCGCGTCGTCGTGCACCAGGACCGCGGCGTTGCCCCCGAGCTCCAGCAGGACGCGCTTCTTGCCGGCGACGCCCTTGAGGTGCCAGCCCACCGCCGCCGAGCCCGTGAACGACAGCGTCGCGAACCGCTCGTCGCGCACGAGGCGCTCGGCCACGGCGACGTCGCACGGCACCACCTGCACGGCGCCGTCGGGCGCGCCGGCGGCGGCGATGCACTCGCCCAGGCGCAGCGCCGACAGCGGCGCCTGCGGCGGCGGCTTGAGCACGATCGAGCACCCGCACGCGAGCGCCGGCGCGATCTTGTGCGCCACCAGGTTGAGCGGGAAGTTGAACGGCGCGATGCCGAGCACAGGCCCCGCCGGCACGCGCACCCAGCTGCCCGACGCGCCGCGCGCCGCCGCCGTCACGTCGAGCGGCATCACTTCCCCGTAGAGGCGCGTGGCCTCCTCGGCCGCGATCGCGAACGTCGACACGCCGCGGGCCACCTCGGCGCGCGCGAGCGCGATCGGCTTGCCGGCCTCGCGCGCGAGCAGGTCGGCGAACGCGTCCCTCTGGCGCTCGAGCTCCTGGGCCACCCGCGCGAGCAGCTCCCGCCGCTCGTACGACGCCATACGCGAGGTGGTGCGCTCGAACGCGCGCTGCGACGCCGCGACGGCCCGCTCGGCGGCGGCCTCGTCGGCCAGGTCCACCTGCGCGAGCTCCGCGCCGGTCCAGGGATCGCGCACCGCGTGCTTCATGGCTACCGCCGGGGATCGATAGCTCGCGCCCGGGGCCTTGGGGAGGGCGCTGGTGGATCGGACGCGATCCATGGCAAGCGCGGGCGGCGTGTATGATGATCCGAATGCACCGTAAAATTCCGACGCTTTCGTCCCCTCCGGCGGCTGGCCCGTCCCGTGCTCCTAGCGGGGGGATGCGAAGCGCTTGGTCTCGGAGGGTGCAGCTCGTGGGCGTCGTGGCCGTGCTGGGAGCGGGGCTCGCGGCCGGGTGCGGTGGCGGAGGCCACGGCGGCAACACGTGGGACTCGTCCGACGGCGGCGGTACGTCCGGCGACGCGGCGGTGGGCCCCGCCAGCGACGCCGGCGACGGCGGGAGCCTGCTCGGCACCACCAAGGCGCTCAAGTCGATCTCGATCTCGCCGCTCACGGCCGCCATCACGAGCACCAACGGCAGCAAGCCGACGCAGGCCTTCACCGTCAAGGGCACGTACTCGGACGGCAGCGTCTCGCCCATCACGACGGGCATCACCTGGTCGGTCGACACGCCGCTCGTCGGCAGCATCGGCGGCACCGGTCTCTACACGGCCGGCGGGGCGCTTGGCGGCGTCGTCAAGGTCACGGCCAACGATGGGACGCAGACCGCGAGCGCGACGCTCACCGTCAAGCTCATGCTCCAGCAGAACGGGGCGAACGCACCGGGCAGCACGCAGAGCGCGCTTCAGGGAGCGACGACGAAGGACCCCGGCGTCGTCTGGGCGTACCCGTACGACGGCACGGTGTGGCCCCGCGGGATCAACGCGCCGATCCTGCAGTGGAACGGCGGCGCCGCGACCGACGTCTACTACGTCCACATCACGAGCCCGACCTTCGAGCTGCAGGACTTCACGACCGCGACCAACGCGCCGTCGTCGCAGGTCCCGCTGCCGGCGGCGACGTGGCAGCCCTTCACCGACTCGACCTCGGGCTCCACGCAGATCACCGTGGCGCGCTGGGACGGCTCGGCGGCTACGCAGATCGCGAGCCAGACCTGGACGGTCGCGCCCGCGTCGATGCTCGGCACCATCTACTACTGGTCGAACAACCTCGGGCGCGTGCTGCGCATCAAGCCGGGCGCGAGCGCGCCCGACGACTTCGCCAACCAGGCGCCGCTCAACGATCCGACCAAGTACACGCAGGGCAGCTGCCTGATGACGTGCCACACCGTGAGCGCCGACGGCTCGACGCTCGTCAGCGGCGGCGGCGTCTTCGGCGGCAGCTACGACCTGCAGACCAGCCAGCCGACCTACTCCCTGGGCGGCACGTGGGGCCCCAACGGGGGCGGCCCGAACAGCTCGTCGGTCGTGAAATGGGCCATGCCGGCGGTCTCGCCCGACGGCAAGTACATCCTCACGAACTCGATCGCCGAGGGCCTGGCCTTCGCCAACGATCATGCGACCCAGGGCTTCCTCGGGATGTTCTTCACCAAGGACGGCACGGCGGTGCCCAACAGCGGCATGGCGGGCGTCGCCGTCGCGGAGCCCACCTGGTCGCCCGACGGCAAGCGCATCATCTACGTCGACGCCGGCGATCCGATGACGGTCCCGTGGTGGAGCACGTGGAACAACCCGCCGCCCGGCGACCTCAAGGTCGTGCAGTTCGACGCGACCAAGAACCCGATGGTCTCGGCCCCGACGACGCTCGTGCCCACCGGCAGCGATCCGAACCACCGCATCGCGTGGCCGACGATCACCCCCGACGGGCAGTGGGTGCTCTACTCGCGCTCGGCCGGAGCCGACACGCGCACGGTGGTCGATCCCAACTCGCCCTCGGGCCCCGCGGACCTCTACTTCGCCAGCGCGGTCACGCCCAACCAGGAGGTGCGCCTCGCCAGGGTCGACGGCGACGGCTACCCGTTCGCCGCAGGCAGTCGCGACCTGTCGTGGAACTTCGAGCCGAGCTTCGCCCCGGTCGCCGCGGGCGGGTACTTCTGGGTCGTCTTCACGAGCCGGCGCACCTACGGCAACACCCTGACCGGCCCGGCCGAGTCGGTGCAGAACGGCCCCATGGGGACCAAGCAGCTCTGGGTCGCGGCCATCGACCAGAACCCCAAGCCCGGCGTCGACCCGAGCCACCCGGCCTTCCACCTCGAGGGCCAGGACGAGACCAACCTCGCGATGCGCGGGTTCTGGTCGCTGCCGCCGTGCGAGCAGAACGGTCAGGGCTGCTCGTCGGGTACGCAGTGCTGCGGCGGGTACTGCGCCGCGGGCGCCGACGGCGGGGCTCCGATCTGCCAGTCGACGCCCCCGGCCTGCTCGCAGACCGGCGACAAGTGCACCGTGACGAGCGACTGCTGCAACGCGGCGAGCGGCGTGACGTGCATCGCCCACGTGTGCTCGCTGCCGACGCCGCAGTGAGGGGCCGCGCCCGGCGGTCGCCGGAGCGTCCCTCACTTCCACGCGGCGCGGACGACTCTCGCGTCCCCTCTCCCGAACTCGCCCAATGCGTCGTTTGACCTGCGAAGGCGACCTTGAGGGCCTGCCGCCGCCGCGCACGACGGCGACGCTTCGCACGCAACTGTGGCGCGGTCCGGCCGACGGGGCGGTCACAGGAGACATGACCCCCATGAACGCTCGCGCCCTCGCCTCGCTCGCCCTCGCCCTCGCCGCGTGCACGGCCGCCACCCCGGGGGCCGGCCCCACCGACACCCCCGCGGCCGCCCCCGCCGTCACGAAGCCGCAGGACCTCGCGGGGCTCTGGCGCCTCTGCGACACCGGGTCCCAGGCGAATCCGCAGGAGCTCAACGCGGTCCCCTACGGCGGGCTGCGCGTGAGCGTCACGGCGCAGGGCGGCGTGCTCCTCGCAACGATGGGTGGCGCGTACGACGGCGGCCTCGCGCAGGTCCTCGACGGCCCCATCGACATGACGTCGCGCACGTGGACCGCGGACGTGTGCATCTCCGAGGGGCTCCCCCTCGACCGGTCGACCGGCACGGCCACCCTCGTCTTCGGCGCCGACGGCACGCGCCTGACGGGCGCGTACCTCGACTCGATCAGCGGCTCCACCGACATCTGGTACGGCGGGCGCGAGGACGGCACGTTCACCTGCGAGTCGGGGGGCGCGCCTGCCGACGGCGGGGGCTCGGGCAGCGGCCAGTGCACGGGCCTGCCGACGAGCTGCGACTCGCTCGTGCCGCCCAACTGCGGGTCGGTCGACGGCTGCACCCTGAACATCGACGCGTTCGGCAACGACACGTGTCAGGGCGCGTCTTCGTCGTGCCAGGACATGCGCGACGCGTACGAGTGCACCCACCAGGGCTGCTCCTGGCGCTGACACCCCATCGCGGGCGGGCCGGGGGAGGCCCCATCGCGTAGGATGGCCCTCCCGAGCCTCTCTCGCCGTGCCCTCGCGCCCGCTGCCGCACGCCGCCGCCCACGCCCTGCTGCACCTGACCGTCCTCGTCTGGGGCTTCACGGCGATCCTCGGACGTGGCATCTCGATCCCGGCGATCCCGCTCGTCTTCTACCGCCTCGTGTTCGTCGTGCTCGCGATGGGCGCGCTCGCCGCGTGGCGGCGCATCCGGTGGGAGCTGACGGCGGCCACCGCGCGCGTGCTCGTCGTCGCGGGCGTGTTCGTGGCGCTGCACTGGATCCTCTTCTATGGCTGCATCAAAGCCGCGGGTGTCGCCGTCGCGGTCATCTGCCTGTCGTCGAGCACCTTCTTCACGGCGTGCCTCGAGCCGCTCCTGTTCCGGCGGGCCGTGCGGCCGGGCGAGCTGCTCGTCGGGCTCGTCGTGGTCGGCGGCGTGAGCCTGCTCGTGCGGTTCGAGACGCGCGCCTCCGGCGTGGGGCTCGCGATGGGGATCGGCTCGGCGCTGTTCTCCGCGGCGTTCGGGACGATCAACGGGCGGGCCGTGCACGCCGCGCGCGCCGAGCTCGTCGCGCTGGTCGAGCTCGGGACGGCGCTCGGCGTCACGGCGCTGTCGCTCCTCGCGCGGCCCGGGGACTTCGTCTCGCCGGGGGCGCTGTCGATGCGGGACCTCGCGCTGCTGCTCGTGCTGGCGATCGGCTGCACCGTCGTCCCGTGGCTGTGGAGCCTGCGCGTACTCCGGACGCTGAGTCCGTACACGGTGGCCCTCGCGGTGGCGCTGGAGCCCATCTACAGCATCGTCCTGGCGTGGGCGTTCTTCGGGCGCGCCGAGCGGCTGGGGGGGCGCTTCTACCTGGGCGCGGGGGCGCTCGTGGGGCTCATCGTCGCCAACGGCTGGATGAAGCGGCCGAGGGGCGCGTGATGCGGCCGGCCGCCGGCGCGCCCTCGGGCGGGCCTACCCGCGGATGCCAGTGCGGTGTTCCACCGCACAAAACGCGCGCGGCGCGCCGTTCACCCGGGCGCGCCGCGCACACTCCGCGGGGGTCTCGACTACATCGCCTGCGCCGACCCGCTGACGTTGGCGCTGGCCTGCACCGACACGCTGATGCTCGCCTGCGCCTGGACGGAGCCCTCCACGGCCGTGGTGGCGCACGCAAAGGCCTGCCCGGACAGGCTGCCGATGCTCGAGAACTCGGCCTTGCCGGTCGTCACCAGCGTACCCGCCGCGCTCACGGCGAGCTGGCCCTGGACCTTGGCCGCGTTGATGATCGCGGGCAGGTTCGTCTCGAGCGCGGTGATGACGGCCTGCAGACCGGCCGAGACCGTGCCCGAGCACTCGTAGGTCAGCGCCGGCGGCGTGCAGCTGGCGCTCATCGACGCCTGGCTCTTGCAGTTGGCCTCGCAGTTCGCGTCGACGTTGCAGCTCGGGGGGCTGAGGTCCGCCTCGCACTGCGGCGCCGTGTACGCGACGCTGCAGCCGCCCTTGCAGTTCACGTTGGCGCCGCAGTTGACCATCGCGTTCGCCGCGAGGACGCAGTTGCCCGTGCATGTGCCCTGGCAGGTGCCGCCGCACGAGCCCTTGGCCATCGCCGAGCAGGAGCCCTTGCACGTGCCGGCGCAGGTGCCCGTCGAGTTCATGCCGTCGCAGGTGCCCGTGCACATCCCGCCGCACGTCCCCGTGAAGCTGGCCGAGCACGAACCGGAGCATTCCGCGCTGCACGTGCCCGTACAGTTTGCCGCGACCGTCGCGGAGCCCTCGCAGGTGGCCGACGCGTTGCAGTTCCCGCTGCACTGGCCCGAGAGCTCGCCCGGCGTGCAGCGCGCCTCGACGGTGCCCGGCTGGCACGAGGCGCTGCCGCTGCAGCTGGCCTCGCACGACACCTGTGCGCTCGCGTCGAGCTGGCACTGGCCGCCGGAGATCACCGCCGAGCACTGAGCCGACGCGAAGGCATTCGCGCTCAGCGCCGCCTGGATGGCGCTCGAAGCCGCCATGCACTCTGCCTGGACATCGCCCGTGCCGCCGTCGCCCGTGCTCGGCACCCCGGCGTCGCTCGCGGGCGCACCCGCGTCGCCGCCCGCCGCGGCGAGCGCCACGTTGATGTTGTGGCACGCCGTGAAGACGTCGGCGTTGATCGTATCGGCGATGTTCACGAACTCCGCCGCCGCGGTGACGAACGCCGTCGTGTTGGCGTCGAGCCCCAACTTGCCGATGGCGGCTCCCGCCGCGGCGGGGGTGCTGGCCGACACCGCCGCGCCGAAGCCATCGCATCCCTGTGCCGCCGCGGCCGCCTGGCTCAGCGAGCTGCAGCCCCCGCTGCCGAACGCCATGGCGCCGACGGCGCCCGCGAGCACGAGTCCCGGCGCGAACTTGAAGGTGTTTCGATTCTTCATGGTGAAGCTCTCCTAATTGGGTCCCGGGGCGCGCGCTCGGGCGCGGGCACCACGACATCGGTATCGACGAGCCAGGCCCCGTCGGCGATGCAATCCTACCCCGACCGCGCGGCACGTCGAGACGCACAGTTGCGCTCCGGCAACGGGGGCGATGCCTATGGTCGAATGGTTTCGTGGACCGCCGCGTCGCCCTCAAGCTTCTGCTCGCTGCGCCCGTGGCGGGCGCGTGCGGGAGGTCCACACCCCAGAGGTCAGCCATGAGCTCCGCCGCGCGTTTCCCGAGCGTCTTCCTCGCCCACGGGTCCCCCCTGCTCCTCGACGACGCCGTCTGGGTGGACGAGCTGCGCCGCTGGGCCGACGCGATGCCGCGGCCGCGGGCCGTGCTCATGATCTCGGCCCACTGGGTCGACGCGCCCGTGACCCTTGGCGCCACTCGCACCGCGCCGCTGGTGTACGACTTCTACGGCTTCCCCGACCGGTACTTCTCCGTGAAGTACCCCGCCCCGGGCGCCCCCGGGCTGGCCGAGCGCGTGCGCGCGCTGCTCTCCCCGGCCGGCCCCGTGGCGAGCGATCCCGGGCGGGGCCTCGACCACGGCGCGTACGTGCCGCTCGTGGCGATGTACCCGCGCGCCGACGTGCCCGTGCTTCAGATCTCGATCCCCACGCTCGATCCCGGCGCGCTCGTCGAGCTCGGACGCCGCCTCGCGCCGCTGCGCGACGAGGGGGTGCTCATCGTGGGCAGCGGCTTCATCACCCACAACATGCGCGCCATCGCCTGGGGCGACTCGCCGCCGCCGCCCCCCTCCTGGGCCACCGACTTCGACGCGTGGGCCCGGGAGATGGTCGAGAAGCGCGACGTCGACGCGCTGCTCCACTACCGCGAGAAGGCGCCCGGCGTGCGCATGGCCCTGCCGACGCACGAGCACTTCGTCCCGCTCGCCGTGTCGCTCGGCACCTCGCTCGCCGTGGGGGCCGAGGCCGCCGCGTTCCCGATCACCGGCTTCACGTACGGCTCGTTCACCAAGCGCTCGGTCCAGTTCGGCTGACGTGGGTGCGCCCCGGCTGACGGACGACACCTTCTCGTGCCCCCCGTGCAGCGACGTTTGACTTGGCGGCCCGTTTCCCCTACCTGCGAGCCCAGGCTATGGCCGCCAGCAAGAACCTCGTTCGCAGTGAGTCCGGCAAGATCCGCCGCGTCGTCGTCGTCGGCGGGGGTCTCGCGGGGCTCACCACAGTCATCAAGCTCTGCGAGGCCGGCGTCCCGGTCGACCTCTTCTCGCTCGTGCCCGTCAAGCGCTCGCACTCGGTGTGCGCGCAGGGCGGCATCAACGCGAGCGTCAACACGAAGGGCGAGGGCGACTCCCCCCAGGTCCACCTCGAGGAGACGGCGTACGGCGGCGACTTTCTCGCCAACCAGCCGCCCGTCAAGGCGATGTGCGACGCCGCGCCGGGCATCGTCTTCCTGCTCGACCGCATGGGCGTGCCGTTCAACCGCACCCCCGAGGGCCTGCTCGACTTCCGCCGCTTCGGCGGCACGCTCTTCCACCGCACCGCGTTCGCCGGCGCTACGACGGGCCAGCAGCTGCTCTACGCGCTCGACGAGCAGGTGCGCCGCTGGGAGACCGTCGACCTCGAGGACGACAAGGGCGACCGCGTCCCCGGCGAGAAGATGGTCCGTAAGTTCGAGGCGTGGGACTTCGTCGGCCTCGTCCTCGACGACCACGGCACCTGCCGCGGCATCGTCGCGCAGGACCTCAAGAACACCGAGATCAAGGCCTTCCCCGGCGACGCGGTGTGCCTGGCCACCGGCGGCGTCGGCATCATCTTCGGCAAGTCGACCAACAGCGTCATCAACACCGGCACGGCGACGAGCACTGCGTACCAGCAGGGCGCCTGCTACGGAAACGGCGAGTGCATCCAGGTCCACCCGACGGCCATCCCTGGCGCCGACAAGCTCCGCCTCATCTCCGAGAGCGTGCGCGGCGAGGGCGGGCGCGTGTGGGTCCCGCGCGATCCCACCGAGCAGCGCCGCGGACGCGACGTGCCCGAGAGCCAGCGCGAGTACTTCCTCGAGGAGAAGTACCCCGGCTACGGCAACCTCGTCCCGCGCGACATCGCGAGCCGCGAGCTGTTCAAGAAGTGCTTCCACGAGAAGCGCGGCGTCTACAACCGCCAGAGCGGCAAGAACGAGAACGAGGTCTACCTCGACGTCACGCACATCCCGTCCGAGACGCTGCGCAAGAAGCTCGCCGGCGTGCTCGAGATCTACGAGAAGTTCGCCGGGGAGGACCCGTACACCAACCCGATGCGCGTCTTCCCGGCCGTGCACTACACGATGGGCGGGCTCTGGGTCGACTTCGAGCGCTCGGCCAACGGCTCGCTCGTGACGGGCTCGCCGCGCAACCAGGCGACCAACATCCCGGGCCTCTACGCCGTGGGCGAGGCCGACTACCAGTACCACGGGGCCAACCGCCTCGGCGCCAACTCGCTGCTCTCGTGCATCTGGGGCGGCATGGCCACCGGGCCCGCCATCGCGAGCTATCGCAAGAACCTCGCGCGCAGCGCGTGGGACATGCCCTCGAGCCTCTTCGAGCGCGCCGAGAAGCGCGAGCAGAAGAAGTACGAGTCGATCCTCGCGATGGACGGCGAGGAGAACGCCTACCAGCTGCACCAGGAGCTGGCGCACACGATGCTGGTCGACTGCACGATCGAGCGGCACAACGCGACGCTCGACAAGGTGCTCGCCAAGATCGACGAGATCGACGGGCGCATGAAGCGCGTCGGCGTGACCGATACGGTCCAGGGAAAGATGAACCAGGGCGCGCAGTTCGTGCGCCACATGCAGAACATGGTCGTCCTGGCGCGCGTGATCGCGCAGGGCGCGCGCAACCGCGACGAGTCGCGCGGGGCGCACTACAAGCCGGACTTCCCGCAGCGCGACGACGAGAACTTCCTGCGTACGACGATGGCGATGCACCAGGGGGCGGAGAACGGCTCGCCCGCCACGGTGCGGTACGTGCGAGAGCTCGACTACGACCTGCTCGGCACCCCGGTGCACGTGACCGACGCGGTCGACATCTCGCTCGTCAAGCCGCGCGCGCGCAAGTACGACACGGCGGGTGCCGCGAGCGCCGTCGCCCAGTCGGGACCCAAGGCGTCGCCGGCGGCGCAGAACGCGCCGGCGGCCTCCACGGAGAAGGCGTGAGCATGGCCCAGGACAAGAAGGTCCGCCTCAAGGTGCAGCGCCAGGACGGCCCTGGCCTCTCCAGCTACTGGCAAGAGTTCGAGCTGCCGTGGCAGCCGCACATGAACGTCATCAGCGCGCTCATGGAGATCCAGAAGCGCCCGTTGACCGCCGACGGCAAGAAGACGACGCCCGTCGTGTGGGAGTCGGTCTGCCTCGAAGAAGTGTGCGGCTCGTGCACGATGGTCATCAACGGCCGCGTGCGCCAGTCGTGCAGCGCGATGATCGACCAGCTCGCCCCCGGAGGCGAGACGATCACGCTGCAGCCGATGACCAAGTTCCCCGTCGTGCGCGATCTCATGGTCGACCGCGCGCGGATGTTCGCGGACCTCAAGCGGGTCAAGGCGTGGATCCAGCTCGACGGCTCGCACGAGCTCGGGGCGGGGCCGCGCCAGTCGCAGGACAACCAGGAGACGACCTACCCGCTCTCGCGGTGCATGACGTGCGGCTGCTGCCTCGAGGCCTGCCCGCAGGTCAACCCGTCGAGCGACTTCGTCGGGCCGGCAGCGATCAACCAGGTGCGCCTGTTCAACCTGCACCCGAGCGGCCAGATGCACGCCGGCGAGCGGCTCGACGCGGTGATGGGCGAGGGCGGCGTCGAAGGCTGCGGCAAGGCGCAGAACTGCGTCGAGGTCTGCCCCAAGGAGATCCCGCTCGTCGACTCGATCTCGTCGGTGGGCCGCGACACGACCAAGCGCATGCTCCTCGGCTGGCTGCTCAAGTAGGCCGGAGCGCGTCCGTCCCGAATTTGGCCCCGCGGCGAGGCCCCTGATAGCCGATCAGGCATGGACGCCAGGCTCCACGAGACTCACGAGGCGCCGCGGGCGGCGAGCAGGACGCTCGTCGACCGCGTGCACGACGCGATCGCTTCGCTGGCCCCGGCCGTCGCGGGCGGCCCCGACGTATGGGCGCGCAGCGCCGGGCCCCACGTGCTGCTCGGGCTCGCGGGCGACGAGGCCTTCGCGCGCCTCACGCCCCTCGGCGGGGCCCTCTTCGGCCTCGCGTTCCGCTCCCTGGAGGCCCCCGGCGCCGACGGCGCCGCGTGGGAGCCCATGCTCCTGGTGGACGATCTGGCGTCGGTGGTCGAGCACGCGCTCGTGGCCGTCGAGGCCGTCTCGCTCCAGTGAAGTGCCGTCCACGAAGGTCGGCGTGCCGGGTGGCGCGCCGGCGGACTGTGGTAGCGTCGGAGCGTGCGCAAGGCGGCTCTGGCGCTTGGCTGCAGTCTCGTCCTGGCCGGCCCCGCGTACGTCCGCACGGCGCGGGCGGAGGACGCGCCCGTCGACCCGGCGTCGATCCATTTCGCGACGGCGCCCCCCGAGGGCAAGACGGCCGAGGTCGACACGACACTGCCCGCGCCCCCGCCGGAGGCGCCACCGCCGCGTCCGCGACGCAAGGGCGTGGTACTTGAGTCGACGATCGGCTCGCTCGCCTTCGCCGGGCAGTTCCGTCACGTGGCGCCCCCGTCGTTCTGGCTGCACGCGCAGCTCGGCTACGAGATCTGGCGCTGGCTGATGGTCTTCGGCGAGAGCGAGCTCGCGATGACCGACACGAGCGAGGCGCAGGACGCAGCGCACCAGGTGACGCTGCCGCTCTTTGCGTTCGGCGGCGGCCTGCGCGGGACGGTCCACCTGACCGAGCGCGTCGCGCTGTTCTTGCAGGGCGACGTCGGGACGATGGAGGCGATCGTGTCCCGCGGCACGCTGGCCAACCTGGGCTACGCGGGCGCCGAAGGGTTCAACCCGTACCTGGGCGGGCGCCTCGGCGCCGAGTGGTACATGGTCGACCGGCACCTCGCGGTCACCGCGCAGCTCGGGGGCCGCGAGGCCGAGGGCTTCGCGCTGTCGCGCCCCGGACAGCGCGGCGGCGGCGACACGCCGCTGATGGCCGACGCCGCCCTCGGGCTCCGCTACACGTTCTGACGGTCAGAGCCAGCCGCCGAGCTACGCGGCGAGCGCGGTCGCCTGCGCAGCATCCCTCGAAGGATACGCGGCGGACGCCCGGCGCGAAGCTCAGGGCGCGCGCGGGAACGGGCCGAGGTCGGCTCCGCTCGGGGCAAACAGGCGCGAGCACGCCGGCCGGGGCGCGCCCACGGCCGCCACGCGCACGTTGACGTTGCCGTCGCCGCCGCCCTCCAGGGCCTGGAAGTACGCGGCCGCGACGCGCTCGCACGCGGGGGCCGCGGCCGTCGCCGACACGTCGCACGTGACCATGTACCGAGGCTCGCCGTCGCGCACCCCGCCGGCCCCCCCCAGGACATGCTGCATGTCGAGCACGACGGCGCTGTCGCACCCGAGGGCACGCAGCTCGGCGGTACCTCTCGCAACCATCCCCGCCGACCCCACCTGCGCGGCAGGGTCGGGCCGGGCGACGGCGGGCTGATGGTCCCCGCTCCCGCAGCCCCGGCCGGCCAGCACGACGCCCACGATGACCATGACCGTCACGGCGGCCCCTCCGACCGCCAGCGGGAGCAAAGAGACCCGGTCCATGATCTTCCAACGCTACCCCAGCGCCCGCGCGGCGCGCCAGACCCCGGCGCCGGGGGGCCTGGGCAACCGCACCCCGTGGGCCTAGTGTCGTGACCCACGCCCATGAGGCTCGTCCGCGTCGCGCTCGCCAACGTCAACGCCACCGTCGGGGCCACGCGCGCGAACGTCGAGCGAGCCATCTCGGCCGTGCGCGCTGCAGCGGCCGACGGGGCGACGCTCGTGGCCCTGCCCGAGCAGGTCGTCGGCGGCTACCCGCCCGAGGACCTCGTGCAGTGGCGCGCGTTCGTCGGCGCGCAGCTCTCGGAGCTCCGCCGGCTGGCCCGGGAGACCGCGAGCCTGCCGTGCGCGTCGGTCGTGGGCCTGGCGCTCGCGCGCGGCGCGCACGTCTACAACGTGGCGGCGCTGGTCCACGCCGGGCGCGTGTGGGGCCTCGTGCCCAAGGAGAAGCTACCGCTCTACAACGTCTTCTACGAGGCGCGCACCCTGGGCCGCGGGGCGCCCGGCCTGTTCGACGAGGTCGACGGCGTGCCGTTCGGCGACCTCGTGTTCGAGCTCGACTTCGGCGTCGTGGCGCTCGAGGTCTGCGAGGACGCCTGGTCGCCCGACGGCCCGATGCGCCGGCGCTCGTACGCGGGGGCCGAGCTCGTCGTCAACGTCAGCGCGTCGCCCTTCCGCATCGGCTTCTCGCAGACACGCCGCGAGATGCTCGCCACGCGCGCCGCCGACGGGCAGGCGACGGTCGTCTACGTCAACGCCGTGGGGGCCAACGACGGCCTCGTCTTCGACGGCGGCGGCTTCGTCGTCCAGAACGGGCGCGTGCTGCACGAGCAGGCGCGCTTCCGCGAGGGCGTGCAGGCGGTGACGGTCGACCTGGATCGCACCGCGCGCCTGCGCCACGAGAACACCACGTGGCGCGAGGACCAGGAGGCGTTCGCCGCGCAGGGGGGCGGCCCGCGGCGCGTGCAGGTCGACGCGCCCACGTCGTTCACGTCGGCGCCCGGGCGCCTCGCCTACCCCGCGCCGCCCGGCAAGAGCTTCTTCCTGCCGGCAGACGCCGCGCTCGCCCCGCGCCCGCGCGACGCCTTCTGCGAGGAGCTGCTCGACGCGCTGGCGCTGGGCGTCGGCGACTACTTCGAGAAGAACGGCTGCTTCCGCACGATCGGCGTGGCCCTCTCGGGCGGGCGCGACAGCCTGCTCGTGCTCGCGATCGCGCGCCGCTGGATCGACCTGCGATGGGCCGCGCTGCCGGAGGAGGGCCGCAAGGCCAAGGCGCGCGAGATCCTGCGCGCCTTCTTCCTGCCGAGCCGCTTCTCGTCGAAGGAAACGCGCGCCGCCGCCGAGCAGGTCGCCCGTGACTACGACACGCCGCTCGCGACCGTCCCGATCGACGAGGCCGTCGAGCGCGAGCTCGCAGCGGTCGCGGAGATGCTCGCGCCCGGCGAGACCCTCACGACGCTGGCGAAGCAGAACGTGCAGGCGCGCGTGCGCGCCGAGCGCATGTGGACGTGGGCGAACGCCGCCGGGGGCCTCTTCCTGCAGACGAGCAACATGAGCGAGAAGGCCGTCGGGTACGTCACCATCGGCGGCGACGGCGAGGGCGCGCTGTCGGTCATCGCGAACGTCCCCAAGACGGTCGTCAACTACGTGCTCGACTGGCTCTACGAGACGACCCGCGCCGAGGGCATCCGCCTGACGCTGCTCAGGCCCGCGAGCGCCGAGCTGGCCGAGGACCAGGAGGACGAGCGCGAGCTCATGCCGTTCCCCGTCCTCGACGCCTGCTTCGCCCTCTTCGCCGGCGAGAAGATGTCGCCGGCGGAGGTCACGACGGCCCTGCGCGCCGTGTTCCCCGAGCACGATCCCGCGCGCATCGAGGACTGGTCGGCGCGCTTCGTCCGCCTGTTCGCCGCGTCGATCTACAAGTGGGTGCAAGCCCCCCTCAGCCTGCACGTCGGCAACCTCGACCTCGAGCGCGAGCGCGCGCTGCAGCTCCCGGTGGTGTCGCGGTCCGAGTGGATGAGGTGACGGGGAGTTGCTCGCGTTCGCGCGCGCGTGCCACGATCCTCCTCGTGCGATTGCCGGCCGTCCTCGTCGTCCTCGCGCTCGGCGCGGGCTGCGGGGAGAGCGCCGCGTCGCCCCCGCGCGGCCCGGCGAC
>JAJYCT010000073.1 GCA_021778125.1 Myxococcales bacterium
GCGCTCGCGAACGAGGCCACGTCGCCCTCGTCCGTGGCCGTGTCGCTGAGCGTCGCGCAGAGCGGCGCGCGCAGCCCCCCCGCGAAGTCCGGCGACCCGACGTCCGCCAGATGAACCTCGTCGAGAGTCATGACCCCGGCGGGGGACAGCACGCGGAGGCGCTCGCCGTTCTGGATGGGCAGGCGCGTGTCCCAGCGAAGGTGCGTGGAGCTGTCGACCCGGCGCACGGCGGAGAGCTTGTAGTCCGCCTCGGTGTTCGTGCCCGTCGCGAACACCCCCTGCGCGAGCGCGACTTCCCCCATGGCGCCGGAGGCCAGCCCCTTGCCGTCCGCCGTGAGGACCGCGACGCGGGCGGGGTCCCTGACCGTCACGTCGGTCTCGAGGTCAACGCACCCGGCGGCGGCCGCCGGCAGCGCGATCAGCAGGCCGACGCCCACCCCCAGGCGCCGCAGCGCGCGGGTGACCGCGCGCGTTCGACGGTCGAATGTACCTCGCCTCGTGCGTCGCATGGCCGCCCCTCCCGGGGGGGGCGTGCGCCGCGGGGCGCACGCAGGGACACGATGGTGACACGCGCTGACGCGGCGGCCAAGCCATGGCGCCCAGTTGCCGCTCGAGCAGCTCGCGTCGATGCAGCGGACGAACGAGCGCCGCGAGGCGCCGCCTCTGGTGCCCGTCGAACCGGTCGCGCCGAAGCACCTGCACGCCGCCCTCGAGGGGGCGCTCCTCGCGCGCGCCCTCCGGAGTGGATCGGCGGAGGTCGAGCGCCGGCTGGACGCCACGCCGGGGGCGAACCTAGCGGCCGAGAGGGCGGCATTCGCCGAGGCCGAGGGCCAGAACGGGTGCGCATGCTCAACGTGCCCATCGTGGCGCGCGTCGGCGCGGATGACGCGGCCACGCCTCCGGCCAAGAGCGAGGCCATCGCGGGACGCGCTCCGCGCGCCGCGTGGCGGTCGAGCCGCTGACCTTGCTCTCCTTCCGCGCGCCCAGGTTGCCGAGCTCCTCGCGCCGTAGCGAACGAACCGCTCGACGTAGGCTCTGAATCGCGCATCGTAGCGCGGTGGAAGAGTAGGCGCCCGGCGCTACCGCTTCTTCCGCGCGCCGCCCTTGGACAGGTGCGACATGGCCTCGCCGAGGCCCTCGAGCGTGAGCTGGAACATCGGGAAGATGCCCGAGAGCATCTCCGCGGTGCCGCCCCGCCAGTAGTTGGGCGGATCGGGGTTGAGCCAGGCGCTCTTGTCGAAGTGGTCGGAGAGCAGCTGCATCCAGCGCACGCCGTGCATCGCGTCGCCGGCGACCTCGTCGCGGTTCGCGTACCAGTCGCCCCCGCCGAGCAGCTCCGCCGGGTGCATCGCGGCGTCGCCGACCATCACGAGCTTCCACTCGCGCGTGCAGCGGTGGAGCACGTCGCGCACGCGCAGAGGCTCCCGGAAGCTCTCGGTCTCGTAGACCTTGCCGTAGATGCAGTTGTGGAAATAGTACGTCTTGAGTTCGCGGAAGTTCGAGGCGCGCTTGGCCGCCGAGAAGAGCTGGCTCACCAGCTGCGCGTGTGGGTCCATCGACCCGCCCACGTCCATCAGCAGCAGCACGCGCACGTTCGATTTGCGCGGCGGGCGCAGGACGATCTCGAGCTCGCCGGCGTTCTTGGCCGTCTCGGCGATCGTCTCGTCGAGGTCGAGCTCGAGGTCGGTGCCCTCGCGGTGGAACGCGCGCAGCTTGCGCAGCGCCACCTCGACCTGGCGCACGTCGAGCACCAGATCCGACCGGTACGGCCGGTAGACGCGCGCGTCGGCGACCGCCATCGCGCTCCGGCCGCCGCCGTGAGGGCCGACGCGCACGCCCGTGGGGTGCGCGCCGTGGGCCCCGAACGGGCTGGTGCCGCCGGTGCCGATCCACCGGTTGCCGCCGTCGTGGCGCTCCTTCTGCTCGCGCAGGCGCTCCTCGAACAGGCGCCGCAGAGCCTCGAGGTCGAGGTGCTCGAGCGACGCGAGGTCCTCGGGCGAGAGCTCCTTGCGGGTCCGCGGGTCGGAGAGCCACTGCTCGAGCTCCTTCACGAGGTCGAGCGACTGGCCCTCGACACCCTTGAAGGTGGCGAGGAACGCCTCGTCGAAGGCGTCGAGGTCGGCCTCCGTGTGCACGCAGAGCGCGCGGGACACGTGGTAGAAGCCGTCGAGCGAGCTGTCGTGCAGGCCCATGGCGAGCGCGCGGGCCATCGCCATGGCCTCCTGCAGGCCGACCTTCACCTTGCGCTTGCGCAGCTCGAAGAGGAACGGGACGAACATCCCGCCGGGAGCCTAGCCCGCCGGTGTGCGCTACGCTCGCCCGGGTGCAGGTCGACCGCGCGCGCATCGAACTCGAACGGCGCCTCGGGCCCTCGCGCGTGCTCACGAGCCCCGACGCCTGCGCCGCGTACGCGCGAGACGACAGCGACGTCGAGGGCCGGCTGCCCGCCGCCGTGGTGGTCGCGGCGTCCACGGCCGACGTCGCCGCGACGCTCGAGATCGCCGAGCGCTTCGGCGTGCCCGTCACGCCGCGCGCCGGCGGCACGGGTCGCACCGGGGGCGCCGTCCCGATGGAGGGCGGGATCGTCCTGGCGACGCACGCGCTCGCGCGCATCAAGGAGATCGACCGGCAGAACCTGATCGCGGTCGTCGAGCCGGGCGTCGTGACCGGCGCGCTGCACGCCGTGGTCGAGGCCGAGGGCCTGTTCTACGCCCCGGACCCCAACTCGCTCGAGAGCTGCATGATCGGCGGCAACCTCGCCGAGAACGCCGGTGGGCCGCGCGTCTTCAAGTACGGGCCCACGCGCGACTGGGTCCTCGGGCTCGAGGCGTGCCTGATGGGCGGGCGCGTCGTGCGCACCGGCAAGCGCACGGTCAAGGGCGTCACGGGCTACGACGTCACGTCCCTGCTCGTCGGCAGCGAGGGCACGCTCGCGGTCTTCACGGAGGCGACGCTGCGCCTCGTGCCCCGGCCCGCGTCGATCGCGACGGCGCTGGTCCTGTTCTCGGACGTGCGCGCCGCGGCCCGCGGCGTCGGTGCGATCGTCGCGGCCGGCATCGTGCCGCGCTGCCTCGAGATGCTCGACGCGGCCACGCTCGGCGCCGTGCGCGCGGCGGGCGTGGGGGTCGACGAGCGCGCCGGGGCGATGCTGCTCGTCGAGGTGGACGGCGACGCCGCGGAGCCCGCCCTGCTGCGCGTGGGCGAGGTCGCCACGGCGACGCCCGGGTGCCTCGACGTGGTCGTGGCGCAGGACGCCGCGCAGCGCGACCGGCTGTGGGCCGCGCGGCGCATGCTCTCGCGCGCCACGCGCAAGCTCGCGAAGCACAAGCTCAGCGAGGACATCGTCGTCCCGCGCTCGCGCATCGCCGACCTGCTCGCACGCATGGACGACATCGGTCGCGAGACGGGCGTGCGCCACCTGTCGTACGGCCACGCCGGGGACGGCAACCTGCACGTCAACTTCCTCTGGGACGACGCCGCCGAGCGCCCGGCCGTCGACCGGGCCATCCTGCGCCTGATGCAGGCGACGGTGGAGCTCGGCGGCACGCTCACGGGCGAGCACGGCATCGGCGTCACCAAGGCCGCGTACCTGCCGCTCGAGCAGAGCGAGGCTCTCATCGCGCTCCAGCAGGATGTCAAGCGGGTCTTCGACCCCAGGGGGCTGCTCAACCCCGGCAAGATCTTCCCCGCCGGCGGACACCGCGCCTGCTAGGCCGTCAGAGCGCCTCCCGTGACAGCGTGCTCGCCGAGACGAACGAGTAGCCCTCGGCTGCGACGCCGTTGACGATGCGGTCGAGGATCGCCGGGTCGAACACGGGAGGCGAAAGAAGTCGTGCTGGTGCGTGTCGCCGTGCAGGACGAGCGTCCCGCCGTGGGCGAGCATGTAGCGGATCGCGTCCGCCACGGGGGCGCGTCCCGCATGCGAAGGCTTCCGAGCGTCGTAGTGGCGGAGGCCCGCGTCCACGTCACGAACGCGCCCACCTCGTGCTCACCGACTCCGGTGGAGTCCAGGACGAGGCGCCGACGTTCGGCAAGCCCGGGCTCGTCCTCCGGGACGTCACCGAGCGACCCGAGGGCGTGCAGGCGGGCGTCGCGCGCCTCGTCGGGACCGACGGGCCGAGGATCGTCGCCGAGACCCTCGCGCTCCTGCGCGACCCGGGCCGCTACGCCGCCATGGCTCACGCCGTGAATCCGTGTGGCGACGGTCACGCGTCGGAGCGCATCGTCGACACGCTGGAGCATGCCGTGACGCACGACGGGACGCGACGCCTCGCGATCGTTCCCCCGACGCCGGCAGGCGCCGCCCTGCCCCCGGAGCGATCCGCGCTCGCGTCGCGGGGGTAGCGGCAGGAGCGGGGCATGCGTGAACGCGGGGGTGGGGGCGAGCCGTCTCAGGGGAACCCATTCGGGAAAGGAGCGGCGCAAATTGCGCGTAGGATGGGGCGTCGAGACGCGGCGCGGTCTGTCCGTTCTCGGGGGTGCCCTGTGAGAGCAAACAAAAGCACGCTGTTCCGGTTCGTCGCTGCTCCCCTGTTCGCGCTCGGCGTCGCCGGGTGCGCCAACGACTTCTCGGTCTTCCAGCTCGGCTCCGCCGACGCCACGGCCGAGGGCAGCGACGATGGGGGCGTCGACGGGGGGAGCGACGGACCGGAGGCGGTCGATGCCTCGGTGGACCAGGGGGCGCCCCTCGACGCGACGGTCGATGGATCCCGCGATGCCAGCCCCGACGCGCACGGCGACGCCAGGGCGGACGCCCCTGGCGATGCCCCCGCCGATGGCCCGGGCGACGCGCCGGCGGACTCGCCGGTCGATGCCCCCGTGGACGCGCCGCCCGAGTCGGGCGCCGACGCAGCCGACGCCGCGGTCTGCGGCCTCCCGAACACCGCCTGTTGCGCGGGCGAAGGCGGGGCCACGTGCATGAGCGGCTGCTGCGATCCGGGGACGAGCCTGTGCATTGCCACCGGCAGCGCGTGCCAGAACGGCGACGTCTGCAGCGGCGGCGCGTGCCAGCCGTGCGGCACCGCCCCCGAGCTCTGCTGCGCCGGGAGCACCTGCTCGGGCGGCTGCTGCGACACGGCCACGGGGCGCTGCGTCACCGCGGGCGCGGCCTGCTCGAGCGGCGAGGTCTGCATCAGCGGCACGTGCGCGGCGTGCGGCGGCGCGGGACAGCCGTGTTGCGCGGGGGCGACCTGCGCGACGGGGGACTGCTGCGATCCGGGCACCGGGACGTGCGTCGGCGTGCAGACCGCGTGCTCGGGCACCAGCCAGGTGTGCGACGGCACCTTGTGCGTCGCCTGCGGCGCGGCGGGGAGCGTCTGCTGCGCAGGCGGTACGTGCGCCACCGGCATGTGCTGCGACGGCAACGACGGCCTGTGCGTCGCCGGGAACGCGAGCTGCTCGGGCGCCAACCAGGTGTGCAACGGCACGTCCTGCATCACGTGCGGGACGACGGGCACCGCGTGCTGCCCGCCGGGCGGGGGCTGCTCGAACGGCGGCTGCTGCGATCCCGGCAGCGGCGCGTGTGTCGCGGCGAGCGCCTCGTGCAACGGAGGCACCGAGATCTGTCCGGCCGCGGGCGGCGCGTGCGTGGCGTGCGGCGGCAACGGACAGGTGTGCTGCGCGGGCGCAACGTGCGCGTCGGGCTGCTGCGATCCCGTGACGGGCGCCTGCGTGGTTCCCGGCGCGTCGTGCAGCGGCGGCTCCGGCGTGTGTCTGGCCGCGGGCGGCGCGTGCACGGCGTGCGGCGGCGTCAACGAGCCGTGCTGCACAGGCTCGGCGTGCGGCACCGGCGAGGGCTGCATCAGCAACGTGTGCGTCGCGTGCGGCGCCACGGGCGAGACGTGCTGTCCGACGGGAACCGCGTGCCCGACCGGGGATCTCTGCAACACGAACAACCTGTGCGTGCTCTGCGGCGATCCGGGGCAGCCGTGCTGCCCGGGCAACGCGTGCAGCGGTGGGGGCTGCTGTGGCGCAGGGGTGTGCGAGGCCTCCGGCGAGCAGACGACGGCGGGGCACGTGTGCCAGAACGGTACGTCGGTCGCGTGCGGCACGACGGGCAGCGCGTGCTGCCCGTCGAACAGCTGCACGACGAGCGGCGACTGCTGCGTCGATGGCAGGTGCATCGCGCCCGGCTCCAGCTGCGGCGACACGCTCCTCGGCACGTGCAAGTCGAACGGGCCGTCGCCGTCGCGCTCGTGCACCGGTGGAACCGGGGCGGGCTCGGTGAGCCCGTGTGGCGCCGGGGCGGCCGGCTGCTGCCCGGGCAATCCGAACGGCAACGGCGCGGTCGCCGATTTCTGCACGGCGTCCAACCTCACCTGCAACACGGCCGGCACCGGGTGCGCTGCGTGCGGCGGGCCCGGGCAGCCCTGCTGCGACGACAACGTGTGCACCGGCGGCGGCTGCTGTGACCAGAGTGTGCACCAGTGCGTCGCCGCGGGCGGCGCGTGCGGTGGCGTCTCGGGGACGTGCACGGCGGGCGCGTGCGTCGCAGGGGCCGCGACGTGCGGCGCCATCGGTAGCTCGTGCTGCGCGTCGAGCGTGGGCTGTACGGCACCCTTCAGCACGTGCGGTCCGAACGGGCAGTGCATCGCGTGCGGCGGTCTGAACGAGCCGTGCTGCACGGCCGTCAGCGGCGGGAGCGTGTGCGGCGCGCCCTTCGTGTGCGACCGGGCGAGCGCGACCTGCCTGCTCTGCGGCCAGGCCGGCGTCCCCGGCGCGTCCGACTGCTGCCCGGGCGACGTCTGCTTCACCGGTGCGTGCAACGCGACGACCGACACCTGTCAGTAGGGAGAGGCGCCGGGGCCGGCCCTGGGGGCCGTCCGAGGTCACCCCGGCCCGCAGACCCCATGGTCGCAGCTCGACGCGCCCGGGGGGCAGTCGGAGTCGTGCACGCACTGCACGCACGCCCCGTCCGGAGAGCAGATCGGCGCTGACCCGCCGCAGCCGAGCGTGCCCGCGCACTGCACGCAGCGCCCCTGGACCGGCAGGCACACGGGGCTGACCGCAGGGCAGTCGGCGCCGCTCGCGCACTGCACGCACTGCTGCGTCGTGGGATTGCAGATCGGCGCGTCGCGGGGGCAGTCGGCTCCGCTGTTGCAGCCGACGCACGCGCCGGTGCTCGTGTTGCACAGGGGCGCGTTGCCCGGGCACCCGGCGCTGCTCGTGCAGGCTCTCTGGCACGTGTGGCTCTGCGGAAAGCACGAAGGCGTCGCGCCGCCGCAGTCGGCGTTGGTGCGACACGCCGCGCAGCCCCCGAGCACGCAGTAGGGCGCGCCCGCTCCGCAGGCGGCGTTCGACGTGCAATCGACGCAGCCGAGCGTCGGATCGCACTGCTGGTTGCCGCCGCACTGCGGGGATGTGCCGGGCGGACCGCAGAGCGAGCCTCCCCCGACGCCGCCGCTGCCTCCGCACGCTCCCACGAGCACACCGATCACGACAGCGGATGCTGCGACGGTCCTGGCCATCCATGAGCGCATGGGTCCTACCTCTCTTTCCCTTCGCGGAGCCTGTGACGTCACAGTTCCGTGGGGGCCGCAGGAGCAGGCAGGGCGGGGGGAAAAAGCTACTCCGTGGCGGGCAACTCGCCGAGGCGCTCGCCACGTGCGCACCCCCTGGCCGAGCCGGCGGCCCGCGGTGGGCGCCCGACCTAGCGCCCTGCCCGCGAAGCCCCGAGCCGCACGCGGACCTCATGCCGTCCCTGGGCGCTCGGATCGAGGACGATTCGACTCGAATCGAGCGGCGCGCCGTCGAGAGTGACCGTCGAGACGCCGGTGCTCACGGCCTCGGGATTCTCGACCACCACGTGAATCTCCCCCGCGCCGTGCCGGACCCAGGCCTCGAATCCTCCCCAGCCGGGCGGGATGCAGGGATCGACGCGAAGCTGGCCGTCCTCCCAGCGTAGGCCGAGGATGGCCTCGACGCCGAGCCGATATGCCCACGCGGCAGCCCCCGTGTACCAGGTCCAACCGCCCCGGCCGACCCAGGGTGGGCACCCGTAGACGTCGCCGGCGAGAACGTACGGCTCGACGCGGTAGCGAGCGGACTCCTGTCCCGTGCGCGTGCGCAGGACCGGGTTGAGTAGTCGGAAGATGCGCTCTGCAGCCGCTCCGTCTCCAAGGCCGGCGTAGGCCCAGCCGAGCCACGTCGCGGCGTGCGTGTACTGCCCGCCGTTCTCGCGAATGCCGGGCGGATAGGCGCGGATGTACCCGGGGTCGTGCTTCGTGCTGTCGAACGGCGGTCGCAGCAAGAGGACGAGCCGGTCCGATTCGAGGACGAGCCGCTCGTCCGCGGCGTGCATGGCGAGGCGCGCTCTCTCGAGGTCCGCGGCTCCGGAGAGGACCGCCCACGACTGCGCGATGGAGTCGATGGAGCACTCGCGCGACCGGGCGGAGCCCAGCAGCGAACCGTCGTCGTGAAAGGCGCGCAGGTACCACTGGCCGTCCCACGCGCACGCCTCGGTCTTCGTGCGCAGCGCCTCGGCCCGGCTCCGCCACGTCTCCGCCCCGGCGGGGTCGTTCATGCGCTCGCAGAGCCCGGCGAAACGATGACTGGTCGCGAAGAGAAACCAGGCGAGCCAGACGCTCTCGCCGCGACCCTGCGAGCCTACGCGGTTCATGCCGTCGTTCCAGTCGCCGTCGCCCATCAGCGGAAGCCCGTGGCGTCCGTGCGTCGAGCCGCGCTCGAGTGCGCGCCGGCAGTGGTCGACGAGCGGCGCGAGCCCCGGGGTGGCCTCGTACTGCGCGTACCGGTCGTGCTCGTCGCGTCGCAGAAGATCGCCCCTCAAGAATGGCACGCGCTCGGAGAGAATCGAGGCGTCCCCCGTGGACGACACGTACTCGCCGACCACATAAGGCAGCCAGAGCATGTCGTCCGAGCAGCGCGTACGCACGCCGCGGCCGGTGGGGGGATGCCACCAGTGCAGGACATCGCCCTCTTCGAACTGGTGCGCCGCGGCCTCGAGGATGTGTGCGCGGGCCCGCGCAGGGGCCACGTGGAGCAGCGCCAGGACGTCCTGGAGCTGGTCGCGATAGCCGAACGCGCCGCTCGACTGGTAAAAGGCCGTGCGACCGAACACTCGCGAGGACAGGCTCTGGTAGAGCAGCCATCGGTTGAGCATGAGATCCATGGACGGCTCCGGCGTCTTGACGCGTACGCCGTCGAGGATCTCGTCCCAGAACGCCTTCAGCGCGACGAACGCCGCGTCGACCGTCGCGCGATCGCGGTAGCGAGCCACGAGCTCCAGGGCCTGGTCTCGATCGGCCGCCTGACCGAGCAGGAAGTGCGTCTCGATCTCCTCGCCGGGGGCGAGCTCGACGTGCACCTGCAAGGCGGCGCACGGATCGATGCCGCCGTCGACACGGCTGGCTAGCCCCCAGCGCTCGAGCGCGGGGGGGCGTGCATAGTCGCCGCGCCGGCCGAGAAACTCGTCTCGGTCGGCGGTGAAGCCGTGCACCTCGAGTGCAGAGGCGACGAACGCAACTCGCTCCGAGAACTCGGGCTTCCAGCTGCAGCGTGCGAGAAGGCACGCGTGGACCCTGTCGATCTCGGAGGTGACGTACGCCTGCTGCTCTTCTCGCAGCGTCCCGAGAACCCACTCGGCGTAGTAGGTTGCGGTCAACCGCCGGTGGCGCGCGAGCGTGTTCTTCACGCGAAGGCGCAGCACCTTGACCGGCGCGTCGGGTGGGACGAACACGGTGAGCTCCTGCTCGAGGCCGTGACACTGCCGCTCGTAGCTCGTGTATCCGGCGCCGTGGCGGACGAGCACTTCGCCGTGCTGTCCCGCCGGCAGCGGCGTCGGCGACCAGATCGCGGCCGTCTCTTCGTCGCGCAGGTACAGAGCCTCGGAGGGCGTGTCGAACACCGGGTCGTTTCTCCACGGCGTGAGGCGATTCTCGCCCGCGTTGATCGACCAGGTGGAGCCGAGCGACGACTCGCTGACCAGGCAGCCGAAGTCGGGGTTGGCGAGCACGTTGCACCACGGCGCGGGCGTCGCTCCGCCGGGTCGGACGCGGACCACGTACTCGCGTCCGTCCTCGCTGAACCCTCCCGTGCCGTTGTCGAAGAGCAGCCTGGGCGTCGCGGGGGAGGCCGCAACGCCGTCCTCCGCAAGGGTCGGCTCGAGGCGAGGAAGGTTCGGTCGGCTCGCGGCCGGTTGCGCCAGTCGAGCGGCGAGGGAGCCATCGCGCGTGTCGAGCACCGCGCGCGCGCACGTCTCGAGGTGCCGCCGCTCGTCATCGGAGATCTGGTCGGCCGCGATGACGAAGATGCCGCCCCTTCGATTGAGCCAGTCATCCACCTCGTGCTGCGCAAGCACGCTGCGCAGCGTTCCGAAGCCCTCGGTCACGTAGCCCGACGCCAGCTCGTCGATGAGGACGACGTCGACCCGCACGCCGCACAGGCGAAGGTAGCGATGGGCCGCGAGCGTCTCGTGCAGCAGCGGCGCCTGCGGGTCGTGCACGCGGACGAGCAGGATCGGATCGTCCCCCGAGATCCCTCGGCCCCAGAGGCGATTGCGGGACGCGCGCCCCGCGAGCAAGACGTCCGACGGAGCACGAAGCGCGGGGTCGGCGAAGAGGAGCGCCGAGTAGAGGCGCTGCACGTGCGGCATGACCTCCGGATCGAGCCCCGCGCGCTGGATGCGCCTCAGGCTCTCCTGCGCGGCGTCGCGGAACGCCCAGCGTACGGTGTGCATCGAGCCGTACCGCCGGGCGAGCTCGAGCGCCTCGCTGCGGGACCGGGCGACTGCGGTCACGAAGGCCAAGGTCACCGTGGCCTTCGGCTTCAGGTCGACGCTTGCCATCAGGCTCATCACCGGGTCGAGAACCGCTCCGGAGCGACCGCGAAGGGCTCCCCCGCGAAGCGCGTCGGGTGCTTGAGTGCTTCCTCCGCGGCCGAAGAACGCGAGACGATCGGTCTCGTAGCCCGCAAAGGCCACGGCGGAGCCCTCGCGTACCAGTCGGTGAACGAGCACGGCGCGCTCCTCCTGAGCAGACCGCGCACGCCGTACGAAGAGCAGGCTCTCGTGCTCGATCGAGGCCTCGCTCTCGACGAACAGCCGGGAGAACGCTGGATGGCTCATCGCCTGGTCGACCGCGAGCAGCACGGGCTCCCCGGCGCTCGTCACCGACAGGCGGCGGTGGCGATCGGTCTCGTTGTGCAGCGTGACGCGCCGGACCTCAACGTCGTCGGCAGGCGCGATCGTAACGTCGACGTGCACCGAGGTCCCCTGCTCGCGGCGGTGGAACTCCGCCCGGTACGCGGCGAAGGTCGTGCGCCCTTGCTCCGAGGTCGCGCGCCACACGCGACCGGTCTGCTCGTCACGCAGATAGATCCACAGTCCCTCCTCGTCGTGGTTGCGATCGGTCCCATGGCGCGTGAGCGCGAGTCCCTGCCATGCGAGGCCGCCGCCGCCGGAGTCGGTCAATACGCTCGTGAGGCGGCCGTTGCTCAGCGCGAGGGCCTGCGGTCGGCCGCTCGCGTGTGGCGACCAGGCCGTGAGCGCCACGGACGGGACCGCGGTCTCGGCAGAGAGAGCCACCTCGGCGTGCTCGGTGAGCGGCCATTCGGGCGGCGCGGTGACCGGCGACCGCTCGTTGAGCAGCATCTCGCCGGTCCGGACCCGCGCGTCGGAGTGGAACCGATCGACCATGATCCCGTGGTTCAGGCAGTTTCCGATCGCGACGAGGAGCATGCCTTGGTGGTGGGCCATGTAGGAACGCACGATCGCATGCGGCCTTCCGTCGGGTGCGCGGTCCGGGCGCAGATCGAGCGCCTCGAACAACCCGTACGTTCCGAGCATCCCCATCGCCTCGAGTCTCGCGAGGTTGTCGAGCACGGTGCGAGGTCGAATCGACACCGCGAGGACCGAGGCATAGGGCGCGACCACCTGATCGTCCTCGAGGCCACGCTTGAAGCCGAGGCCGGGTACGCCGAAGGACCGATACTGGTAGGTGTGGTGGGCATCGAGCCGCGCGTAGGCCGACTCGGAGACCCCCCACGGTGCACCCAGGCCGTCCATGTAGGCCACCTGCGCGTCGACCACGAGCGCGTAGGTCTGGGCGAGGAGCGTGCCCTCGAGACTGCGCATCAGGAGGTGCGGCATGAGGTACTCGAACATCGTCCCGCCCCACGACAGGAGCGCGGGGCCTCCGCCGATGCGGGTCATCGGTCGCCCCAGCGCGTACCAGTGTGACTCGGGCACCTCGCGCTTGACGATCGCCAGGTAGCTCGCGAGCCGCGCCTCGGAGGCCAGAAGGTCGTAGTGGTTGGCGTCGGCCTGATCGAGCGTGACGTTGTAGCCGATGCGAAAGAGCCTCCGTTCTCCGTCGAACAGGAGGCGGAAGTCCATCCCGCGCACCTCCGCCTCCGCGCGCGCCGCGACGTCCAGCAGGATGTCGTGGAGTGCCGCGGCGTTCGCCGCCCCGCGGCGAAGCGCCTCGCGGACTCTTTGCGCCGACGCCTCGAGCTCCGACGAGAGCTCGCCGTCGTCGCGACGTTCGGCCTCCCAGCGATCGACCTCGGCGAGCTGTCGGAGGGACGCGTCCGGGATCTCGCGGAGCGCGAGCGTTGCGGGGAGCTCCAGCGACGCGGCAGCCGGCTCGTCGGTCAGGGCCAGCCAGGGGAGCAACTGCTCGAGGTCCGTGCGCACCTGCTGCACCTGCTGGTGGAATTTGTCCATCCAGGTGCGAAGCGCATGGAGCGCCTCGGCTTCGTGCCGGTACGCGCCCGCCTCGAGCAAGGCGATCAGCTCGCGATCGAGCTCCGCGGAGGCGTCCTCGCTGAGTGTCCGGATCGTCTCGTAGGCTTCGCCGGGTCGGTCCCGCCCCCGCTCGAGCGCGCGTCGGATTCGCTCCACCGTAGAGCCGAGCCCGCTCGTCGGCGGAGCCCCGCTCGAGTCCATGACTTCCCGGAGAACGTCGAGCGTGTCGACCAGTCCCTCCCAGACCTCGGCACGGAGCACCTGCGCGCGCGCCACCTCCCGGCAGCCCTGCTCGAGGGCCAGCAGACATCCGGCGAGGTTCCCGCTGTCCACGGTGGACACGTAACGGGGGAGGAGCGGCTGGAGGTTCTTCGTCTCGTACCAGTTGAGCAGGTGCCCCTGGTAGTGCGTGAGGCGCTCGACGGTGTCGAGCGCATTGCGAATGCGCAGGGAGAGCTCTCTCGCGCCCAGGTAGCCGAGGTCGTAGGCGGAGAGCGTCGAGAGGAGCATCATCCCGATGTTGGTCGGGGACGTCCGGTGCGCGGTCTGCTCGCGGGGCTCCGCCTGGTAGTTGTCCACCGGGAGCCACTGGTCGCCTGGTCCCACGAACGTCTCGAAGAACAGCCAGGTTCTGCGCGCGAGCCGCCGCAGCTTCTGCCGGTCGACGGCCCGGAGCGGCTCGACGCGCGCCCGAGCCGGTCGGCTCACCCAGCGCGCGACCTCTGGAGCGAGAAGCCAGGTCGCCAGAAACGGCAGCGCCACGACGAGCGCCGACGGGCGCGCCCACCCCGCGAGCGCGGCGACGGCGACGGCGACGAGGGGGGACGCGTACATCTCGCGCCAGAGGACGGCGCGCGGCGAGCGCGCCCCGATCCCGAACGCCGTGTGCTCGGCCGACGTCCATTCGAGCAGATGCCTTCGCGTGAACGCCATCCGCACGACCACGCGGACCACCGCGTCGACGACGAGCGCGGCTTCGTGCGCCAGGAACGCGAAGGCGAGGACGTAGCGAGAGAAGGCCTCGAAGCGCCTCCTGCGGTCGCCCGACAGCGCGGGCAAGAGGTGAACGGTGAGCACCGCGAGCGCCGCGAGCGTCCACGTCAGCGCCGCTCCGGGCAGCCACGTCCAGCCCGAGACGAGGAGCAAGAAGAGGGCCGCGCTCGTGAGACTCCGCCGGAGGTTGTCGGCAATCTTCCACAGGTCGATGAGCCGGAGCGGATTGGGGATACGTCCTCCACGACCCGAGGGCACGCGGGGCAGGAGCCAGGGAAGCAGCTGCCAGTCGCCGCGCACCCACCGGTGCAGCCGCCGCGCGTGGACGGCGTAGGTCGACGGGTATCCCTCGAAGAGAACGATGTCGGTGGCGAGCGCGGTTCGTCCGTGAATGCCCTCGAAGAGATCGTGACTGGCCACGGCGTTCTCCGGGACGCGCCCCTCGACGCTGCGCATGAACGCGTCGACGTCGTAGATGCCCTTGCCGACGTAGATTCCCGCGGAGAAGAGGTCTTGATACGCGTCGGAGACCGCGTGCGTGTAGATGTCGAAGCCGACGTCGCCGGCGAAGATCCGCGAAAACCGTGTGTCGCGCGAGCTCGAGGGAGACGTCTCGATGCGAGGCTGGACGATCGTGTATCCGGAGACGACGCGCCCCGTCGTGTCGTCGAAAGCCGCACGGTTGAGCGGGTGCGCGAGGAGTCCCACCAGACGCGCCGCACTTGCCATCGGGAGCTGTGTGTCGCTGTCGAGCGTGATGACGAAGCGGATCCCCTGGAGCCCTCTCGGGTCGCCGACGTGCCGTTCGTAGCTCGTGTCCTTGCGCCCGCGGAGGAGTCGATTCAGCTCCTCGAGCTTTCCCCGCTTCCGCTCCCAGCCCATGAAGCAGCCCTCGGCGGGGTTCCATCGCGGCGTGCGGTGCAGGAGGTGGAAGGGGCCGTTCCCATCCTTGCCGTGCCTGTCGTTGAGCGAGGTAATCCCCCGCGCGGCTCTCTCGAGGAGCCCCGCGTCCTCCGGCATCGTCGTCGAGTCCACGTGGTCCGTCAGGAGCGCGAAGCCAATCCGCGGATCGGGGTTCGAGAGGTAGTGCAGCTCGATCTGCCGGACCATCGCGTCCACCTCTTCGGGCCGGCCGAGGAGGGTCGGCATCACGACGAGGGTTCGCGCGTCGTCCGGGATGCCCTTCGCGAAGTAGAGCTTCGGCAGGGCGCGCGGCGGCAGGACGCGCGCCAGGATCCAGTGCAGCACCGCGACGGCCACGACCGACGAAGGCACGAGGGCGAGCAGGGTCGCCAGCGCGATCGAGAGCGGCCGCGCGCCCGCGTGCGCGACGTACCGCGCGACCCACAGCAACGGGCCTGCCGTGAGGAGCGCGAGCGGAGCCAGATACGTGAACGTGGGCCAGCGGGTGAGCGCACGTCGCGCGCGAGCGAGCCCGCGGGGGCGGTACCCGAGACGCTCCTCGAGCACACGCCGGCCGTCGTCGACGAGACAGAAGCCGACGTGCCCCCGCCGTTCGTCCGGCCACTCGTCGCGCGCGAGCGCGATCGCGCGAGCTGCGACGTCCTCCTCCGAATGGCCCGTCGCCCACGCGAGCTCCTCGACCGCCTTGCGGTAGGCGTCGCAGGTCGCAAACTCCATGCGAGCGTAGATGTTCGCCGGGTCCGTACGAAGGATGGACTCGACCCGGTTGGTGCGCTCGAAGAACTCCTTCCAGTCGATGTCCGCGAGCAAGCGCAGGGCGCGGACCGCCCGTTCTACCCCCGCGCCCGGGTCCAGCGTGAACGGTTCGACCAGCCCGTGGTCGACGTCGACCACGCGCAGGGCGCGGAGAAACTGGAGGAGGCCGCGCAGCACCGACACCCGCAGCATGGTCGGGAGCGCCCACAGCTCGGCGATCGTGAGGGGCGAGATCTCCTGGTAGCTCTCGACGAAGCGTCGCAGCGCCGCCGCGTCGAACTCGATGCTGCGCCGAACCACGAGCGCCCGCGCCAGCGCGTAGATCCGGGGCAGTCCTCGTGCGGGGCCCGACGCGAGCTCCGGGAGGTGCCGGACGAAGCCGCGGGGCAGCTCCTGGTCGACCTGTCGCGCGACGCGGCGAATCAGGTAGTAGTTGTCGAGGAACCACTCGGCCGCCTTCTCCTGCATCGCGTCGTCCGAGCGGCTGGCGACGAAGCGCTTCTGCGCTCGCTCGAGGGTGTGGGCGATCGTCGACGGCTCGAGGAACCGCGTGACGGCTCTCTTCGCCCGTCGGAGATCGCGCTGGGTCTCGGCGAGCGCGTGCGCCTCGGTCTCCGCCTCCGCTTCGACGGCCGTCGTCTCTGCGGGCTCGGGGTTCACGGGGAGCGGTTCGGCGGCGCTCAACTGGGCCCCGGCGCGAAGCTCGCTCGGAGCGGTGGCGCGACCTCGTCGTCGACGACGTCCCCCGTGCGCTGGAGGTCGGGCTCCGGAAGGTCCTGCAGAACGAGGATGGGGACCACCGAGTGCGCCAGCATGTTGGCGGTGACGCTCCCGAACGGCTGCGCCGCGTTGCAGGTCACGCCGTGCGCCGAGAGAACGACGAGGTCGACCTGCTCTTGTTGCGCGAGATCGAGAAGGACCTGATGACCGTACGCGTGTCGCACGACGAGAGCGCGCACCGACGCGCCCTCCTTGGTCAGCTGGTCACGAAGTTGCTCCAGGTATTGTTGGGCACGAGACTCGAGACGATTGGCGAGATCCCGTGCGAGCTCCAGGTCCTCCGCAGCGCGCAGCACGGCCGTCGCTTGAGGCTCCTCGATCACGTGCGCGAGCAGGATCTCGGCGTCCTGGGCCTTCGCGAATCGCACGACGGTCGGCAGCACGCTCTCGGTTCGGGGCGAGCCGTCGAGAGGCACCAGAATCCGCTTCGGGCACACGGCGTCGGGGGCCGGAGAGGACGAGCGGGCGATGAGCACCGAGCCGCGCGCCAGCGCCAGCACCTGCTGCACGGTGCTCCCGAGGTTCCACGCCGCGACTCCGCCTTCGCCGTGGCTGCCCAGCACGGTGAGATCGGCGCCGAGCTCACGCGCGATCGCGAGGATTCGCTCGGCGGGATGCCCTTGTTCGAGCCGCACGTCGACCGGCCGTCCAGACAGCTCCCTCGCGCGTCGTTCGTGGTGCTCGAGGTACTCGTTCGCTTCACGCCGAGAGATCTCCCAGCCGAGTGCGTCGGTAGAGTGCGGCCCCGAGCCTTCGTGCCGGGCCTCCTGCACGTGCAGGAGCGTGAGCTCGCTGCCAAAGGTCTTGCTGATGCAGACCGCGTACGGCAGACACACCTCCGACGACGGCGAGCGATCCAGGCACACGAGCACTCGACGGATCCCGTGGCCCTGAGCCGGCAGAGGTTGCATCGTCGAGCGGAGCGCCTCCCCGGGAAGGAGGTGGGGGGTATCGGGTCCGGTTGCCATGTCCGGTTCTCATTCAAGAAGCCCGCCAAGAAGTCTCGCCCAGGCACGAGCCCGACCTGGCGGCGCCCGAGCTGGTGCAGCGGTGAAGGGGGGCGGGCTTTCGAGGGGGGGGCGTGCGCGGGCGTGGAGAGCCTGCGTGAGTGTTGCGGGCGAGCGGCTTCGCCGCCGGTGCACCTGGTGTGCAGACTTTGCATTGAAGCTCGTGCCGTCGTCACTGCCGCGGCAGCTTTGGAGCCGCTCGCGTGCTGCGAGGGAGCGAGCGACCCAGTGCGTCGGGGGTATTTATCGACGTAGAGAGAATTGCCTGCTGCGGCTAGTATCGCCGCAATGCCCACGAACCTCCGCTCCGCCCTCGACGCCCTGGCCCAGACGTTCGCCAGTTCCGTGCTCGCCGCGATCCGATCGGCCAGCATCGACGACCTCCTCGCCGAGGCGGGCGGCGCGCGCCCTGTGCACCCGGGCAAGGCCGCGCCGACCCCGAAGCCCGCCTCGAAGACCAGGGGCGGGCGCCTCGCCCGCCGCTCCGCCGCCGACATCGAGAAGGCGCTCGCTTCGGTCGTCGCGCTCGTCAAGAAGACCAAGGGCGGCCTGCGCTCCGAGCAGATCCGGAAGCAGCTCGGGCTCGACGTGCGCGAGGTGCCCCGCATCCTCAAGACGGGCCTCTCGACGAAGAAGCTGAAGGCCAAGGGCCACAAGCGAGCGACGGTCTACACCGCCGCGTGATCCCGCGGGGCCGGTTCGTGCCATAGTGCGGTCACGATGGTACGCATGCGCTCGCGCCAGCGTGCCCGAGGGCGCACGTTGGGCTCCACGCGCCACGGAGTGTTTCCACCGGGGCCCGTGGAGCCCCGTTGTCGTCGAGCACTCTGCTGCCCCAGGTGCGGCGTTTCACCGCGATGGAGCGCGTCTCGAACGCGCTCTTCGTCACGATGCACGTGGCCCTCCTGCTCGTCTTCGTGGTCCCGCTGTCATGGACGGTCGTCGCCCTCGCGCTCGGCGGCTACGCGCTGCGCATGGGAGCCGTCACCGGCGGGTACCATCGCTACTTCGCGCATCGTGCCTACAAGACGAGTCGCGCCTTCCAGCTGCTGCTGGCCGTCGTGGGCGCCACCAGCATGCAGAACGGCCCGATCTGGTGGGCCAGCGTCCACCGGCGCCACCACAAGGAGTCCGACGGGCCCGGCGACCCGCACTCGCCGGTCGGGCGCGGCTTCTGGCACGCGCACATCGGGTGGGTCTTCGACCGGACCGTGCCGCCGCCGCGCGACGATTCGAACGTGGGCGATCTGCTGCGCTACCCCGAGCTACGATGGGTCGATCGGCACGACTGGGTGTTCCTCGCGGCGTACGCGGTCGCGTGCGCGGCCATCGGCGGCGTCCCCGGGCTCGTCTGGGGCTTCGTCGTCAGCACGCTCGCGGTGTTCCACGCGACGATGCTCATCAACTCGCTCGCGCATCTGTGGGGCTCGCGCCGGTACGCGACCGGCGACCAGTCGCGCAACAACCCGCTGCTGGCCGTCCTCACCTTCGGCGAGGGATGGCACAATAACCACCATCACTACATGAGCTCTGCGAGGCAGGGTTTCTACTGGTGGGAGGTCGACCTGACCTACTACGTGCTGCGCGCGCTCGCCGCCGTCGGCGCGATCTGGGACGTCCGCGAGCCCCCTCCGAGCGCGCGGGAGCCCGGCGGTGCAGAGCTTCGAGCCGTCGTCGGGCGCGCGGCGGCCTAGGACCGGAAGTGATCCTGGCGGGCCACGTGCCGCGCATGGCGCACGAGCACGAACTGCGCGCCGTCCCCGCACTCGTCGCAGGCAGGGAACTTCTTGCCGGCCACGCACGTGACCTCCTGCGTCTCGGCGTGCTTTCCCTCGTGCGTGACCGAGTAAATGCCCGACTTCGTGATCCTGTCGCCAGGCTTGAACAGACCCGCC
>JAJYCT010000074.1 GCA_021778125.1 Myxococcales bacterium
CCGCTCGGCGTCACCACCACGACCCCCGGCAAGGGCCCCGGCGCCAAGGCCGGCGACCGGGTCAGCGTCCACTACACGGGCACCCTGGCGAACGGGACCAAGTTCGACAGCTCGCGCGACCGCGGCAAGCCGTTCGACTTCGTCCTCGGCAAGGGCCAGGTCATCAAGGGCTGGGACCAGGGCATCGCGGGCATGAAGGTCGGCGAGAAGCGCAAGCTCGTCATCCCGCCGGGGCTCGCCTACGGGCCCACCGGCCGCCCCGGCATCCCGCCGAACTCGACGCTCCTCTTCGACGTCGAGCTGCTCGCCATCAACCCGAAGTGACGCGCCTGCCCGGGCGGGGCGGCCGAGGCGCGCCCGACCTCTCGCGGCACGGCCCGGCGGGCGGACGGCGCGGATCGCTGATACATACCCTTGCCGCTCATGCCTCGCGCGCGCCCGCCCAGCCTCGTGCTGCCGCCTGCCGGGGCGCTCCCGCTCGGGGCGCCCCTGGCCTACTCGGGGGCCCTGCTCTCGGGGCTGCTCTACTGGCTCGCCTTCGCCGGGATGGACGTGTGGCCCCTGGCCTTCGTCGCCTGGGTGCCGCTCGTGGTGGCCATGCAGCGGCAGACGCCGCGCCGCGCGGCCGCGCTCGGGTGGCTCGCGGGCGTGACGATGAACGTCTTCGGCTTCTTCTGGCTGCAGGACATGCTCCGGACGTTCAGCGGCTTCCCGGCGCCGGTGTGCTTCTTGTTCGTCCTGGTCGTCTGCGCGTACCAGGGCGGCCGCATCGCGCTCATGGGGTGGCTCTACGGGCGCGCGTCGGCGCGCGGGTGGCCGGCGGCGCTCGTCTTCGCGGCGGCCTTCGCGGTGAGCGAGCTCGCCTACCCTCTGCTTTTCCCCTGGTACTACGCGGCCACCGTCCACCAGGTCCCGCTGCTCACGCAGACCGCGGACCTGGGCGGCCCCATCCTCGTCGGCCTCGTGCTCGTCGGCTTCAACCTGGCCGTGGCCGAGCCGATCGTCGCGCGCCTCGAGCGCAGGCGCCCGGCGCTGGCCGTGGTCGCCGCGGGCGTGCTCGCGCTGGCGCTCGGCAGCGGGTACGGCGCGCTGCGCATGCGGGCGGTCGACGCCGCCGCGCGGGCGGCCCCGGCGTCCACCGTGGGCGTCGTGCAGGCCAACATGGGCCTGATGGAGAAGCGCGCCTCGGTCGACGAGGGCCTGCAGCGCCACCTGCGCCTGTCCGCGGAGCTCGAGCGGACCTCGAAGGTCGACTTCCTCGTGTGGAGCGAGACGTCGGCGATGCGCCCGGTGCGCGAGGACGACTACCGGCAGGAGCTGCTCGCCGGCGTGGGCCGCCGCATCGGCGCGCCGGCGATCTTCGGCGCCGTGGTCTACCAGCGCGTGCCCGACGAGCGCGAGGTCGTGCTCCACAACACGGCCATCTCGAGCGACGAGCGCGGCGCCGTCACGGGCCGCTACGACAAGCAGTACCTGCTGATGTTCGGCGAGTACCTGCCGTTCGGCGACTCGCTCCCGGTGCTCTACAAGTGGTCGCCCAACAGCGGGCACTTCTCGCCCGGCACGTCGCTCGAGCCGCTGGAGCTCGACGTGGGCGGGCAGGCCCACCGCGTCACGACGCTCATCTGCTACGAGGACATCCTGCCGGAGTTCACCAACGACGCCGTCCGCCACGGCGATCCGGAGCTGCTCGTGAACATGACCAACGACGCCTGGTTCGGCGACACGAGCGAGCCCTGGGAGCACCTGGCCCTCGCCCAGCTCCGCGCCGTCGAGCACCGGCGCTTCCTCGTGCGCGGCACGAACAGCGGGGTGAGCGCCGTCGTCGATCCGGTGGGCCGCGTCGTGGCCCACACGGCGACGTTCCGCACCGACGCCCTCGCGGTCCCCATCCGCTGGATGCGCAGCCGCACCGTGTACGAGCGTACAGGGGACTGGCCCTGGCTCCTCGCGGGCGTCGCCCTGGCGGTCGCGTCCTTCCGTCGCCGGGCCGCCCGGGCGCTTCCGTCCTGATTTGACGCGCGGCAGCTTCGCCGATATGTTTAACGGCATCTTGGTATCTGGCTGCGGCCGTCCCTCGGCCGCCCCATAGGGAGATTATTGAAATGACTAAGTTTACTTCGTTGGCGATGGTGGTCCTCGGTGCGGCGCTCGCCGCGGCCTCGGCTGGTTGCTCCAGCTCGTCGTCGAGCGGCAACACGACGGCCGACTCGGGCACGACGGCCCAGGACAGCGGCACGACGGGCGACGACTCGAGCACCGGCGGCGACAGCGCCACGGGCGGCGACTCGGGCTCGACCGGCGACAGCGGCTCCACGGGCGACAGCAGCTCGACGGCCGACTCCGGCTCCGCGGGCGACAGCGCCGCGGCGACCGACGGCCCGACCGAGTAGTCGGCTGAATATCCGGGTGGCGCGCCCCGTCAGTCGTCATGGCCGGCGGGGCGCGGCGCCTCGTTCCTGTTGACACTTCGCGCGGCGATTCCGTATCGTCGCAAAATTCGGGTGGGGCGCCACGCCCCGCAGTTTTCGGTGGTTCTAGATTCGCGGCCGACACTGCGTCGCCGCTTCACGGGGAGATTGGTGACTCGAATGAAGAAGCTGGCTTTGTCTGTCGCGGTTCTGATGGTTGCGGGCGCTGGAATCAGCGCTTCGGCGATTGGCTGTTCGTCGTCCTCGAGCACGGGTGGCAACGACAGCGGCACGGCCGAGACGTCCACGGGTGACGACTCGAGCACGGGCGACTCGGCGACGGGCGACGACTCGTCGACCACCGACTCGGGCACCGTGGACACGGGCACCCCGCCCGCCGACGGCGGCGCCGAGGCTGCGGCGTGCACGTCCGACGCGGGTCTCGTCATTCTGGGCGGCGACGGCGGCCTGAACACGGCCTGCATGTCCGGCGTCTCGAGCAGCTGCGGCCAGGAGCAGTGCGTCTGCCTGACCGACACGAACCTGGTGCCCGATCCCACGAGCGACGCGGGCGGCATGATCCCGACCTGCGGCTACTACGTCGGCTGCGTCTACCAGACGGTCTCCTACCTCGCGGCGACGACCGACGCGGGTCTGACGGCCGACCTGACGCAGGCCCAGGCGGCGTGCGCGGCCAACGGGGACGCCGGTGCGCTCCCGAGCAGCTCGACCGGCGGCGGCGACGCGCTCATCGGCTGCATCGTGACCAACGCGGTCGGCGGTAGCGGCCTGACGGCTGCCTGCCTCCCGTGATCTGACACGCAACGTACGACGCGCGGGTCGTCCGGCATCGGGCGGCCCGCGTGGCGTTTGTGGCCTCGAGCGGCTCCGGGTGGCGGGCGGACCGCTGCAGGCCCCCCGGGCCCCTCTTGCAGGAGGGTCAGGACGGCTCGAGCGCCAGGGTGAGCCGCCGGGCGTCGGTGAACATGTCGACGTTGGCAAACACGTAGATCGCGTGCTCGTGGGCGGCGCCCGCCGCGAGCCCGGCGAGGCGCTCGATCGCGGGGTCCTCGTAGCGGCTCTTGTGGCCCGCCGGGCCGGGCAGTCGGTAGTAGGCGAAGGCGGCCTCGGTGACGCCCTGGGCGAGCGGATCGCGCGCGGCCGTCGCGCCGGCCTGCTGGGCGAGCCGGTGGGCGTCTCCGGCGTCCCACGACGGCGGCGGCTCCCAGACGACCCGCGCCACGCGACGCCTCACGGTGCCGAGGAGCTCCGCGACGGCGGCCTTGTTCGCGCGCGTGGCGGCGAACTCGGGCGGCGACGTGAAGACGAAGATCTGCGCGTCGAGATCGCGGGCGACGGCGTCGAGGTTGCGCAGCGCCGCGTCGAGCACCTTGCTCGCGCGGAACCCCTCTTGCCCCGCCTCGCGCGGCGCGACGAGCGAGAAGGTGAAGCCCGGCGGCGCCTCCCTCCGCCAGCGTCGCAGCGTGCCCGTCCCCGGCTGCGCCACGTGCGTGTCGGGGACCTCCACGAACAGCAGCTCCTGGAAGTACCTCGTCGCCGGGACCGGGAAGCCCGCGCATCCGATGGTGATCATGGCGCCGCCGCGGAGGCTAGCACGCGCCCCCCTGCCCGCCCGTCAGCGCGCGTCGTCGCTCGCGGCGGGAAGGCCGAGGATGCGCGCCCCGAGCGCGCGCCCCAGGCGCCGGGCCGCCGCGCGCAGGGCGTCGGCGTAGTGGAGCGTCGCCGCGCGCGTGCCGTCGTCGGTCGCCGCCGTCTGCTCGGCGCGCAGGTCGCCCGTGTCGCCCTCGGGCTCCTGGCCCGGTCCCCGGACGACGCGCGCCCGCGCCACGACGGCCACGTCCGTCGCCCGCGCCACGGGGCCGGCTGCCGCCGCCGCGACGCCCTCGCTCGTCTCGTCGGCGCGGAGCACCTCGATCTCGACGCGGGGATACTCGTCTCCCGCGGCCAGCGCGCCCGCCGCCGCGAGCTCCTCCCGCACGCCGCTCGCGACCTCGTCGCAGGCCACGGCGTCCGGGACGGCCGACCGGACCACCTTCACGTGCAGGCGCCCGGGCTGCCCGGAGTACACCGGCTGGTAGCCGCAGGCCGCCACCAGCGCGGCCAGCGCGATCGCGCCTCGACCCCTCGCCCCGGCGACGCTCATCCGACGATGAAGTTGGCGATCTTGCCCTTCACGTAGATGAACTTGCGCACGGTCTTGCCCTCGACGTGCGTGCGCACGCGCTCCTCGGCCGCCGCCGCGGCGCGCGCCGTGGCCTCGTCGGCGTCGACCGCGAGCGTGATGGTGCCGCGCAGCTTGCCGTTGACCTGCACGCCGATCTCGACGACGTCATCCTTGACGAGCGACGGGTCGAAGGTGGGCCAGGGCTCGTACGCGAGCGACCTCGAGGCCCCGAGCCGCTCCCAGATCTCCTCGCCCAGGTGCGGCGCGAACGGCGACAGGATGAGCGCGAGCGCCCTCGCCGCGTCGCGCGGCACGGCCGGGAGGCCGGCCAGGTGCTTCACGAGGATCATCATCGCGCTGATCGACGTGTTGAAGCGCAGCGCCTCGATGTCCTCGGTGACCTTCTTGACGGTCTTGTGGACGAGGCGCCGCGTCGCGTCGTCGTAGGCCGACGGCTCGTCGCTCACCGGGCCCGTGGCCGCGCTCCAGACGCGCTCGAGGAAACGGCTCACGCCCTCGATGCCGCTCGTCTGCCAGGGCTTCACCTGCTCGAGCGGCCCCATGAACATCTCGTAGACGCGCAGCGCGTCGGCGCCGTGCGAGCGCACGACGTCGTCGGGGTTGATGACGTTGCCGCGCGACTTGGCCATCTTCTGGCCGTCCTCGCCCAGGATGATCCCCTGGTGCACGAGCTTCGCGAACGGCTCGGCGTCCTTCACGGCGCCGACGTCGAAGAGCACCTTGTGCCAGAACCGCGCGTAGAGCAGGTGCAGCACCGCGTGCTCGGCGCCGCCGACGTACAGGTCGACGGGCATCCAGTCGGCGTAGGCCTTCGCCGACCACGCCTCGCGGTCGTTGTGCGGATCGAGGTAACGCAGGTAGTACCAGCACGAGCCGGCCCACTGCGGCATGGTGTTGGTCTCGCGCGCATACCACCGGCCATCCTTCCGGAAGAAGCGCCAGTCGGCCGCGCGGGCCAGCGGCCCCGCGGGGTCGTTGCCGGGGCGGAAGTCCTCCAGGTCTGGCAGGCGCAGCGGCAGCTCGCTCTCGGGCACCGGCAGCGGCGTCTCGTAGTGGATGGTGACCTTCGCGCCGGGGGCGCGCGGATCGCCGTCGTCGCACGTGACGGGGAAGGTGATGGGGATCGGCTCCCCCCAGTAGCGCTGCCGCGAGAACACCCAGTCGCGCAGGCGGTAGGTGACCTTGGCGCGCCCCTTCCCTTGCTCGACCAGCCACGCGGTCACCAGCTCGCGCGCCCGCGCGGTGGGCACGCCGTCGGGCACGGGCACGCGTGCGCGCTGCCGGGACGTCACACCCGCCTCGTCGTCGGTGTACGCCTCCGCCTGCACGTCCACGGCGGAGCCGTCGCGCGGCGCGATGACCTGGACGATCGGCAGGCCGTAGGCGCGCGCAAACGCGTGGTCGCGCTCGTCGTGCGCAGGCACGGCCATGACGGCGCCGGTGCCGTACGCCCCGATGACGTAGTCGGCCACCCAGATGGGTAGCTCGTCGCCGTTGACGGGGTTGATCGCCCGGGCGCCGAGCGGCACGCCCGTCTTCGTCTTGGCCTCGGTGCGGTCGAAGTCGCTCTTGCGCCGCGCCGCGTCGACGTACGCGCGCACCTCGGGCGCGGCGCCCAGCGCGTCGACGAGCGGGTGCTCCGGCGCGAGCACGACGTACGTGGCGCCCGCGAGCGTGTCGACGCGCGTCGTGTACACGGTGATCGTCGCGTCCGTTCCCGCGACGGCGAAGTCGACCTCGGCCCCCTCGCTGCGGCCGATCCAGTGGTGCTGCTTGACCCTCGTGTCGGGCCAGTCGAGGCCCGCGAGATCGGCGTCGAGCCGGTCGGCGTACGCGGTGATCTTGAGCATCCACTGCCGCAGCGGCACGCGCTCGACCGGGTGCCCTCCGCGCTCGCTCTTGCCGTCGATCACTTCCTCGTTCGCGAGCACGGTGCCGAGCGCCGCGCACCAGTTGACCGGCACCTCGGCCTGGTAGGCCAGCCCCCGCTCGAACAGCTTGAGAAAGATCCACTGCGTCCACTTGACGTACGCGGGATCGGTGGTGTCGACCTCGCGCGACCAGTCGTAGCTGAAGCCCAGCATCTTGAGCTGGCGCTTGAAGGTCGCGATGTTCTTGCGGGTCGTGTCGCGCGGGTGGGTGTTGGTCGCGATCGCGTGCTGCTCGGCCGGCAGGCCGAACGCGTCCCACCCCATCGGGTGCAGGACGTCGACGCCGCGCATGCGCCAGTACCGGCAGACGATGTCGGTCGCGGTGTACCCCTCGGGGTGCCCCACGTGCAGCCCGGAGCCCGACGGGTACGGGAACATGTCGAGGACGTAGAGCTTGCGGCGCCCCGCGTGCCGCTCGGCGCGGAACGTCCCCTCGTCGTCCCAGCGCCTCTGCCACTTGGGCTCCAGGACGGACGGCTCGTAGCGACTGCGCGATTCTTCGGTCATGGCTGCGGGTCCGCGATCTAGCATGGGAGCGTGGGAGGGGAGCAGGTGCCGGGGCGACCCCAGGATGACGACGGGAGTCTGTGGCGCGCGCTGGTCGAGGCCTCGCCCGACGTGGTCCTCGTCCTCGATCCGGACGGGATCATCCTGTTCGCCAACCGCGTCGTGCCCGCGCTGCGCGACCGCCCCATCGTCGGCCAGAGGGTGTGGGACCTCGCGGTCGACCCGGACGGCAAGGACCGCGTCCAGCACAACCTCCGCCGCGTCGTCGAGACGCGACGGGCGCTCACCTACGAGGCTCCCTGGGGCCGCGACGGCGACAGAGGCCTCTACGAGGTCCAGGCCGTCCCCGTCGTCGTCGGCGCGCGCGTCGAGCGCGTCGTCTGGTCGTCGCGCGACATCACCGACCGGCAGCGCCTCGAGGACCAGCTCCGCCAGTCGCAGAAGATGGAGGCGATCGGCCTGCTGGCCGGTGGCGTGGCCCACGACTTCAACAACCTGCTCGCCGTCATCCTCGGCTTCAGCGAGCTGGCGTCGCGCAAGCTGCCGCCCGAGCACCCGGTCTCCGCCCAGCTCGCCGAGGTGTTCGATGCCGCGCGGCGCGGCAGCGAGCTGACGCGCAAGCTGCTCGCTTTCTCGCGCAAGCAGATCCTCCAGGCCCGCCCGCTCGACGTCCGCGCGTCGGTCCACGAGTTCACGCGCCTGCTCTCGCGTATCGTGGGCGAGGACGTGCATCTCGTCGTCTCCACCCCGGACGAGGCCCTCGTCGTTCGCGCCGACTCCGTCCAGATCGAGCAGGTGCTGCTGAACCTGTGCACGAACGCGCGCCAGGCGATGCCGGGCGGCGGCACGCTCCGCCTCGCCGCCAGCGCGGTCACGTTCGACGACGCGTCGCTGCGCCGCAAGCCGTGGGCGCGCGCGGGCCGCTACGCCGAGATCGCGGTGAGCGACACGGGCGTCGGCATGGACGACGCCACGCGGACGCGCATCTTCGAGCCGTTCTTCACCACCCGGCGCGAGGGCACCGGCCTCGGCCTGTCAACCGTCTACGGCATCGTCCGGCAGCACGGCGGGTTGCTCGGCGTCGAGAGCGCGCCCGGCCTCGGCACGACCTTCTACGTCTGCCTCCCCCTCGCCGAGGGCGACGTGGCGCCAGCCGAGCCGCTCGCGCCCGCGCCGTGGTCCCCGGCCCCGCAGGGCAAGGAGACGATCCTCGTCGCCGAGGACGAGCCATCGCTGCGCGCCATCGTCGGCGCGATCCTCGGCGAGCTCGGCTACCGGGTCGTGATGACGTCCGACGGCGAGGAGGCGGTGCGCGAGTACGAGCGCCGCCGCGACGAGATCGCGCTCGTCCTGCTCGACGTCGTGATGCCCGGGCTCGACGCGCGCCAGGCGTACGAGCGCGTCCTCGCGCTGCGCCCGGACGCGAGGGTCCTCTTCATGACGGGCTACGCGCCGGAGTCGACGCGCCTCGCCGAGCTGCTCGAGAGCGGCCGCGTGCCGGTCCTCGAGAAGCCTTTCACGCCCCAGGCCCTCGCGGCGAAGGTCCGGAGCGCGCTCGACGGTTAGGCGAGCGCGAACCTTCCGCGGCGCACGAAGCGCCCGTCGCCGGTCCGGCCGACGTACGCGCCGTCCTGCACGACGACCTTGCCGCGCGACAGCACGTGCGTGGGCGCGCCCGTCACCTCCCGCCCCTCGTACGGCGTGTAGTCGACGCGCATGTGCAGCGTCTTGTCGCTGAGCACGTGCTTCCGGTCGCCGTCCCACACGACCAGATCCGCGTCTGCGCCCACGGCGACGGTCCCCTTGTGGGGGTAGAGGCCGAAGATCTTGGCCGGCGCCGCGCTCGTGATCTCGACGAAGCGGTTCATCGAGATGCGACCGGCGCGCACGCCGCCGTCCCAGAGCATGTACATGCGCGTCTCGACCCCGGGCATGCCGTTGGGGATCTTCGCGAAGCTGCCGGTGCCGAGATCCTTCTGCCCCTTCATGCAGAACGGGCAGTGGTCGGTCGAGACCACCTGGAGGTCGTTCGTGCGGAGCCCCCGCCACAGATCCTCCTGCATCTCGCGCGGCCGCAGCGGCGGCGTGCAGACGTACTTGGCGCCCTCGAAGCCGGGACGCGCGAGGTCGTCCTGCGACAGGAACAGGTACTGCGGGCACGTCTCGGCGAACGCCGGCAGCCCGCGATCGCGCGCGTGCATGACCTGCTCGAGCGCCCGCGGCGCCGACAGGTGCACGAGGTACACCGGCGCGCCCGCCATCTCGGCGAGGCAGATCGCGCGGTGCGTCCCCTCGGCCTCCGCGATCTGCGGGCGGGTGAGCGCGTGGTAGACGGGCGCGGTGTGGCCCCTGGCCAGCGCCTGCTGGACCAGGATGTCGATGGGGATGCCGTTCTCGGCGTGCATGCAGATGAGCGCCCCGAGCTCGCCCGCGCGCTGCATCGCCCGGAAGATCTGCCCGTCGTCGACGAGGAAGACGCCGGGGTACGCCATGAACATCTTGAACGAGGTCACGCCCTCGTCGACGCACCGCTGCATCTCGGCGACCGTGCCGTCGTTCACGTCGGTCAGGATCATGTGGAACGCGTAGTCGACGGCCGCCTTGCCCTCGGCCTTCGCGTGCCAGGTGTCGAGGCCCTTGCGCAGCGCTTCGCCCTTGGCCTGGATGGCGAAGTCGACGATGCACGTCGTGCCGCCGTGCGCCGCCGCGAGCGTGCCCGTCTGGAAGTCGTCCGACGACGACGTGCCGCCGAACGGCATGTCCATGTGCGTGTGCGCGTCGATGCCGCCCGGCAGGACGTACTTGCCGCGCGCGTCGATCGTGACGTCCCACGGGCCCGCGGGCGCGGCGCCGTTGCCGAAGATCGCGGCGATCTCGCCGTCGACGATCGCGACGTCAGCCTCGTACGTGTCGACCGCCGTGACGACGGTCCCTCCCTGGATGAGCGTCCTCGCCATGGACGACGACAGTACGCCCGGCCCACGGACGTGGCGAGCCCCCGTGACCGGAGGAGCGGCCAGCCGCCCCCCCCCGCGGTCAGTGGCGCAGCGCGACGACCTTGCCCTGCTCGCTGACGCGCGGCCCGCTCTCGTCGGCGCGGTTCGGCTTGTACGTCTGCTCGGGGGCCGGGAACGCGCCCGTGCGCACCTCGTCGACGTAGCGCCGCGTCGCCGCCACGATCGCGTCGCCGAGCTCGGCGTAGCGCTTGGCGAACCTGGGCGCATGGCCGCGGCTCATGCCCAGCAGGTCGGTGCACACGAGCACCTGCCCGTCGCACAGCGCGCCCGCCCCGATGCCAATCGTGGGCACGCCCACGGTGCGCGTGACCTCGGCCGCCACGTCGGGGGGGATCGCCTCGAGCACGATCGCGTAGGCGCCCGCCTCCTCGATGGCCCGCGCGTCGGCCAGCACCTTGCGCGCGGCGTCGTCGCCGCGACCCTGCACCTTGAACCCGCCGAGCGCGTGCACGCTCTGCGGCATCAGGCCCACGTGCCCCATGACGGGCACCCCGGCGCGCACGATGCGCGCGACGTGCTCGGCGAAGTCCTCGCCGCCCTCGAGCTTCACGCTCTCGGCGGCGCCCTCCTTGACCAGCTTGCCGGCGCTCTCGACGGCCTGCGCGGGCGAGACCTGGTAGCTCAGAAACGGCAGGTCGGCGACGACGTGCGCCCGCGCCGAGGCCCGGGCGACCGCGCGCGTGTGGTAGGCGATCTCGTCGAGCGTCACGGGCAGCGTGTTGCCGAGGCCCTGGACGACCATCCCGAGCGAATCGCCGACGAGGATGAGATCCACGCCGGCCTCGTCGACGAGGCGGGCCATGGTGAAGTCGTAGGCCGTGACCATGGCCAGGGCGGGGCCCGAGCCCTTGCGCGCCCGTACCTCGGGCGCGGTGACCTTCTTGACCGGGGCTCCGCCCCCGCTTGCGTTCGCGTACATTCGCTCCTCGGGTCGCAGCCGGGGAATGCCTCGCGGGGACAGAGCCTCCTCGGGCTTCCGGTCTACGCCTGACCGAGAAGCTAGCGTCTGCCCCGGGGCGAGACAAGTGGTGCTAGGTTCGCTCCTTGTGCGTACAGCTTGGTGGAGCCTGCTGGGCCTGAGCCTGCTCCTCGGGTGCGACCGGGCCCCCTCGGCGCAGGGGCTGCCCGAGTGGAAACCCGGGGATCACCACTCGGCCGACGACCCCGCCGGCGGCGGGCAGTCCCCGGGGCAAGCGGCGCCGGCCAGGTCCGGCACCGACATCCCTGCCCTCGTCGACGTCGCCTGGCGCCAGGACTGTGCCAAGTGCCACGGCCCCGGGGGGCACGGCGACGGCCCGCAGGGGCCCATGCTCCACGCCCGCGACCTCACCGATCCGGCGTGGCAGGGCAAGGTCAGCGACGCGGACATCGCCGCCTCGATCCGGAGCGGTAAGGACAAGATGCCCAAGTACGACCTGCCCGACGGGGTCGTGCAGGGGCTCGTCGCGCGCATCCGCGCGCTCAAAGGCGGCTGATGGACCGGCGGCGCGTCCTGCGGCTCGTCCTGCTCGGCGGCGGCGTCGCCGTCGCGCTCGCGCTCGGCAAGGCGTGGCCGCGCGAGCAGACCGTGCACTACGTGCTGGGCGACGCGGCCGGCCGGGTCGAGGAGGTCGACGCGCGCTGGGCGCAGGCGGCCGCGGCCGAAGACTGGGCGCGCGAGGCGTCGTTCCGCTACGCGCCGGGCCAGGCGCCGCGCGTCGTGACGCACGAGCCGAGGCTTCCGGACGGGGACTACACCGTGGAGATCGACATCGTGGCCAGCCGCGAGCGGACGCGCGTGCGGCGCCGGGTGACCCTGGCGGGCGGCTCGACGTCCATCGAGCTCGCGCAGGCGGTCCCGCGATGACGTCGCCCCCCGAGGAGCACGTCGAGGCCGAGACGCGCGCGGTCGGGCCGTCGGCCTCGAACGTGGGCGTGCAGGTGCTGGTCCTCTCGGGCGCGGCCAAGGGCACCACCCGCCCCGTCGGCGAGCGGCTGCGCGTCGGCAAGGCGCCCGACAACGATCTGGTCCTGCCCGACGACACCGTCTCGCGGCAGCACTGCGAGCTCACGCGCGACGCGGGCGGCATCCGGGTGCGCGATCTCGGCTCGACCAACGGGACCCGGGTCGGCGGCGCGCGCGTCTCGGAGGCGATCGTGCAGCCCGGGGCGGTGCTCAAGGTCGGCGAGGTCGAACTCGCCCTGCGCCCGGCGGTTCGCAACGTCGAGGTGCTGCCGAGCGAGCACACGTGGTTCGGCGCAGCGCTCGGCCAGTCGCTCGCGATGCGGTCGATCTTCGGCGTGCTCGAGCGGATCGCGAAGACCGACGCCACCGTGCTGCTCGAGGGCGAGACGGGCACCGGAAAGGACGTGCTGGCGCGCGCCCTCTGGACCGAGAGCGCGCGGGCGCAGGGGCCGTTCGTGGTCGTCGACTGCGGCGCCGTGAGCTACTCGTTGCTCGAGAGCGAGCTGTTCGGCCACGAGCGCGGCGCCTTCACGGGCGCGGTCGCCGCGCGCCAGGGCGCCTTCGAGCTGGCCGACGGCGGCACCGTGTTCCTCGACGAGATCGGCGAGCTGCCGATCGACGTGCAGCCCAAGCTCCTGCGCGTGCTCGAGACGCGGGAGTACCGGCGCGTCGGCGGCAACAAGACCCTGAAGACCGACGTACGCGTCGTCGCCGCGACCAAGCGCAACCTGCTGCGCGAGGTGCAGGCCGGCAAGTTCCGCGAGGACCTGTACTTCCGCCTCGCCGTGGTGCCGCTGACGGTTCCTGCCCTGCGGGCGCGGCGCGAGGACGTGCCGCTGCTGGTCGCGCACATCCTCAAGGCGAGCGGCGGGGGCCTCACCGTCGGCGACGAGACCATGCAGGGCCTGGCGGCGCACGACTGGCCGGGCAACGTGCGCGAGCTGCGCAACGTGCTCGATCGCGCCATCTACCTGGCGCGCGCGACGGGGCAGGCCGAGCTGCACATGGTATCGCTGCCGGTGACCGGCGCGCAGGGCGGCGTGGGCGACGCCTTCGCGTTCGACGCCGGGAAGAGCTACCGCGAGACGCGCGCGAAGTACGACGCGGAGTTCGAGCGGCGGTACGTCAAGTGGCTGCTCGCGCGCCACGGCGGCAACGTGAGCGCCGCCGCGCGCGAGGCGAAGATGGACCGCAAGCACCTGCACGACATGGCGAAGAAGCACGGCCTGCGGGGGCCGGAAGCCGACGAGGAGTGAGCCGCGAGGCTCGAGGCGACGACGGGCCATGCCGTCGGCGCAAGGGGTCGCCGACCGTGCCCGGCGGCGGAGCCGCGGCGCGGCGCCTCGCCCGCCTAGAACCCGACCTCCGCGCTCACCGTCGCGACGTACGCCCAGGCGTTCTGGATCGGCACGCCGGCGAGCGTGTACTCGTCGTACGAGAAGCCCTGCATGCTCGCCGACGCGACGAGCTTGAAGCCCGTGAACAGGCCGACGAGCCGCCGGGCGCTCGGGATCACCGTCCAGACGCCGCGTAGCCCGCCGAGGTAGCTCCAGAACGGCGACAGCTCGCGGTCGCCGGTGAAGTACTGGCCCTTGGGGCCGAGTGGCGGCGCGCCGGAGGCGTAGTCGTCGCTCCAGAAGATCGCGCCCGTCTGCCGGTAGAGGCGTCCGCGCAGCATCAGGCGCACCGACTCGCCGACTGACTTCTCGACCTCGAGCTCCGCGGTGCCGCTGTCGATGGCCCACGTGTCGTGGTACGCGCGCAGCGAGAGGCGCACCGCGCCCTTGATCGCCCGCAGGTAGTACGCGAGGCGCGCCGTCAGCGCCTCGCGCGCTCGCTCGCCGGGCACGTGCTCCTGCGCCTTGACGCCCTCGCCGATGATGACGCTGCGGTACGGATCGCTCTGGAAGCCGTCGAGCAGCTGCGCGGTGTACGTGAGCTGCGTCTGGACGACGGGGGTCCACGACTGCGCCCAGCTCGCCTCGTACGTGTCGACGCCGAGGTCGTGCCTCGTGCGCGTCGGGTCCGACGAGAAGCAGCCGGTCGAGTTCTCGAGCGCGGTCCAGAGGGTCGGCTGGTTGGCCAGCGCCGTGTCCTGGACGCGGTCGCACACCTGGTCGAAGTTACGCGCGTAGGCGAGCTCGAACTGCGTGTTGTGCTGGTAGGCGTCGGTGCGGGCGGAGACGTGCAGCGACTGCGAGCGGTAGTCGTTCTCGGTGCCGTAGGAGTAGCCGCCCGTGAGCGAGGTCGTGGCGCCCTTGAGCTCCACCTCGCCGTGGCCCACGTTGCGGAAGTCGTGCACGCTCGCCGTCGAGACGACGTCGGCGCCGTGCGTGGCGCCGTACGCCGCGCCGGCCTTCGTGGCGACGCTCGCGCCGGACACGACGTCGGCCTCCCACCCACCGCGCACATCGAGCCACGACCACGGCGACGCCTGCGCGTCGGCCGATGGCGTGTAGACCATCATGTGCGTCTTGGTCGGCGCCTCGTAGAAGACCGTCTGGGACGTGTCGAGCGTGACGACCTGCTGCGCGCGCGCGGGCCCCGCAGCGGCGAGCCCCGTGGCGCCGAGCGCCGCCGCGACCAGCGCGCCCACCGGCCTCAGTTGCACCCGCATCCCCCGCCCTGCACGCCGGTGCCGCCCATCGAGCCCTCGCGGTTCTCGATCGCGTGCTGCAGCGTCGCCTCGTGCCTGCCATCGGCGTCGAACTGCATCACGGGGTCTGCCAGGATGGCGCGGCGCTCGGGCGCCACGGTGGCGCACCCGGCGAGCGAGAGCAGCGCGAGGGCAGCTGTGACGTTGTGCATGGTGCTCCTAGAAGTACACCCCGAGACCGCCCACGTACGTCTGGGCGTTCTTGTACGAGTCCGCGGAGAAGAGCGACAGGTTGGTCGCCTCGATGCGCACCAGGATGCGATTGCGCAGCGCGAGGAGGAGCCCGCCGCCGGCGCGCGCGACGTACAGATCCTCGCGCTTGAGGACGAACGAGTCGCCCGACGGGATGACGCTCAGGCCCCCGCCGTACAGACCGACGAACGGGCACACCGGCCAGCTCGGCGCGAGGTAGATCGCCACGCCGGCGCCGTAGAGCAGCTGCGCGCCGTCGGAGGTCAGCCCGTCGCCGACGAACCCTTCGAGGCTGACGCTCTTGTGCAGGACGAGCGACGGGCGGGCCTCGACGTAGCCGTAGCGCTGGGTCGACCCGCCGGTGATGGGAATGCTGAGCATGCCGCCCACGAGCGCGAGGCCGCCGTGCGAACCCTCGAGGGGCGGCGGCGCGAGCAGACCGGGCCGCGAGGGCGCGCCCTCCGCGTTCGGATCGACAGCGAACGGCTGCACCTCGTCGCCGAGCGCGTAGGCGGCGCGCCCGTCGGGCAGCAGCACGCGCAGCCAGAAGCCGGTCCCCGCGCGGCCGTCGAGCGCGAACGTCTCGCCCCGGTGCGCCACGTACAGCACGCGATAGCTCACGCCCGGCCCCGTACGCAGCTCGGCGCTGTCGACGACGACGCGCGAGAACGCCTCGGGCTCGGCCGGGTCCGCGGCCCGCGCCTCGGCGGGGATCGCCGCCACCAACGCCGCAGCCACCAGCGCGCACGCGGCAGCTCTCATTTGGACGCCCACGTCGACAGGAGCTGGTTCACCGTGGCGTCCCCCGTCGAGAAGATCGCGCGCGGATGGCTGTTCCCCGAGGGGCGCACGAACAGCGCCGCCGTCTGGTAGTCGGTGCTCATCTCGAGCGACGCCGCCTGGTAGTTTCCCTGCGCGGCGCTGCCGGTGCCGATCTGCGTGAGGTCGACGGGGTGATCGCCGCCGCCGCAGTTGACCGGGGGATGATCGATGAGCGCCATGCCGCTGACGGCCGAGGCGTTGAAGTGGCAGCCGCCGCTCGGATCGCCCTTGGACGGGTTACCGGGGCCACACTGGTACGCGAAGAGGAACTTCGGCTCGACGTGGCAGTAGAAGTAGTCCGGGTCGAACGTTCGATCGGGCACGACGATGTCGGGCCCGGGGTCGATCGACGTGCAGCCTCCCAGGCCAAGCGCAAGAGCCACGGCCGACGCTGCGCGCCGCGTCATCGTCCAGGCCCGCACACCGCGACGATACGCCCGAGCCGGCAGCGGCGGCAACGATTCGTGGACGCCTCTTGCACCGAGGTTCCCCTTCCACGCCGGCGTGTCCGGGCGGGCACGCGGGCCTCACCCGCGCCCCACTGCCACCGGAGCCGCATCCGCTGACATTTCCAAATCTTCAGCCCTTTCGATGCCCTACATGAGCTCACCTGGTGCGGACGATGATAGGGGGAAGGGCTGTTTCGGCTTGCGGCTCCGACCGCGAACTCTGTAGAAGTTGGCTCGCTCCTACCGGGTGTCGTAATTTTGCTTACATGTAGGTGCCCAATGCCGGGCAGCAGATCCGTCGGAGAGACCCACATGAAGCTGACCCCCTGGTACTTCGTGGCCATCGCCCCCATCGCCGTCGCCGGCTGCTCGGGGGCGTTCCTCGGCCACCTGGCCGTCCTAGCGGTCACCGTTTGCATCTTTGTGGGCACCCTGACGCTGGGCCGCCACACCGGCGCCCCGGCGGCCCCGGCCGAGTCGGCCGACGGCCGCGGCTCCTGAGTGGCCGCCCGCCCCCGCGCCCGCCGGGTGGGCTAACGTCCCGCGGGCCAGAAGCGCCCCATGACCGACACGTCGCGTGACGCCGAGCGCCTTGAGCCGCTCGAGGAGTTCTCTCTCGCAGACCTCGAGTCACTGCGCCTCATCTTGCGCGGCGACTCGGTCATCGACTGGCGAAGGCTCGACTTCACCGCCCAGGAGCAGGTCCATGAGTTCCTGCGCGCGCAGGAGCTGCGCCCCGAGTCGGCGCCGGACCGGGCGCGCATGGAGCACGTGAAGAGCGAGGCGATCGGGTATCTGCGCCGCCAGTTCGACTACCCCATCCCCCGCCCCGTCGAGCGCGCCACGGTGCCCGAGCTGATGCTCCTGGCAGCCGGGCGCGGCCACCGGGCGATGTGCGCCTGCACGATCCTCAAGTGCATGCACATCATCCACCACCTCGACGGCCGCGAGCTCCTGTTCCTCCTGCCGATGTCGAACCAGGAGGTGTTTCACATCGTCGAGGAAAAGGTCTACCGGGTCATCGGCGGGATGCTGGCCGGTAGCTTCCCGATCGTGGAGTTCGTGGGCGGGCGCAAGAACAAGGACTCGCTCATCACGAAGCTGATGTCCAAGCAGGAGACGATCGCGGCGCAGATCTTCGACAAGCTGCGCTTCCGCATCGTCACGCGCTCGCGTGACGACATCCTCCCAGTGCTGCAGTACCTCACCCGGCGCCTCTTCCCCTTCAACTACATCGTGCCCGGCCAGAGCACCAACTCGGTATTCTCGTTCCACGGGGCGATCGAGAAGACGCCCCTCAAGCCGCTGCTCGCACAGATGCAAACGCACGGCGAGAGCGAGGACTTCACGCTCAACGACAACCAGTTCTCGGCCGATAGCTACCGCATCATCCACTTCGTCGTGGACATGCCGGTGCGCCTGCCCAAGCGCATCCTGGACAAGGCCCCCCCCGGGGCAGCTCAGCTCGGCGACATCATCTTCGTCATCTGCGAGTTCCAGATCGTCGACCGGGATACCGAGACGCACAACGAGATCGGCGACGCCTCCCACTCTGCATACAAGGAGCGCCAGAAGAAGGCGGTCATGCGCCGCCTTCAGCTCGGCGGGTCGCAGGAGTCCCAGGGGCGGATTCCGGTCGCTCCGGACGTGCGGCGCAAGCGGTAACGCGGTATAGCGGGGGGCCTATCCCATGCGCCTGTTTGCCGGAAAGGTCCCCGCCATCGCCACCGAGGTCGTCCGGACGCTGCTTGCGGCCAAGGACATCGAGGCCGAGATCCCCAAGGAGGTCGAGGCCGACGTCGCCGCGGTGCTCAACCAGTACCTGAGCGACGAGCACGAGGTGAACGAGCGTGCCAAGGACGTCATCGAGCGCACCGGCAAGCCCAGCTCCGACTACCAGCGCGTCCGCGCCCTGGTGGCCGAAGAGAAGGGCATCAAGGTGGGCGACGAGATGCTCGACTACCTGCTCGACCAGGTGGTCGAGATGATGATGCACTCGGGCAACGTCGACGAGGTCTACGCGGCCGACGTGGAGCTGCGACGCAAGATGGCCCCCGTCTTCAAGAGGCACATGGCGGCCGACGACACGCTCGACGCCGAGGTGCGCGGGCAGCTCAAGCACCTGCGCGAGGGCAGCCGCGAGTGGGACGTCGAGTACGCGCGCGTCCTCGAGCAGGTCAAGCGCCGCAAGGGCCTGTGACGCCGGGGAGGCCGCCCATCCCCGCGCTGGAGCGGGAGCGGGAAACAGCGTAGCGTCGGGTCAGCCATGCGCAGCATGACCGGCTTCGGACTCGGGGAAGCCCCGGTTGGGCCCGGGAAGCTCTCCGTCGAGATCCGCGGCGTGAACCACAGGTTCCTGGACGTGCGCGTCCGGCTGCCGCGCGAGCTGTCGGACATGGCGTCCTTCGTCGAGCAGCTCGCGCGCGAGAAGCTGAGCCGCGGCCGCTACGAAGTGGCGGTGCGCGTCGACGGCGTGTCGCTCGGGGCCCCCGTGCTCGACCGGGACCGCGCGCGCGCGGCCTTCCACGCCCTGCGCGAGCTGCGCGACGAGCTCGCGCCCGGCGCCGACCTCCCCATGTCGCTGCTCGGCGCCATTCCCGATCTGTTCGTGTCGTCCGTCGAGCTCGAGCTCGACCATCTGCGCGAGGCCACGCGCGCCGCCTTCGACGCCGCCCACGTCGCCCTCGACACCATGCGCTCGCGCGAGGGCGCCGCGCTGCGCGACGACCTGGCCCGGCGCCTCGAGCGCGTCCGGCAGCTCGCCCGCGGCGGCTAGCTCCTCGCGCCGGAGGTGATCGAGGCCCACCGCAAGCGCCTACGCGAGCGCGCCGAGCGCCTGCGCGCCGCCGCCGACGTCGAGCTCGACCCGTCGCGCCTCGAGCAGGAGATCATCCTCTTCGCCGAGCG
>JAJYCT010000469.1 GCA_021778125.1 Myxococcales bacterium
GATGCTGGAGCTGCTCGTCCTCGGCGATGCTGATGGTGCGTCCGGTCGCCGGCGACGCCATCGTGCACCGCGCTCGCAAGGGGCAACGCGCGCATGCCTCGGGCTCGAACTCGACGACAGAGCCCGTTGAAACGCTTGCCCTTGCTCTTGCGGCCATGGCGCATCTCGCCGTCCTCGACCGAGACGCGCCGGTCGGCAGCGACAGGGTCACGCGACCGACTGCGTCGGCCACGATGCCCGCGATTCACGCTGGAAGTGAACTGATCGGCGCTCTAGGTCTACGAGGCGCAGGCCGCGCTTACGGCCCGCCATCGACGCAGGGCATCGTGACGGTCACCGGGACCTCGGGGATGTTCGCGGTGCCGCCGTCGCCGGCGCTCCTGAGCACCTGCGCCCCCACGCCCTCGACCGTCGTGCGCAGCTTCCAGCAGGAGAGGCCCGGGTTCGAGCCGCACACGCGAATGTGCGTGCCCTCGATGCGCCAGCCATCCGCCGTGAACTGCGTGGCGGCGGTGCACGTCGCGTCGTGCGGGATCGAGATGGGCAGCGGGGCCACGCCGTTGAGTCCCTGGACGGGGATGGGGATCGTGAACGAGAGGCTCGCGTTCTCGTCGACCCCCGAGGGTAGCTCGTAGAGGCACGTGCCGAGCGTCGTCGCCGTGCTCGCGAAGGTCGCGAGCACCTGCGAAGCCTGCGTCTTGGGCTCGGTGGCGTCGAGGACCTGCACGGCGGTCACGCCCTGCGCCTCGAGGTCGGACTGGATCCCCTGAAAGAACTTGAGCGGCGTCCCGCGGACCGCGTCCAGGCCTGGGATGCCGTTGTTGAGGATGACGAAGTCGCTCTGCGTCCCCTTGGCTGCCGCGGCGGCGATCTGCTCCTCGAGCGCGGCCTTTGCGTCGGTCCCGCCGCCGGTGGCGAGCGCCGGGTAGCAGTCGAGCCCCCACGGTAGCCCCGCTTCGAACTGAGGGTCGACCAGCCCTCCATCGGCGATGACGCCGCCGTCGGGCGTCGTGGGCCTGCGGCTGTCGGGCACCCGGTTGATGAAGAACATCACGGCGCCGACGCCGAGCGGCTCGTTCAGGCCCGACGAGAAGTCGAGCAGGTGCCGGTACGCGCCGACATCGGCGCGCATGGCTCCCTCGAGAAACAGCGGCACGAACCCACCGTCGGGCAAGCCCCCGTCGGGCCCCGGATCGGGCGCCATCGGGTTGAGCAGCAGCTGCGCGATCCCGGGCTGCGCAACGCTGGCCGGCTTGAAGTCGAGCGCGGGCGACGCGTACGGCGTGGAGCTCGCGGTACAGTCGGACTCGAGGTGGTCGAGAAACCGGAAGCCGACGTACGTCCGCTTGAACAGCGGGTTCGATAGCGACAGTCCCATGATGGTGGCGTAGCCCTGCGACCCGAACGCGCCGCTCATGACCGACGAGTCGTCCACCACCATGTAGACGGCGCTGGGCGCCGGCACGAGCGTGATGGGCTGGTCGCACACGACGTTCGTAGTCGCGCCGCCATCGAGCGTCTGCGTCACCTGGTTCTGCTCCGCCGCGCAGATTGGCAGCAGCGGTAGCTTCGACGGGCAGGTCGTCGACACCTGGACGGCGCTCACGGTGTGGTAGAGCACCGGCCCGTTGCCCGTCGTCGGCGGCGAGGGCGGGACGACCGACGCCTTCACCAGGTTGCAGAGGCCCGGCGCGAGCTGGAAGCGCCTCGGCTTGTTCGGATCGGGGATCGCGTAGCCCTCGACTGGCGAGCCGGGCGGTGCGTACGGCTCGACGTTGAGGATCTCCTGCTCGCTCGTCTGGACGACCTGGGGCTGCCACGCCTGGGTCGCCTGGTTTTTCACGAGCTGCATGTCCTGGTAGAGCAGGCGCACGTTGACGCCCGCGCCCGGCGTCTCGCCGGAGGGCAAGTCGTAGAGGCACTTGTCCGCGTCGACGACGAGCGCCGTGACGGCGGGGTTGAAGCAGCTTGGCGGGCTGAAGCAGCTCTGGGTGCCGTCGATGAGCGAGGGGGTGAAGTCGACTAGCGTCTTCGCGTCGGTCTGCTGGTCCACACACTGGCCGCCCTTGCAGGTCTGCCCGCTCGTGGCGCTCCCCGGGCACGTCGTGTCCCAGCACGAGTAGCTGAGCGACATCGGCAGAAACAGCGTGTGCTGGTCGACGTACGTCTGGACGGAGCCGCGCTTGACGCGCGGGCCCCCTGCGCTGCCCACGTCCCCGATCGGGCGAGTCGGGTCCGCGAACTCGCCCCCCGCGATGGCGACGCCCTTCGGGTCGTAGCCGGCGATGACCACGGCCACGGTCGTCTCGGCGGGCCCTGCCGACACGATGCCGAGCGTCGCCGGCAGGAAGGCCGTGCCGTTCACGACCGTGTACGAGTTGTTGAACTTCATCGCGCCGTTCGCGAAGACCTCGAGCTTGATGCCCGCGAGGTCCGCTGGCACCTGGACCTGCGACAGTGCGCCGGGAACGAGCTCGGTGGGCCTGGTCGGCGAGCAGCCTCCGCTCCAGGCGCCAGAAGCCGCGATTGACCCCACTCCCACCGCAAGCGCGGTCGTTCCCCAGCTGCGAAGCATGTGCGATCTCCTAGAAGTGAATGCCGCGAGCGGCCGAGGTGACGCCCGGCGTCAGGTCGCCTGCGAATGGCGACGGGTTGGTGGGCCGGAAGACGAAGTACCCGGCGACGATGCCCCCCGTGACAACCAGGAGCGATCCAACACCCCAGGCCACCCAGCTCGTTCCGACCTCGGCGTTGAGCTGCGCGTTGACCTCTCGCGTCTGGTCGTCGGCGACGAGGACGTCGGTGGAGTACGTCTGGAAGCCGGGCTTGGTCACGACGATCTGGTGGCCGCCCGTGGTCGAGATGACGCCCTCCCACGAGCCCACGCCGACCTTCCTCTGGTCGAGCGCGATCTCGGCGCCGTCGGGCGCGGTGATGCGCAGCCGGCCCTCGTGGCGCTCCTGCGAGAGGCTGAGCACGAGGCTCATCGCTTGGTGATAGACGACGTCGACGGTCTGCCCGACCGTCACGAACCCGGGCGCGCGCGCCTCGATCGTGTGCCGGTCGGCAGACAGCTCGCCCTTGAAGGGCGCCGGCCCCATGTCGCGCCCGTCGACGAAGACCGTGGCGTTCGTCGCGCCTCCGACCGTGACGCTCACGACCGCCGTCTTGTGCAGGGGCTCGAGCGTGAAGGTCACAGGCGTCTTCTGCCCCGCCGCCACCGAGACGCTCTGCATCGCGTCGGCGAACCCCGGCTTGCTCAGCTTGAGCGTGTGCTTGCCGACGTCGATGTTGATCGGCCCCGGGAAGGGCGTCTTGCCCACGACGTAGTCGTCGATCGAGAGCGTGGCGTCGGGCTCGCTGGCGGTGACGTCGATCGTCGTGACGAACTGCTGCACCACCGCGATGGCGTTCTTCAGCTCGGCGATCTCGCCGGGCGCGAGCTTGCCCGCGCCCTCGGTCAGCTCGCGGTTCCATGCGGACACCGCGCGCGCGTAGTGCGTGAGCAGCTTCTCGACGACGCCGAGGTTGTAGAGGACCCGCGGGTTCTGCGAGAGCTCGTACGCCCGCTGGAACTCGACCTGCGCGCCCCGGTAGTCGTTGGCGTCCGCGAGCTGCTTGGCGCTGTCCCACGCCTTGCGCGCCGGATCCGGCAGCTCGGAGCGAACATCGGCCGGGGTCGGCGCTGCGGGGCGCGGCTGCGCGAAGGCGGTCCCGGCCGCGAGCAGCGCGGCGAGCACGAGGGCGGCAGATCGGCAGATAGGTCGCATGGGATTTCGCTGACGAGAAGGTTCGCGCTAGTGAAGCTGGATCCCGCCAAGCGTAGACGGAGGCTTGCTCCCTGGGGAGGCCGTCGTGGCGGGCGGCGGCGCGACGGGCGGGGCCGGCGTGACGCTCTTCAAGGCCGCACGCGCGGAGGCCGACGGCGGGGGCGCCGCGCT
>JAJYCT010000075.1 GCA_021778125.1 Myxococcales bacterium
CACGTTCGTGCACGTGCCGCAGTGCTCCGGACGCGTCGGATCCACGCACGTCCCGTTGCAGTCGAGCGACAGCGGCGCCGCGCAACCCGCCTCGCCCGCCCCGCCGCCGCCGTCTGCCGCGTCGCGCCGCCCGCCGTCGGACGCCTCGGCTGCGCCGCTGTCGGCGGCGCTGTCGGTCGGGACGCTCGAGTCGACGACGATGACGTTCTCGTCGGAGACGTCGGCGCCAGCGTCTCCGGGGGACGACGTGAAACCGGCTCCGCCCCCGCACGCCGAGGACACGGCAGCCACCACGCCGAGAGCGAAGGCCGACCTCGCGCGCATGACGTCAGGGCACCTGCACGACCGCCGCTTGCGCGCCGGCCACGCCGTTGTTGGTGGCCGCGGCGCCGACGCCCGCGGCGCCTGCGGTGCCCGTGGTCACGCCGCCCAGGGTCGTCGCCGACGGGGTGCTCGCGCCGTTGACGGTGGGCGCCGTGCCCGTCCAGGCCACGCCAGCCGACAACCCGCCCGCGCCGCCGCCGCCGGGGCCGCCAAGACCGCCCGGGCCTCCGGCACCGCCGCCGCACGCGGCCGTTCCTCCTCCTCCTCCTCCTCCTCCTTGTTGTCCGCTCTGACCAGGGGCGCCGTTGCCCCCGCGGCCGGCGCTGTTGGAGGTCAGCGTGCAGCTCTCCAGGTCCATCGACGCGTTGAACGCGAGCACGGCGATGCTTGATCCGCCGCCGCCTCCAGGCGGTCCACCGGCCCCGCCGCAACCTCCGGCTCCGCCCCCTCCGGCTCCTCCCTCGACAACCCCCGCAAGTACCACGCCGCCGCCGCCCCCGCCCTGACCGACAGACCCCGGTCCTCCGACTGAGCCGCCCGCCGGCGACCAAGTCGTGGACGAAAGGCTCCCCAAGGTCGATGCGCCATTTCCGGCGGAGCCTTTTTGGCCCCCTGCCCCCACGCCTCCGCCCGTCCCCGAGGTGTTGCAGGCCGAAGAGGTGCCGGCGTTGTTGTTGGTGCTTCCGCCGGGCTCCCCCGGCTGTCCATCGAGCTGCCCCGTCACGGCCGAGCCCCCTGCCCCTCCCCAGCTTGTGGGACAAGCGGGGTTAGGTTGCTGCGGTCCGCCGGCGCCCGTACCTCCGGAACTCGTGGACGCCCCCCCGGATTACCCAACGGCGCGGCCGCCGAGTACGGCGCCGGTTGGCTCTGGTCCTGCCCGGGCATCCCCGCCCCCGCCGTCACGCTGCACCGCCGCAGCAGCACGTTCGACGAGCTCGCCGCGAACACCCCGATGCTCGAATCCCCCGCCAGGCTCCCCGCCTGCGCCGTGAACCCGAAGTCCTCGAACGTCACCCCCGCGGTCAGCCCCGTCACCGCCAGCGCGTACCCCTGCGCCGTCGGCGCCACCACCGCAACGTCCGCCGCGACGTACGTCCACTGCGACGGCACGCTCGTGCAATCGAGCCCTCCGTACACCCCCACCCCGTCGCGACTGGAGCCGACGACCAGATTCTCGTCGTACGTGCCGTTGTTCCCGCACGCGTACACCCGCTTGCCCGCCGCCTTCGCCAGGTCCATCGCCGTGCCCAGCGTCCGCACCGGCATCAGCTGCGTCCCCGCGTTGCCGTCGCTGCCCCCCGGCGACACGAAGACTCCGTACGCCTCGCTCACGATGCACGGATCGCCCGTGTTGCTCGGCACGTCGCCGTTCGAGTCGCACGCGCCGCTGCACACGTGGTACCCGCTACTGCACGCGATCCCGCACGTCGGCGTGCTGCCCGTGCACGTCGCCGTCCCGTTGCCGTTGGTCGGGCCGGAGCACGCGTTGCTGCAGCCCCCGCAGTGGTTCGGATCCGTCGGGGCGTAGCAGTTCGTCCCGCACATCAGCGTCGTCGAGCCCCCGCACGTCACGCTGCACGCGCCGCCGCCATCCGCGCCGAGCGTGCACACCGCCGAGCCCGTGCCGCTCGTCGGACCCGCGCACGCGTTCGTGCACGTGCCGCACGTCGCGGGCTGGCTCGGGTCCACGCACGCGCCGTTGCAGTCGAGCGACGTCGCGCCGGTGCAGCCCAGCCCGCACACCCCGCTGGTGCACGTCGCCTGCCCCGTCCCAGAGTCCGGACCCGCGCACACGTTCGTGCACGTGCCGCAGTGCTCCGGACGCGTCGGATCCACGCACGTCCCGTTGCAGTCGAGCGACAGCGGCGCCGCGCAACCCGCCTCGCCCTCCGCCCGCGCGTCCGAGGCGCCCTCCGACCCCCCGTCCTTCGCGACCGACGAGTCGCCCCCGTCGAACGGCGCGCTGCCCTCGCCCGCGTCGTCGACGACCGTCACGTCGCCCGTGACGACGTCGCCCCCGCCGTCGCCTCCGCCGCACGTGTTGGTGTCCGTGCACGTCCCGAACGTATCGGTGCCGCAGCCGGCCACCCAGCCTGCGATCCCCACGAGCCCGAAGCAAAGTCCCAGCGTGACGGCGTGATTCGCGCGCATGTCTATCGATCCTCCCTGCTCAGTCCCCGCCCTCGTCCCCTAGAAGCTCCCCACCGCAATCGCCCCCGCGCTCCCCGCCCCCACCGCGGGCAGCACCTGCACGCTCGCGTTGCCGCCGGGCGACCGCGGCCACAGGAAGTATGCGCCAACGGCGCCGAGCGCGAGCACGCCGCTCGTGAACCACAGCGCCTCGGACGTCACGTACGCGCTGTGCTGCGACTGCGTGGTGCTCGCGAGCTGCGCGCAGCCCGACGACGTGGAGCCCGCGCAGCTCGGGTCCTGCGCGCGCAGCGACGACGCGGTGCCCGCGTCGCTGCTCGCCACGACGCCGAACGCCAGGCCCAGGCCTCCGGCGAGCACCGCCGCGCCGCCGAGCGACACGACCGTGATCCCGCGCGCGTCCCAGAACGTCGAGCGCGGCGCGACGTCGACCGGGGCCTGCGGCGCGGGCAGAGGCGGCTGCACCTCGCTCGCCGCGGGCAGCGTCGCCGGCGAGGACGCCGGTGCGGGAGCGAGGGCCGGCGCCGCGGGCACGGGAGCCGGCTGCGACTCGGTCTGCGAGAAGCTCACGTGCACGACCTTCCCGATCGCCGCCTCGGCGTCGGCCATCCTCGTGTCGCCGCGCGCGGTGCGGACCTCGACGTGCCGCGACCCCGGCTGGACGTCGACCGGATCGGTCAGCGGCGCCAGGCCGAGCGCGACGCCGTCGACGCTCACCTGCGAGCCCGCGGGCGCCGTCACCTCGAGGTGCGCCGTCTGCGCCGAGAGCTCCTTGACGTGCTTGCCCGCCCGCGTCCGGTCGGCCGCACCCTCGGCGTCGCGCTCGAGCTGCCGGAAGTGCCCGATCGCCTCGAGCTTGTGACCGCTCTTCTGCTCGGCCAGGGCCAGGTTCCAGAGGATGTCGGGCTTGTGCAGCACCACGTACGCCTGCTCGAACGACAGGCGCGCGGCCTCGAAGTCGCCCTTGCGCACCCGCCGCAGGCCCTCCTCGAAGCGCGCCTGCGCCTCGTGCGTGGCCGCGTCGTCGGCCCGGGCAGCCCCCGTCGCCGAGAGCGCGACGGCTCCGGTCAGCAGGGCCGCAAGAAGGACTCGTCGCATCGCCGTCTCCCTCGTCGTCGCGAAAGGTGGGCCCTTGTAGCCCGGGAAGTACGGCTGGGCCAACCCACGCGAGGAGAAGCGGGGCGAATTCAGACCTGCCGGACCCATCGCGCCCCTGTCGGCCGGCGGGGCGACCGGTTGCGCGGGTCGTCAGTGAAAGGTGGCCTTGAACTCGCCGAGATCGGCGCCGGAGCCGGAAGCCGCCGCCGACGGGTGAGGCCGGGCCTTCGCGGTCGGGGCCACCGGCAGCGAATCGGCAGGGACCGTCGGAGTCGGAGTCGGAGTCGGAGTCGGAGTCGGGGTTGGGGTTGGGGTTGGGGTTGGGGTTGGGGTTGGGGTTGGGGTTGGGGTTGGGGGTGGGGTCGGGGTCGGGGTCGAGGTCGGGGTCGAGGTCGGGGTCGAGGTCGCGCTCGGCACCGGGGTCGCCCCCGCCTCCCCCGACGGCCGCAGCAGCGCGAAGATCACCGCCACCACCGCCAGCCCCGCCCCGATCGCGATCCCCAGCCTCGCCACCATCGGCAGCGACGGCCGCCCCGGTGCGACCGGCGGCTGGGCGGCGTACTGCCCCTGCGCGTCCGCCATCGCCGCGGCGACCTTGCTCCGGTCCAGCCGCACCGTCGCGCGCTGCGCGGGGGGCAGCGGGCCGTCCACCACGACCTTCGACGCCTCTTCTTCCGCCCTGTGCCCGGCGCGCACGGCGTGCTCGACGTGGTACACGGCCGACGCGGCTCCGCCCGACTGCGCGGTCACGCGCGGACGCCCGTCGTCCTGCGCCGCCATCCCCTCGAGCAGCAGCTCCACCGAGCTCCTCTTGGGGTCCACCGGCGCGCTCGCCGGCACGCTCACCGGCCGCGCCGCCGGCGTCTCGGCCGGCGTGATCGCCGACGGACCGAGCCCGCGCTGCGTCATCGACGCCGTGCGCCTGGAAGGAGGCGGCGGCGCTTCCTGCAGCGCCTCCGGCGTCGACGGATCGGTGTCGTTGTCGCGCGTCATGGTGCGGCCCCCCGCGGCGGCAGAGGCGTCCGTGTTCTACCGCCGATCCGGTCGCTACACCAAGCAAGACACCTCGACGCGCCGCGTGGCGTGCGTATGTTGCCGGGAACGATGACCATCCTGGGCGGGTTCGGCGGTGCGGGCGGGGGCGGCGAGGCGGCGAAGGGCAAGGGGGGCATTCCCTACGTGACCGAGCGCGACTTCGAGCGCGAGGTGCTGCGCAGCGAGGTGCCCGTGATGCTGCAGTTCACCGCCGACTGGTGCCAGCCGTGCAAGGCCATCGCCCCCGAGGTCGAGGCCTTCGCCCGGGAGATGGAGGGCAAGGTCAAGGTCGTCAAGGTCGACATCGACAAGTCGCCCGTCATCGCGCAGCAGCTGCGCATCCAGAGCGTGCCCACGTTCATGGTCGTCGCCGAGGGCCGCATCCAGGACGCCGTCGTCGGCGCGATCCGCAAGAAGAAGATGCAGGAGCTGGTCGAGCCGTTCCTGCCGCGCGCGGCGGGAGCGCTCAAGGCCGCCGAGCTCGCGCAGCTGCTGCCGACCGGCCAGGTCGTCCCCGTCGACACGCGCGACGCGGCCGCCTTCGGGCGCGCTCACCTGCCGCACGCCGTGAGCCTGCCGCTCGAGGAGATCGAGGGCCGCCTCGCCGAGCTGCACATGCTGCAGGGCCAGCCGGTGCTCTACTGCCGCTCGGGCGACAAGACGAAGGACCTCGCCGAGCGCCTCGCCGAGCAGGGGCTGCCGGTGGCGTTCCTCGAGGGCGGGTTGCTGGCGTGGGAGTCGGAGGGGCTGCCGGTGGAGCGTCCGTGAGGGTCTGGCTCCATCGCCCCTGCATCTCCACGCTGGAGTAGACGTCACCACCGGCCACGACGCGGAGAAGCGGACGTTGCCCTGCCGCCGGGCACCTGCTACGTCGCAAGGAGACGACCCCGCGGCCGCGCACTCCTCGTCGAGATCGAGGTCGAGACCGTACTGCCGCAGGTACGACGAGGCGCTAGACTGGCGACGTGAGCTCGCTCCCTGCCGACGTGGCGCGCTTGCTCTGGGACGTCGATCCCGCGGGTATCGACCCGGCCCGAGACGCCCCGCTCATCTTCGAGCGCGTGATGTCGCGCGGGAGCTGGGAGGCGATGAAGTGGCTTCGCGCCACCTATTCGAAGGCGTTGCTGGCCGAGTTCGTGAAGACCCAGGGTGCGCGCCGCCTCTCGCCGCGCGACCTGGCGTACTGGGCGCTCGTCTGCGACGTCGACGTCCAGCCGGGCGCCGGCGGCGGGCGGCCGGGCTGGGCCGGATGAACGGCATCACCGGGGCCCAGAAGGCCGCCCTGCAGCGCCTGGCCTCGGCGCTCGAACCGGGGACCTACCTCGCCGGCGGAGTGGCCGCCGCGCTCGCGCTCGAGCACCGGACCTCGCTCGACCTCGACCTCTTCGTCCCGGCCGACTTCGACGAAGACCGCCTCGCCGAGCGCCTGGCCGCGACGGTGCCGGGCGTGCGCATCGTCGGCCGTGCGCGCGGGACGTTGCACCTCGAGCTCTTGGGTGTCCCGACGAGCATCCTCTCGTACCGCTATCCGGACCTCGCGCCGCCGACCGCACGCGGGGATCTTCCGGTCCCGGTGGTGTCCGCCGAGGACCTGGTGTGCATGAAGCTCTCGGCGATCGCCGGGCGCGGCGCGGCCAAGGACTTCTGGGACCTCGACCTGCTCCTGGAGCACGGCACGGCCGGAGGATCGCTCGCGCTGGCGCTGCACCTCTTCGAGAAGAAGTTCGGGGCCTCCGAGGACATGGGCCACGTCGTCCGGAGCCTCGCGTACTTCGGGGATGCCGACGCCGCGCCCCTTCCGCTCGGCCTGAGCGCGAGCGCCTGGCAAGACGTCAAGCGCCGCATGACGCAACGAGTGCGGGCGCTCTGAAGGGGGTTCCCCCTGGTTCCCCCTCACGCGCTTCGACCGCGCTCGCTGCGTGACGTTATGCTCGAGGGCGCGATGTCTCCTTCCGTTCTTCGCTCCGGGCTCGTCGTCGCCGCCGTCGTGGCGGCGGGCGCGGCGGGCGCCGTCGGCGTCGCTTGCGGGAACGAGGGCTCGGCGGGCGGCGCCGGCGTGTGCAGCAGCGGCTCCTCGAGCAGCGGCGGGAGCGGGAGCGGCGCGAGCACGGGCTGCGCCGCCTACCCGGGCGCCGGCTTCTGCGACGACTTCGAGCGCGAGACCGACGCGTCGTTCGCCGCCAACTGGCCCGCCACGCCCTACGCGACCAATCCGCAGTTCGTCGTGCCCGCGGTCATCGAGTCCCCGACCGCGTACTCACCGACTCACGTGCTCCACACCGACGCCGAGCTCGTGGTGGACGCCGGCAGCGCGGGGCAGCGCTTCAGCGAGATCGGGCGCGGGCTCCCGACCGTCCTCGCGACGCAGCGCGTGTCGGTGGGGTTCTCGGTTCGCGTCGTGTCGTTCGTCGCTGCGGAGGGCGGCTACGAGAGCGGTCCGTCGCCCGACTTCCAGATCTCCTTCAACGCCGTGCGGGGCGCGGGTCCCTCGTGCCTCGTGCAGTTCCAGGGGCAAGACGCGACGCACTACTGGATCAACGCCTGCGGCGTCCTGCGGGACGGCGGCTACCCGACCGCGAGCGTCGCCTTCACGCCCGGGACCTGGCAGCGGTTCGTCGTCTCGGCGAGCTTCGGGCCGACCGACGCGGGCACGGGGACCGTCACGGTGACCGCGGACGGCGCCGTCGTCCTGTCGGTGCCGATGGGCGAGGGGGCGGCGACCGCGACGGAGTACGGCGGGAGCCTCACGCTCGGGTCGTTCGGGTACGACCAGACGCCCAGCATGGTCTTGGATATCGACGACGTGGTGATCGAGCAGAAGTGAGGCGCGTGGGCAGGCGAGGCTCTCGAGGACGAGGCGCCGCAGGAGCGTGGACCGGTCCACTCACGCCTTCCATGGCGACGACATCGTGACGAGCTTGCCCACGACCTCGTCCGTCGCCTGCGCCGCCGCCGCGTCGCCGCGGTTGGTCGCGACGAGGAAGGCGCGATCGAGCGCGGGCGCGAGCCACACGTTGGCGAACCACATGCCGTTCGAGCCGCCGTGCGTCAGGACGATACCGTGCGCCCAGGGGCGCCTGGTGACGATCCATCCGCCGGCGTACTCCTCGCCCGGATACGGCGTGTAGAGCTTCTCGAAGCTCTCGGACGACAGGAGCCGGCTCTCGCCGCGCGCGCCCGCGAGGTGCATCGCGACGAACTTGCCCCAGTCGGCGAGCGAGCAGTGCACCGTGCCTGCCGGACCCAGGGCGGGCGGGTTGTCGGCGGAGGGTCCGGTGGGCACCGGCTCGAGCTCGCCGGCCACCACGAGGTGCGGCCACGGCTGATCGACCTTCCCGGGGGCGGCGGGAGGGCCGAACCCGCACGAGGTCATCCCGAGCGGTCCGAAGATCCGCGCGCGCATCAGGCTCTCCCACGGCGTGTCGGTCAGCTCCTCGAGCGCGGCGCCCACGATCATGTACCCGGCGTTCGAGTACGAGAACTTCGTGTCCGGCGGGATCTCCGGCGGACGCGCGAGGGCCGCCTGGATCGCGACGAGGCGTGCCGCGCGCGAGTCGGCGCTCGTCTGCGGCAGCCTTGCCAGCAGATCCATCGGCACGTCGTGCGGCAGACCGCCGCGGTGGGCGAGCAACGCTTGCATCGTGACGCCGCGATACGCCGGATCCATCTTCGACGCCCACGCCGGGAACGCCTGCGCGAGCGTCGTCGTGAACGCGATCTTGCCGGCGTCGACGTAGAACGCGAAGAGCGTCGCCGTCATCGCCTTCGTGTCCGACCCCAGGTGCCACGCGTCCCCCGGCGTGACCGGCGTCGCATCGCCGCTCTTGCGGACGCCGACGGCGCCCATCGCCGCGACCCGACCGCCCTCGAGGATGGCCGCCGCGCGCGCCGGCAAGCCGCTCCGGAGTCGGATCGGCTCGAGCAGCGAGGCGAGATCCGACTGCGCGCCGGACGGCAGCGCCGCGCCTCCGCCGGCACCTGGCAGGGAAGTGCCCACGGGGGCGGCGGGAGGCGTCCTTCCTCCCCCACCCGGCGAGCACGCGACGGATCCGACGATCGCGATCAGCACGACGAGCACCTCCGTGACGCGCGGGACCGCCGGCATGCGCCCTCAGTCCGCGGGCCGGAGGAGCAGACCCTGGATCATGAGGACAGGAAGAAGCCGAGCCTGCATGGGACCCTCCTTGCGGGCACGGACGGCAGCGTGCCGCAAGGCGCGGCCGGCGTCACGCCCTTCGTGACGCGACTCGTCGAACGGAGACTCCATCAGCCGCTCAGCCCCCCCCCGAGCTCGCTGGCGTGGGGCCCGGTGGGTGGGTCTCAGCGGGACACCTTTGCCACCGGCAGGCCAACGTGCTCGCGTTCGACAAGGTGTTCGCGCTCCAGGCGCTCGTCTTCCTGCTCGCCCTTCCCCTGGTGCTGCTGCTGCGTCACGAGAGCAGCGAGCCGGAACCCGTGGAGGGGACCCTGGAGTGATCGTTCGACGGGGGCGACACTCCGCCCTGGGGAGATCGGCGCGATGCTCCTCGACGACCAGGCGCGTGGTGCGCTCGAGCATCACGCCCAGGAGAGCAGGTACCCGAGAGAGGACGGCGTCATGAGCGGCGCAATCTCGTTCGCGTACGACTTGTGGCAGAAGAGGTCGGTGATCCCCGGGATCACGCCGCGCATCGCCGCGCGACAATAGGCGCTCTCGGCGCACGGCCAGCCGGCGATCTCGATCCGGGCCTCCTTCGGACCGAGCTTCGCGACCGCCACGCCTCCGCCGATCCAAATGCGCCCCCAGAGGTCCTGCAGGCGCACGAGGACGGTCCATGGCGTGACCCCGGCCCCCTTCGCGAGTCGAACGAAGGTCGCGAGCAGCGTTCCGTGCACGTGGTTCGTCGCCTCGCGGCCGATCTGAATCATCTCGGGCTTCGACAAGCCGAGCGCGTCGAGCGCTCCGTAGTGCGCCCGCGCCACGTCGATCGGGAGCCACACGCCGACGACCGAGCCGAGGACGACCTCGCGATACTCGGCCGGCAGGCGAGAGAGATAGTCGTCGAAGAGCCGGCGCTCGCGGATCGACCGGAGAGAAGAGCTCAACCAGGTGCTGCGGAAACGTTCCGTCGGCGGAACAAAGTCGCGCCGTCCCCCCGGAAAGGGGACCAGGATCTCCTCGTCAGGGACGCGCAAACCTCGAACCAAGACCAAACCCTGCCGCGTTCCCCCGCGGTTCGCAACGACCGCGACGGCGCTCGCCTGCCAATTCTCATCCTCACGCCGCCCCCGCGCTGACCCCAGTCATCTGGACCGCCGAGGCCGTGCTCACGGCGCCCAGCACGTCGCCGTGCTCGGCAAACGCGACCCGTCCGGCGGGGCTCGGCCGTCGGCTTGGAGCCGCCGCCACCGCCCAGTCCCTTGCAGCCCACGACGGCAGCCAGGGCCTAGTCTTACGGAAGCGGCGGGGACGAGACGGCGCCGCCGCATCACGGCGGCGGTACGGCGGCGGTGGCACGAGGGCGGCCGGCACTACAAGGGAACGCGCCACCGCGTGGCGCTCGGCACGCTGCGCGGCATCCTGAGGACGGCGAAGGTCCGGCGGGCCTTCATGGGAGAGGGGACGCGAGAGTCGTGCGTGCCGCGTGGGGTGAGGGTTGCGCGGGGGACGGGGTGGTCCCGGCCGGGCTCACCCCCGCGCGCTCACCGCCCGCACCAGGTGCCTCTGCACCAGCGCGAACAGCGCGAGCACCGGCAGCGACAGCACCACGTTCCCCGCCATCACGATGTGCCAGCGCACGCCGGTGCCCTGCTCGCGCAGCAGCGCCACGCCGAGCGGCAGCGTGCGCACCGCGTCGTCGGTCGTCATCACGAGCGGCCAGAAGTAGTCGTTGTAGTGGAAGACGAACGACACGAGGAACAGCGACACGAGCGTCGGCTTGAGCATCGGCGCGAGCACCCGGTAGACGATCGTCCACTCGCTCGCCCCGTCCATGCGCGCCGCCTCGATGATCTCGTCGGGCACCGAGAGCAGCGCCTGGCGCACGAGGAACGTGCCGAGCGCGCTCGCCGCGAACGGCAGCACCAGCGCGGTCATCGTGTTGATCAGGTGCGTCTTGGCGAAGAGGAGGAACACCGGCACGAACGTGGCCTGCGACGGCACGAGCAGGCACGCGAGCACGACGCCGAACGCCCAGCGCTTGCCCACGAACCGCAGCTTGGCGAGCGCATAGCCGGCGGGCAGGGCGAGCGCGATCTGCGCGCCCGCGATCGCCACGGCCATGAAGACCGTGATGCCCATGTACCGCGCGACCGGCAGCGTCGCGAAGACCTCGCGGTACGCGCCGCCGTCGAGGTGGTCGGGCAGAGGCGCCGTCGGGCGCGCGACGATCTCGGGCAGCGTCTTGACCGACGTGACGACCATCCAGGCGTACGGCAGCAGCCACGCGGCCGCCGCCGCGCACGCGAGCAGGAGGAGCGGCAGGCGCCGCGCGCGGCTCATCGCTCGCCCCTGCGCGTGCGGAAGACGCGCAGCTGCAGCCCCGCCACCGCGAGCAAGAGCACGAAGAAGACGACCGTGAGCGCGCTGGCGCGCCCGACGCTCAGGTTGAGGAAGATCTGCTCGTAGATGGCGTAGACGAAGAGCTCCGTCGCGCGCGCGGGGCCGCCCTGCGTCATGATGCGCACGACGTCGAAGGCCTGGAAGCTCGTGACCAGGCTCGTGGTCGCCACGAACGCCGCCGTCGGCGCCAGGAGCGGCAGCGTCACGTACCGGAAGCGCGCGACCGCTCCCGCCCCGTCGAGCGCCGCGGCCTCGAGCAGCGAGGGCGGCACATCCTGCAGCCCCGCGAGGAAGACGATCATCGCGTATCCGGTGAGCTTCCACACGCCGACGAGGGCGAGCGCGGGCAGCGCGGCGTCGGGATCGCCGAGCAGCGCCACGGGCGGCGCCCCGAGCGCGCGCAGGAGCTGGCCCACGACGCCCGCGTTGCCGTCGAGCATCCACATCCACAGGAGCGCCACCGCGACCCAGCTCACGACGTACGCGCTGAAGACGCTCGCGCGCACGAAGGCGAAGAAGCGCCCGGGGCGATCGAGCAGCAGCGCGAGGCCCAGGCCGAGCGTCATCGTCCCGGTGACGACGAGCGCGCTGTAGCCGAGCGTGCGCAGCGCCACGCGCAGCAGCTCCCCGTGCGCCGCGAGCGCGGCGTAGTTGGCGCCGCCGACGAAGCGCGGCGGCGTGAGCAGGTCCCACGAGAAGAGGCTGCCCGCCCCGGCGACGCCGATCGGCACGAGGAAGAAGACGACGAGCAGGCCGAGCGTCGGCCCGAGCATCGCCCACGGGTGCCAGCGCGCGCGCGGGTTCATGCGGGGCGCGCCGCCTCCGCGCGGGCCTCGTCGAGGATCGCGTGCGCGTCGCGCCCGGTGAGCACCGCGTCCTCGAGGCGCGGCTCGACGACGTCGCGCTCGACGCGGAACAGCTCCGGCACCCACGGCCACGGATCGACGCTCGCGAGCTGATCGTAGGCGACGCGGTCGTTGGGGTGCGCCGCGTACCAGCCGCGCGCGTCGAGCTTGTCCACGGCGGGGCGCGTGACGGGCAGGTACCCGGTGCGCGTCGACCACGCGATCGTCTGCTCGTCGTCGCACATCCAGCGAACGAACTCCCACGCGGCGCGCTTCTCCTCGTCGGGCGCGCCCCGCAGCAGCACGAACATCGTGCCGCCGGTGGGCACGCTCGCGCGCACGTCGCGCGGCAGGGGCGCCGCGACCACGGGGAAGCGAGCGTTGTCCTCGAGGTAGCGCACGAACGCCGTGCTGCTCCACATCATCGCGATGCGCCCCTGCAGGAAGCTCTCGTTGGACGACTGCCACGCCTGGTAGTCGCGCCCGGGCGGCGGGCGCATGACGCGCTCGTCGCGCACGAGGCGCTGCCAGAAGCGCAGCGCGCGCTCGCCCGCCTCGCCGCCGAGGGTGAGCGCACCGTCGGGCGCCACGAGCGCGCCGCCCGCCTGGCCGACCATCGCGACCCAGTACCACCACGAGATGGGGACCTCGAAGCCCCAGCGCACCTCGCCGCCCTCGCCCCGGCGCGTGAGGCGGCGGGCCGCGTCGAGCAGCTCGTCCCACGTGCGCGGCGGCGCGACGCGCGCCTCGTCGAGCAGGCGGCCGCTGGCGAACGCGATGGGCGTCGAACGGTTGAAGGGGATGCAGAACGTCGGCTCGCGCTCGGCGCCGCGGAACGCGCCCTGCTGCGAGAGCGCGGGCACGAAGGGGATCTCGCCCGCCCCGTCGTAGCCGTCGAGCGCCTCGAGCACGCGCGCGCGCGCCAGGTACGGCACGACCTCGCAGACGACGTGCGAGAGCGTCGGTGCGGCGCCCGCGGCGATCGCGGTGCGCAGCTTGGCGAGGCACTCGAAGTAGTCGCCCTGGTGGACCGCCTCGACGAGCACCCGCGACTGGCTCGCGTTGAAGCGCGCCACCAGCTCGAGCAGCACCTTGCGAACGAGATCGCCGTACGCGTACCAGAACGTGACGACGACCCGCCCGTCGCGCCGCACCGGCCGCTCGCGCCGGCCGCACCCGAGCGCGGCCGCGGCGACGGACGCGGCGAGGGCGCGGAGCAGGGCGCGGCGCGCGAGCACGTGGTCGACGATAGACCGTCGGCGCGGGCGCGGTCACCGACTACCGCCTCGCGCACAGGACCAGCTGCGCCGCCTCGCCGTCGAGGAGGCTCGCGCAGCGCGAGAGCCGCGCGTCGAGCGCGACCAGACCGAGCCCCTTGCGCGCGACGACGAGCACGTCTTCCCGCGCCGTGACCGCGTCGAGCCGCGCGAGCGCGCGTCCCTCCGGGTCCTCGCCGGGGGTGTGCACGCGCACGAGCGGCTCGAGGACCTGGGGCAGCCCCTCGAGACGGACCTCGCTCCCCTCGTGGTGCATCCGGGCCCAGTCCATCGGGATCGCGTGACGCCGGGCGAGGTCGTACGCGAGGAGCGTCGTGTCGTAGTCCACCGTGAGGAGGATCCGGCGCTCCGGGCGCCCGTCGACGACGCGCGCGACGTCGGACATGATCTCGTCCGGCGCTCGCACGTACATCGCCAGGGCGCCCGGCGCCCGCGCGAGCGCGGCCCCGAGACCCGCGACGGCGACGACGGCCGCGGACACCCACGCCGCGACACCCGACCGGGGCAGGCCGACGGCGATCGCCAGCAGCGCCAGCGGCAGGACCGCCGTCAGGTAGTACGCCTGCACGCGCGCCACCGGGGCCACCAGGGCGACGCCGCCGAACGTCGCGGCGAGCGCGCCGAGGGGCACGAGCGCGGGCACGTGGCGGCACGCGATCGCCGCGAGCGCGACGGCGGCGACGATCGTCAGCAGGGGTGCGCCGAGGGTCTCGAGGGCCGTCTGGCCGAGCTGCCGGGCCATGTCGAGCGCGCCGTGCTCTCCCCACGCGAGCGCCGGGTGCGCCCGCGCGGCCTGCCGGGCCCCTTCGTCGTGCGCGAAGATGCGAAGCTCGAGGAGCAGGGCCGGAGCGCCGAGCGCGGCGCCGAGGGCGGCGGCGCGCACCGCGCGGCGTGTCGTCCGGCGACCCAGCCATCCGAGCGCCACGCTCCCGGCGAGCACCAGGGGCGCCAGGTAGTACGTGTAGAGAGCCAGCGCGGCGCTCGCGGCGACCGCCGTGAGCGGGCGGCGGGAAGGGCGGGCGATCGCCGCGGCGTACGACGCGCACGCCCCGAGGGCGACGAGCGCGAACAGGGGGATCTCGCTCACCTCCCGCGAGCGCAGCACGAGCTCGGGCGACACCGTCGCCACCAGGGCAGCCACCGCGACCGCGGGTCCGCGAGCGCGCGCCGACACCCACGCCGTCCGGAGGATCGCCGGACCCACGAGCGCCCCCGCGAGCACCGCCGGCGCGCGCCCCACGGCCTCGGACTGGCCGGCCCACTGCGCGACGTGCAGCACGAGGAAGTAGAGCGGCGGGTGCCGGTCGTCGAGCCCCTGGCCGGTGAGGATGGCGCGCAGCGGGAGGTGCCCGGTGAACATCCGCTGGACGTCCTGGTCGAGCCGGAACGGCAGGCCGAGGCGGCGCGCGCGCAGCAGCAGCCCGAGACCGAGCAGCCAGACCGCCGACAGGAGCCCTCCGCGCGGGGCCGTCGCCAGGAGCGCCGTCCCGAGCGCGAGCGCCGCGGCGACGAGCGCGCCGCGCAGGCCGCCCAGGCGAACGAGCGGCGGGTCGGTCTGCGGGCCGGCCCCCGCGCCGAGCGCCACCTCGCCCGGAACGAGCCCACCAGGATCGTTCCGGCGGAGCGCGGCCCAGACCGTACGGGTCACGGCCAGGCAGTCGTCGGAGGGGGCCGTGCTGCGCGGCAGCTCGTAGGCGACCCCGAAGCTCGCCGTCTCGAGCGTGCCCCCCCACTGGCCGCGGGCCACCACGTGCACCTCGACGCTCGCGCCCCCCGTCTCCCTCGTGGCGACGATCTCGAGATCGCCCTCCCGGCCGCGACGGGGCGCGCCGAGCACGAACCCGCTGCCCACGGGCGCGCCGGGACCGAGCGGCGCGAGCAGGGTCGCCCACGTGATCTGCGGCAGCTGGGGGGATCGCGGCCTCGGCCACGCCAGGACCAGGCCCAGGGCCACGAGCGCTCCGGCGAGCGCGAGGTGCAGCCAGGCCCCGCGTCTCACGCGCGCGCCCGCACCGCGACGGTCGCCATCCACGCCAGCAGCAGCGTCAGCGCGACCTTCTGGATCCCGGGCAGCAGCGGCGGCCCCGGCCCGCCTCGCACGGCGGTGTGCACGTAGAGCAGGAAGTCGATCGCCGCGGAGGCGAGGACGGCGGCGCCGAGCCACCCCGCGATCCTCGGTCTCGGCTCGCCCCCGAGCAGGCCGATCGTCGCGAGGGCCGTGGCGGTCAGCCCGGGAACTCCGGCGACGACGACGGCCACGGCGTGCAGCGCCCCGAAGCGCTCGCTCGGCATGAGCGAGACGGCGGCCATGCCGACCACCGACGTCCACCCGAGCGCCCGCACGGCGCGCGCCCGCGTGCGCGCGCGGACGAACAGGCGCGGCACGATCCCCCAGAACGGCGCGAACGCGCTCACCAGGACGAGCATCGCCGCCTGCGCAACGCGCGCGCCGAGCGCGTTGGGCTGACCGTCGAGCGCGACGCGCCACTCGAGATCGCAGAGGAAGTTCTGCCAGAAGCGGTGCCCGCGCGCCGCCGGATCCCACCACGTGCCCCCCGGGTACAGGTGCATCGCCGCGGCCTCGAGGCCCACGAAGACGACGAGGGCGAGCAGGATCGCCCCCGAGGAGAGCGACAGCCGCGGGGAGCCCGGGCGTGCGAGCACCTAGCCGCCCAGCCTCGCGCGGTCGCCCCCGGCGTCGAACACGAGCGCCCGCGCCGGATCGATCGCCACGCGCACCGCGTCGCCGCGCCGGTGCGTGTCGAAGCCGTGCGCCTGCGCGCGCAGATCGAGCCCGTCGACGCGCACGACGACGTGCGTCTCGGCGCCGAGCGGCTCGATCGCGAGGATCTCGCCCGGCTCCCCCTCGCCGCCGAGCGTCACGTGCTGCGGCCGCACGCCCACCTCGACGCGCTCGGGGAGCGTGCCGCCGGGCCTCGGCAGGCGGAAGGGCCCCGCGACGATCGCCGCGCCGTCGACGCGCCCGGGCAGGAGGTTCATGCGCGGCGTGCCGAGGAAGGTTCCCACGAACGACGTGGCCGGCCGCTCGTAGATCTCGCGCGGCGTCGCGAGCTGCAGGAGCTTGCCGGCGCGCATCACGGCGATGCGGTCGGCAAGCGTCATCGCCTCGACGTGGTCGTGCGTCACGTAGAGCGCCGTCGCCCCCAGGCGCCGCACGAGCTGGCCGATCTCGAGGCGGATGTCGCCGCGCAGCGACGCGTCGAGGTTCGATAGCGGCTCGTCGAAGAGGAACACGCGCGGCTTGCGCACGATGGCGCGCCCCATCGCCACGCGCTGCCGCTCGCCGCCGGACATCTCGCCGGGGCGCCGGTCGAGCAGGCGCTCGATGCGCAGCGTCGCGGCGGCCTCCTCCACGGCGCGCGCACGGGCCGCGCGGCCGACGCGCCGCATCTTGAGCGGAAACTCGAGGATCTCGCGCGCCGTCATCTGCGGGTAGAGCGCGTAGCCTTGGAAGACCATCGCGACGTCGCGGTCCTGCGGCGGCACGCCGCGCATCGATCGCCCCGCGATCGTCACGTCGCCGGCGTCGGGCGTCTCGAGGCCCGCGACGATGCGCAGCGTGGTCGACTTGCCGCACCCGCTCGGGCCCACGATCACGAGCAGCTCGCCGCGGTCGACGCCGAAGGTGACCTTCTCTAGCGCCGCGGGCGCCGGCTCCCCGAGCCGCGCCGCGAACCGCTTGCTCACGCCGTCGAGGGAGACTTCGACGTCGGGCATCGCTCACTCCGGGGCAGACTCTCTCCACCATTTCTCGGCGGTCGCCAGGTCCTCGCGCGTGTCGATCTCCATGTACCCGCCGTGCGTGTCGACGCGGTGGAAGGCCGAGCCCTCCTCGAGCATCTCCTGGAAGAGGTCGATGAGGTACGCGCGCTCGAAGGTGCGCCCCTCGCGCCACGTCTGGCCCGCCCACTTCGACCGGGCCGCGTCGAAGCCCTCGACGAGCTCGCGCGCGCCCTCGGCGGTGAACCGGGTCACGCCGATGAACTCCCCGCTCGCGGCCTCGGAGGCGATCGTGCGCGACAGCTCGACGACGCGCTCGCCCTCGGCGCGCAGCTTCTCGGCGTCGGTCTCGGGGTGCTGCGACCGGCTCACGTAGCGGCGGCGCCAGTCGGTGTCGTTGACGAGGACCTTGGCGTGCGGCGAGGCGACCGCCTTCTTCACGGCCGACCCGCGGTAGACGATGTCGGCGTACGTCGAGACGAAGCCGCCCGCGAGGTGCTCGCGCGCGCACATCAGCGACGCCAGGATGTTGTTCCGCTCCCAGTCGCGGTTGTGCACGAACGTGAGCTCGGGGTAGCGCGCCTGCACGACCTCGGCGCGGTAGCCGCAGATGAAGACGACGTCCTTGCGCGCGAAGCCCGCGGCGCCGAGCGCCTCGAGGATCCACTCGAGCATCGGGCGGCCCATGACGGGCACCAGGGTCTTGGGGATGTCGTCGGTCTCGGGGCCGAGCCGGCTGCCTCGGCCGGCGCCGATGACGATGGGCCGCATGCGTGACGAGTATCATAGCCGCATGGCGGACGAGCTCACGATCGGCGTCGTCACCGATCTGCACTTCGGCCCGGAGGCGCGCTACCAGGGCAAGCTGCGCAAGCTCACCCACCGCGCGGGCGAGCTGGCGCGCGACTTCGTGCGGCAGATGAACGACGAGGTGCGGCCCGATCTGGTGGTGAACCTGGGCGACGACGTCGAGGACGAGTCGCGCGAGGCCGACCTCGCGCGCTACGCCGACTGCCAGGCCATCCTGCGCACCGCCCGGGCGCCGCTCGTGAACGTGGCGGGCAACCACGACCTCATCCACATGAACCGCGAGGACCTCTGCCGCATCTGGCAGCGCCCCGGGCCGCTGTACTACTCCTTCGACCTGCGCGGGTGGCACGTCGTCATCCTGCACACCATCGAGAGGAAGGATGTCGACGTGCGGATGCCGGACACGCAGCTGCGCTGGCTGGCTGCCGACCTTGCGGGGACGCGCCTGCCGGCGGTCGTGCTGATGCACCACCCGGCGAGCGAGCAGGACCTGGAGACGTCGCGCTGGTGGCCGGGGCGCCCGCACCTGGCGCTCGTCAAGGAGCGGGCGGAGCTGCGCCGGGTGCTCGAGGAGAGCGGCCGGGTGCGGCTGGTGGTCAACGGGCACGTGCACTGGAATCACGTCGACGTCATCCGCGGGATCCCGTACGTGACGATCCAGAGTCTCATCGAGAACCTCGACGACGACGCGCCGGGGCGACCGGCCGCAGCGCACGCCGCGCTGCGCCTGTCGGACCGGCGGATCGCGGTGGAGGTGAGAGGTAACGATCCGATGCGCGTGCAGATCGAGCGGTGAGACGGGTGAGAAGAGCGCTGCGGCTGCTGGTGGTGGGGTTGCTCGCGAGCGGGTGCCGTCGCGGACCTCCGACCGCGATGTTGACCTCGACCTCGACCTCGACCTCGACCTCGACCTCGGCCTCGGCCTCGACCCCGACCCCGACCCCGACCCCGACCCCGACCCCGACCCCGACCCCGACCCCGACCCCGACCCCGACCCCGACCCCGACCCCGACC
>JAJYCT010000470.1 GCA_021778125.1 Myxococcales bacterium
GGCGGCGCGGCGCTGCTGGCGCTGGCGGCCGTGGACCAGGCCGTGCTCGTGGCGCGCCTCGCCGTGCGCATGTCGTGGCTCGCGAAGGCGGTTCGGACCGTCGACGCGACGGTCGCGAGGGATCAGCCAGACGACAGCGACCGGTAGACCTGCTCGTAGCGGCGCGCCGGGCGCTCCCAGCCCCGGTCGAGGCGCATCGCGCGGCGCACGAGGCCGGCCCAGCGGGGCAGCGCCCGCGCCGCGACGGCCCGCTCGATGCCGCCGAGCAGCGCGTCGGCCGTGGGCGTGTCGAACAGAAAACCCGTGCCGGTCTCGAGCTGCGCGTCGCAGTCGACGATGGTGTCGCGCAGGCCGCCCGTCGCGTGCGCCACGGGTAGCGCGCCGTAGCGCTGGGCGTACATCTGCACCAGACCGCACGGCTCGAAGCGGCTCGGAACGAGGGCGATGTCGGCCCCGGCGAAGATGCGGTGCACGAGCGTCTCGCTCGCCGCCCGGACGAAGACGGCGCGCCCGTGCGCCTTGGCGACCGCCGCCTCGACGGCCGCGACGAGCGCCGGATCGCCGTCGCCCGCGACCACCACCTGCGCGTCGGTCGCGCGCAGCAGACGCGGGATCGCCGCGGCGACGAGATCGGTCCCCTTCTGCTCGACCATCCGCCCGACGCCGGCGACGAGCGGCGCGTGCGCCTCGATGGGCAGGCCGAGCTCCTGCTGCAGCGCCCCCTTGCAGCGCGCCTTGTTCGACGGGTCCTCGGCGTCGTAGCGCGCGAGCAGGGCCGCGTCGGTCGCGGGGTTCCACACCGCGGGGTCGACGCCGTTGCAGATGCCGACGAGGGCCTCGCCGCGGAGCGAGAGCACGCCCTCGAGCTTCTCCCCGCACTCGGGCGTCTGGATCTCGCGCGCGTACGTCGGGCTGACGGTCGTGACGACGTCGGCGCTGACGATGCCCTGCTTGAGCAGGTTGATCCCGCCGTAAAATTCGAGGTGATCGACCGCGAAAAGGTCCCACGGCAGGCCGAGCGTCGGCAGGGTGGCCTTGGGGAAGACGCCCTGGTGCGCGACGTTGTGGATCGTGAGTAGGGTGCGCACGGCCGACAGCGCGGGCGTCTCGGCGACGAGCTGCCGGAGGTAAGTGGGCACGAGCGCGGTGGGCCAGTCGTTGCAGTGCACGACGTCGACCGCGCGGCCGCCGGCGACGCGCTGGCGCACGAGCTCCGCCGCGGCACGCGAGAGGGCCGCGAAGCGCAGCGCGCTATCGGCGTAGTCTTCGCCGCGCTCGCCGTAGACGCCCGGGCGGTCGAAGAGGCCCGGCAGGTCGACCACGACCAGATCGACCTGCGACGCCAGGCGCCCGTCGAGCACCATGGCCTCGAAGGTGCGATCCCCGAGCGTGAACTTGAGGGGCGTCAGCCGCCGCGCCAGGAGCAGTCCCTGCTCCTCGAGCGCCGGGTAGCGCGGCATGACGATCGTGACGGAGTGCCCGAGCGCCCGTAGCGCCTTGGGCAGGGCGGTCGAGACGTCGGCCAGGCCGCCGACCTTCACGAACGGCGAGAGCTCGGTGGTGACGAACGTGATCTCCATCGGTTTGCCGCCTATACCATGGCGGGCCCCCTCGATGACGCGCGTTCGCGGCGTTTCCGGCCTGCACGAGGCGCCCCCCGGCGTCCTGGAGGGATCCGTGGTCACGGTGCTGCGCGTTCCCCCGGAGGTCGCCGGGCAGCGGGTGGACGTGTTCGTGCAGACGCACCTCAACCGCACGAGCCGCACGCGAGCGCAGGCGATCGTGCGCGCGAGCGCCTACGACGGCAGCGGCCGCAAGCTCGCCCCCAACGATCGCGTGCGGCCCGAGCAGGAGATCCTGCTCTGGCGCGCGCCCTGGGACGAGACGCCCGTGCCGACCGAGGTGCCCACGGTCTACGAGGACGAGCACCTGCTCGCCGTCGACAAGCCCGCCGGGCTGCCTGTGCACCCCACGGCGCGTTACCACCGCAACACGCTCATCAAGGTGCTCGAGGCGGCGCGCCCCGACTGTTCGTTCCTGTCGCTCGGGCACCGGCTCGACCGCGAGACGAGCGGGGTGATGCTGGTGAGCAAGACGCGCGCCTGCGACCGTGCCCTCAAGAAGCAGCTCGAGGAGCGCGAGGGGATCGACAAGACGTACCTGGCGATGACGTGGGGCGTGCCCGTGGGGCCCGGTGGGGAGACGCCGCGCTTCCGGGTCGAGCGCGCGATGGAGCTCGACCAGGGCAACCCGCTGCGTGTCAAGATGCGCGTGAGCGACGCGCCCGGGGCGCTGCGCGCGGCGACCGGGTTCGAGGTGCTCGAGGTGCGGCGCAGCGCCGAGGGCCGCGCGTACGCGCTCGTGCGGTGCGATCTCGAGACGGGACGACAGCACCAGATCCGCGTGCACCTGGCGTCGGTCGGGACGCCGGTCGTGGGCGACAAGCTCTACGGTCCCGACGACCGCGCGTTCGCGCGCGCGGCGGACGGCGAGCTCACCGACGTGGACCTCGCGATGCTCGAGCTGCCGCGGCACGCCCTGCACGCCGCGCGCCTGTCGATGCCGCACCCGATGACGGGCCAGCCACTCGTCGTCGAGGCGCCCCTGCCCGGCGACATGCGCGCCTTCTGGGCCACGCGGGCCCCGGCCGCGGGCTTCTAGAGGCCGCGGGGGACCCTGTCGAGGTCAAGCTGGTCGAGCGCGGCGCGGATCAGCGCGCTGCGGTTGGCCTTCGTCACGCCGCGGGCCTTGAGCTCGTCGACGAGGCCGTCCAGGCGCTCGAGATCGCGGTTGTAGAGCGAGATGCAGATGACCTTGTAGTGCGCCGGCTTCGGCTCGGCGTCGAGCCTGCGCGCGCGGCGCGGGGGCGACGGCTCGGCTGTGTAGAAGGAGCCCGAGAGCACCCCCTGCACCTCGTCGGCGTCGAGGACGCGCGCTGCGCCGAGCCCGGTATCGTCTTCACGCCCCGCCATGGTCCGCTCCTCTCACGCGCCGACTGCCTTGGCCATCTTGCCGCCCATGCCTGCCAGGAGCAGGTCTACGACCGTCGCGTAGTCCTGCGCGGCGTTCGACTCAGGCGCGTACTCGAAGATCGTCTTGCCCTGCGACGGGGCCTCCTTGAGGCGCGTCGCCTGCCGGATGGGCGGCAGGACGCGGTCGCCGAAGTGCTCCTTGAGCGCGTCGACGGCGTCGCGACAGATGCGCGCGCGCGCGTCGTAGAAGGTAGGGAGGACGCCCGTAATCTGCACCGGGTGGTGCAGCAGCTGGTTGACGTTCTTGACGGTCTTGATCACCTGCCGCACGCCCACGAGCGAGAGGAAGTCGCACGCGACCGGGACGACGATGCCCTCGGCGACGACCAGCGCATTCTGGTTGAGCAGCGAGAGCGACGGCGAGCAGTCGAGCAGCACGACGTCGTACGCATCGAAGGCCGAGGCGAGGCGATCGCGCAGGACCCGGTCGCGGTTCTGCTTGCCCGCGAGGAAGAGCTCCGCCGCGGCCAGGGTCTCGTTCGAGACGACCAGATCGAGGTTCGGGCGGACGCGCACCGCGGCGTCGCTGGCGCGCATGCCCAGGACGAGCACGTGGTAGAGCGTCTTGTCGGCCTTCACGCCGAGCGAGACGCCGACGTTGCCCTGCGAGTCGGTGTCGACGAGCAGCACGCGCAGGCCGCGCTCCGCGAGACCGGCGGCGATGCTGACGGACGTCGTCGTCTTCCCGGTGCCGCCCTTGTGGTTGAAGATGGCGAGGCGCGCGGGGGCGTGCGTCGACGAGGCCGCAGCGTCCCGCAGGGGAACGCAGGGCGATAGCGTCGCCCTGTCCGACGTCGAGGAACAGGATCCTGAGCTGGGCCGGGGCCGGTCGGTAGGCAAGAGCGAGAATGGCGCTGCTCCCGATCGCCAGGATCCACAGGCGGCG
>JAJYCT010000471.1 GCA_021778125.1 Myxococcales bacterium
CACAAGTCAAGGGATGCGCCGTCTTGCCCTGGCTTGGTCGATTCCCGGTCTCTGCCTCGCGTTCGCCACCGCCGGGTGCGGTAGCTCCGACTCCAACCCGGGGATCGGCCCGGGGGGCGGCGACGCGGGGGGCATCAGCAGCGAGGCGAGCGCCGAGGGCGGCGCGAACGTCGGGACGATCGGGCCGACCGGCGGGACGCTCTCGCAGCTGGTCTTCGCCGTCGTCGGCGACACGCGGCCTCCCACCTCGGACGACCTCTCGGGCTACCCGACGGCCATCATCACCAGGATCTACGAGGACGTCGAGGCGCTCAAGCCGCACCCGCCGCTCGTCGTGTCGACGGGCGACTACCAGTTCTCGTCCACCGGCTCGTACAGCACCGCGCCGCAGCAGATCCAGCTCTACATGGGCGCGCGCGCCAAGTACTCGGGCGCCTGGTTCCCTGCGATGGGCAACCACGAGTGCACCGGCGCCACGGCGTCCAACTGCGGGCCGGGCACCTCTCACGGCACGACCGCGAACTACAGCGCATTCCTCAAGACGATGCTGGGGCCCGTCCAGCAGACGCTGCCCTACTACGCGATCGACGTGAACGCGGCCGACGGCTCGTGGACCGCCAAGTTCGTCATGACGGCGGCGAACGCGTGGAGCAGCGCGCAGCAGACGTGGCTCGAGCAGACGATGGCCAAGCCCACGACGTACACGTTCGTGTTCCGGCACGAGCCCTCGTACGACAACACGGCGCCCGGCGTCACGCCCATCGACGACGTCCTCGCGTCGAGCAAGTACACCATGCTCATCGTCGGGCACTCGCACACCTTCGAGTCGACCAAGAGCACCCACCCGGTGGCCCTGCTGGGCAACGGCGGCGCGCCCCTGGCGAGCTCCGCCCACAGCTACGGCTTCGGGACGTTCGTGCAGCGCGCCGACGGCGCGATCGTGTGCGACGAGGTCGACTACATGACGGGCGCGACCGACCCCGGCTTCCACTTCGTGGTCAAGGCCGACGGCACGCTGACGCAGTAGCCTCGCGTCACTGCGCGTACATCCGGATGCCGGTCGCCGCGGCGAACGCCATGCGGTGCGCCTCGTTCCAGTCGGGGTGACGCACGAGCACGTGGCCGTCCGACAGGAGCGTGTGCTTCCAGTTGCGGCGCGGCGTCCCGGGACGCAGGAGCTCGTCCTCGACGACCCACGCGCCGCACGCCCGCTTCCACGCCTCGAGCCCCTCGATGCGCGTGATGCGCCCCTGCCCCAGCGCGCGCTTGAAGACGATCGCCGCGTTGTACTTGCGCGGCGCCACGGCCTCGAAGCTCCGCCAGCACGCGACGCGGGCCCACTCGCGGAACAGATCGATGTCGCTCGTGTAGTTCATCTGGTCGACCAGGCGCGCCCCGCCCGGGCGGCAGCCGATCTCGCCGAAGACCGCCTCACCCTTCGACGTGAGGTACCACTCCATGTGCGTGAAGCCGTCGCCCATGCCCAGGGCGGTGAGCACGCGCCGGCCGAGCTCCAGGCCGGGCGCGAGCCGCGGCTGCTGCAGGTCGCGCACCGTGATGATGACCGGGCTCACCCACTCCTGGCTGCGCGCCTCGATGGGCTTGGGCAGGTAGGCGGCCACGTTCTCGTAGGCCGGCACGCCCCCGACGCTCACGGTGTCGAACGTGAACTCCTCGCCGTCGATGTACTCCTCGCAGCTCGCCTCGGGGACGCCGCGCATCCTCGCCAGCGTGGTCTCCAGCTCGGAGGGGCTGTCGACGCGGTACGTGTCGGCGCTGCCCGCGCCGGCGATGGGCTTGAGGATGAGCGGGTAGCCGATCTCCTCGACCGCGGCCCACGTCTCGGGCTCGGTGCGCACGCGGTGCGAGCGCGGCACGCGCAGGCCGGCGGCGCGCACGCGCTCCTTCATGAGCTGCTTGTCGCGGAAGCCCCGCACGGCGTCGACGCTCATGCCGCCCAGGCCCCAGCGCTCCCGCAGGCGCGCCGCGAGGATGACGAGCGGCTCCCAGTTGGCGAGCACGCGATCGATCGACCGGCCGCGCAGCCACGCCGAGACGCGCTCGAGCACGTCGTCCTCGTCGGTGATGCGCGGGACCTGCAGGTAGTCGTGCAGGTGGGCGCGCAGGTCGGGGGGCAGTCCCTCGCGCGGCGCGTCGCCGACGCCGTAGATGGTGGCGCCGACCTCCGCCAGGCCTCGGGTGTACTGCTGCATCTCGGGCGGGTAGGAGGGCGACAGGAAGACGACGCGCATGCGATAAGGGAACGTAGCCTGGGAGCCCGATGCCGCGGAACGTCGTTTTCGTCGCCCCCTTCCCCGTCGAGACCACCATGCGCTTCGTGCGCGCCGTGGCCCGGCTCGACGACGTGCGCCTGCTGGGAGTCGTGCACACACCTCCCGACGGTGACGACGCCCGCGTCTACGACGACGCCGTCCGCGTGACCGAGCCGCTGTCGACGCGCGACACGATCGACGGCATCGAGGTCCTGCGGCGCCGGCACGGGACGATCCACCGCATCGTCGGGATCCTCGAGCCGATGATGGTGCAGCTGGCGCTCGCGCGCGCGCACTTCGGCGTCCCGGGCCCCAGGCCCGAGACCGCGGAGCTGTTCCGCGACAAGGCGCGCATGAAGGCCGCCCTGCGAAAGGCGGGGCTCGAGGTGGCGCGCAGCAAGCTCGTGACCTCGGAGGCCGACGCGCGCGCGTTCGCCGAGGAGGTCGGCTTCCCGATGGTCCTCAAGCCGCCGGCCGGGATGGGGGCGAAGGCCACGTTCCGCGTGAGCAGCCTCGAGTCGCTCCTGCGCGCGACGGCGGGCATGGGCGTGAGCGCCGAGCGCCCGGTGCTCGCCGAGGAGATGCTGCGCGGCCAGGAGCTCTCCTTCGAGACGCTCACGATCGACGGCGTGCCGCGCGCGCACTCGATCTCGCAGTACCGGCCGAGCTGCCTCGAGGTCCTCGAGAACCCGTGGATCCAGTGGGTGTGCTTCTTCCCGCGCGACGTGTCGGGCCCCGAGTACGACGGCGCGCGCGCCATGGGCTTCGCCGCGATCCGGGCGCTCGGGCTCGACCACGGCTTCACGCACATGGAGTGGTTCCGGCGCGAGGACGGGCGGCTGGCGATCGGCGAGATCGCGCAGCGGCCCCCCGGCGCGAACATCACGCGCATGATCGGCCTCGCCCACGACGTCGACGCGTACCGCGCCTGGGCACGCGCGGTCGTCGACGGCGAGCTCGACGCCCCGTGGGTGCGCAGGCACGCGGTGGGCTGCGCGTTCCTGCGCGGCATGGGACGCGGGCACGTGGCCGCGATCACCGGCGTGCGCGAGGCCAACGAGGCCGTCCGCCAGTGGGTCGTCGAGTCCAAGCTCCCTTCGATCGGCGCGCCGAAGAGCGAGAGCTACGAGGGCGACGGGTACGTCATCGTGCGGGGCGACACGGACCAGGAGGTCACGCGGGCGCTCAGGACGATCGTCGAGACGGTGCGGGTGCACTACGCGGGGTGACGGTGCGAAGGGATCGCGCACCCGCCGCGCCCGCGCCGGCGCCCGCGGCGCCGAGCGGAGCAGCGCGCGAGGAGCGCCGCGTCGTCCGCTCACGCCGGCGCGAGCTTCCGGTACAGCGCCACGTACTCGGCGGCGCGCACCTTCCACGAGTAGTGCCCGCGCATCCCGGTCTTCTGCAGGCGACGCCAGCGCGCCCGATCGGCCCCCCGTCCGTGTCCCCACAGGTCGAGCGCGTGGCCAAGCGCCCAGGCGAGACCCCGCTCGTCGAAGTGATTGAACACGACGCCGTTGCCGGTGCCGTGCCGCTCGTCGAACTGGTGCACGGTGTCGGCCAGGCCGCCGGTCTTGTGCACGATGGGCGGCGTGCCGTAGCGCAGGCTGTAGAGCTGGTTGAGCCCGCACGGCTCGTAGCGC
>JAJYCT010000076.1 GCA_021778125.1 Myxococcales bacterium
ACTACACGATTCACCCGACGCCTCCGTGATCATCACGCGGTCACGATCGCTTCCGTAATTCTCGGACGACGCCTCACGGCCGCGATCGACGAGATCCACGACGCCTCGCGAGGATCCCGGCGCGCTGTTCGATCAGGGCTTCGATCGGTTTCGCGCGCGCGACCACGCGGGCGCCGTTGCGTGCTGGGAGCGTGCCCTCGCGCTCGACCCGTCCAACGCCGCGCTGACGGTCAACCTCCGCATCGCCCGGGAGCGCCTGGCGAAGGAAGGGGCCCCGGAGTGAGGCGGCCCGGGGGCAGCTCCCGTCAGGCTGCGCGCGGGCAGTGCGGCTCCAGGGCGGCGTCGATGTCGAGGACGGAGGCGTCTCGCGGCGCCCGCTCCAGCGAGCCCGCGCAGTCGAGACAGTCGCGCACCGTCTGCAGGTAGTGTCGCTCCACGCGCGGCGGGATACGGTCGGCGAAGGCGGCGTCCTGCGCGTGCAGCTCGCGAAATAGGCGGTAGAGGCCTGTCTGTCCCTTGCGCGCGGCGCACGCTCGGCAGAGCGTGGCGTGATTGCGGACCGATTGCAGCGTCGCACACCCGGGGCAACGATCGTTCACCCGGAGCGAGAGGGGGACCAGCGGCTCCCGGGAGAGGCGGGCCGGCTCCCCGCAAATCTCGCAGCGCGCCGGGGCGGAGCTGGCGAGCCAGTCGTCACGATCGACGTCGGACCAGTCGAGGGTGCCTTTCTGCAGGTCCCCGAACAGGCGGGCGAGCTTCCCGTCGTTCTGCCCCGCGACGAGCCTCGCATAGCGGTAGTGCAGCAGGTCGCCGAGCGTGACCACCTGGGGCAGGGGCGCGCTCGCGGCGGCACGCCCCGCGCCGGCGCGGACCACGACCGGCAGGAACCACGTCAGCAAGACCGACATCGCCCCCAGGATCCCGAGCCACATGGACGTACCCTCGGCGTCGAGGCTACGGAGTCGGGTGCGGGCCGCGCTTGCGGGGGATCAACCGGCGGCGCGAGGAAGCAGCCCTGCGCTCAGCGACGGAGGACGTAGAAGAAGTCCTTGGGGGAGGCGCGTCGCACGTACTCGTCCCGATCGAAGACGAAGCCCGGGAACAGCCCCGAAGCCTGGAGCGCGCCCGACGCGTCGGTGCCGAAGACCAGGAACTTCGGATACGACCAGTTGACGTCGAGCTGCGCCGCGTCCCACGCCCCCGCCGACAGCGGCGCCCCAGCGGGTGCTCCCGCCGCCCGCGACGCGCGGTCTTGCCGTCCGTGGTCGTCGCCTCGGGGTCGACCGTCCCCGCGACGAGCCGCAGGGTGGTTCGCCCGCGATCGATCGCCACGACGAAGAGCTCGGCCCACGCGCGCCGCTCGTCCGGGTGCAGCAGCGTCTTGGCCATGAGCGACGGAAGCTCCGGGTGGCGCTCGTCGGGCACGTCGACCCAGACGCCGTCCCCGGCTGCCCCGAGCTTGTCGTTCATCGGACCGACGTTCCCGGGGGGAAACTTCCGTGTCGCGTCGAGAGCGCTGGCACTCGGGGGGGGCGACAGCGCAGCCGGCGAGCCACGGTCCGAGCGAGGGGATCCGGTGCACGGCAAACCACAGCGAAGCGAGCCCGAGGAGGGCGAGCCCGAGCGCCCCGAGCACGGCGCGTCGCCGCCTGCGCCGCCGCTCGTTGCGTTTCGTGACCTCAGCCGAGGTCACGACGGGCGCGATCGTCACGGTGCACGTCCTCTCCTGGCTCGCGGCGGAGCAAAGCGCGATCCACGCGGGTTCGTGGCACGTCGCGTGCGACCGGTGGCCCGGTTGCATGCCGGTGCGGCGCCGCTTTTCTGCTCTGCTGGTCGCGATGCTTGGCGTGACCTCTGGTGGCCGACGGCGCGCTCCGGGCGGATGCCGATCTCGTCGCGCAGCGCGAGGAGCTACTCGGGCGAAGGGCCGCCGAGCTGTCACTGACGGACGAGCAGCAGGGCGCCGTCCGCGCGATCTTCGAAGGCTCTCCCGTGCTCGGGCAGGGCAACCCAGCCGTCAGCGTGCACCCCATGACGGCCGACGAGTGCCGCGCAATCCGGGCCGGCGCGCGCATCGCCGACGTCGAGCCCCGCTGCGGAGCCCCGGGCATGGTGCCGATCTACGACCCCTCCGCCGGAGAGACCGCGAGGGACGCGCGGGCCTGCATCGATCAGTACGAGTTCCCGGACATTCCCTGCGAGTACCCCGTCGTGCATGTCACCGCGCGGGAGGCCGTGCGTCTCTGCGAGGCGGTGGGCAAGCGGATCTGCGACGCCCACAAGTGGGAAGGCGCTTGCGCCGGCGCCGTCCTCGAGGCGGGGCGCGAGTACGCCTGGGGCCGAGCGCGGGAGGAGATGCGCCTGCGGCACAACGCCGACCGCGAGATCGTGTGGGCCTACGGGCCCGCAAAGGATCACCGCCTCTGCGCGACCGGAAGCACCAAGAGCGCGGGGTGCCCCGGCGGCGGCTACGGGCGGTGCGGCTCGAACCTGCGGGGAGAGGCGCGCGGCTTGCTTCCCCGAGAGGTCATGCAGGTCCCTCTCCAGATCACGTTCCGCGAGATGCCGCACTCCGATTCGGTCGAGCAGTACGTCCGGACGCGCGCGCACAAGCTCGAGACGATGGCCTCTCGCATGACCAGCTGCCGCGTCGCGCTCGAGGTGCCGCACAGGCACGCGCGCCACGGAGAGCACTACCGTGTGCGCATCGACGTGACCCTTCCGGGCGGCGAGATCGTCGCGGGCCGCTCCCCCGGCGACGTGAAGACCTACGAGGATCTCTACGCGACCATCGATGCCGCCTTCGACGAAATCGGTCGGCGTGTGCAGGACTTCGTCCGGCGCGAGCGGGGCGACGTGAAGCCGCACGAGCGCGCCCGCCACGGCCACGTCTCCAAGCTCTTCCCCTACGAGGGCTTCGGCTTCCTGCGCACGCGCGAAGGGGAGGAGCTGTACTTCCACCGCAACAGCGTGCTCGACGGCGCGTTCGAGCGGATGAAGGTCGGCGACCGCGTGCGGTTCGTCGAAGAGGCGGCCGAGCCGGCACCGCACGCGAGCACCGTGGCCCTAACGTGAGCCTCACTCCACGGGGGGCGACCAGCGCCAGCCCTTGATCTCGGGCATGTCGTCACCGTGTGCCCGGATGTACGCGCCGTGCTCGACGAGCTTCTCGGCCATGCGCTGGCGCAAGTGCGCGTAGCGCGACCCGAGCGACGGCACGCGGTCGATGACGTCCTGCACCAGATGGAAGCGGTCGAGATCGTTGCGCACCACCATGTCGAACGGCGTCGTCGTCGTCCCCTCCTCCTTGTAGCCACGCACGTGCAGGTTGGAGTGGTTGGTGCGCCGGTACGTGAGGCGATGAATCAGCCACGGGTAGCCGTGATACGCGAAGACGACCGGGCGGTCGGTCGTGAAGATCTCGTCGAAATCGCGATCGGGGAGGCCGTGCGGGTGCTCGCTCGCCGGCTGTAGCTTCATGAGATCGACGACGTTGACGACGCGCACCTTGAGCTGGGGCAGGGTCTTGCGCAGCAAGTCGACGGCAGCCAGCGTCTCGAGCGTCGGCACGTCGCCCGCGCACGCCATCACGATGTCGGGATCGCTGCCCGCGTCGTTGCTCGCCCACTCCCAGATGCCGATGCCCGCGGTGCAGTGCTTGACCGCCTGGTCCATCGTCAGCCACTGCGGCGCCGGCTGCTTGCCGGCGACGATGACGTTCACGTAGTTCACGCTGCGCAGGCAGTGGTCGGTCACCGACAGGAGCGTGTTCGCGTCGGGCGGCAAGTAGACGCGGATGACGTCGGCCTTCTTGTTGACGACGTGGTCGATGAAGCCCGGATCCTGGTGGCTGAAGCCGTTGTGGTCCTGGCGCCACACGTGCGATGTGAGCACGTAGTTGAGCGACGAGATCGGGCGCCGCCACGGCAGGGTGCGGGCTACCTTCAGCCACTTGGCGTGCTGGTTGAACATCGCGTCGACGATGTGGATGAAGGCCTCGTAGCAGGAGAACAGACCGTGCCGGCCGGTCAGCAGGTAGCCCTCGAGCCACCCCTGGCACTGGTGCTCGCTCAGCATCTCGAGCACGCGTCCGTCGGGCGCCAGGTGGTCGTCGCCCGGGTCGATCTCGGCGACCGAAGCCCGGTTGGTCACCTCGAGGACTGGATCCCAGCGGTTGGAGCTCGTCTCGTCGGGGCTGAAGATGCGGAAGCTCCTCTGCTCCTGGTTTTGCACGAGCACGTCGCGGATGAGCAGCCCCTGCACACGCGTCGCCTCCGCGTCGACCGAGCCGGGCGAGGGGACGTCGACGGCGTACGCGCGAAAGTCGGGCATGCGTAGATCCTGGCGCAGCAGCCCGCCGTTGGCGTGCGGGTTGGCGCTCATGCGCCGCTCGCCGCGCGGCGCGAGGGCCGCGAGCTGCGGGACGAGGCGCCCGCGCGCGTCGAAGAGCTCCTCGGGGCGGTAGCTCCTCATCCACGCCTCCAGCGCCGCCAGGTGCGCGGGGTCCCGGCCGATGACGATGGGCACCTGGTGCGCGCGGAAGGTCCCCTCCACCTTCTTGCCGTCGACCCACTGGGGCCCCGTCCAGCCCTTCGGCGACCGCAGCACGATCATCGGCCAGCGCGGTCGCCACGTGAAGCCGCGCGTGCGCGCCTGCTCCTGGATGCGCTGCACCTCCCCGACGCACGCGTCGAGCGCAGCAGCCATCCTCGGGTGCATCTCGTGCGGATCGTCGCCTTCGACGAAGCGCGGCGCCCATCCGTAGCCCCGCAGGAGCTGCTCGAGCTCCTCGCGCGGAATGCGCGCGAGCACGGTGGGGCCGGCGATCTTGTAGCCGTTGAGGTGCAGGATCGGCAGGACCGCACCGTCGCCGACGGGGTCGAGGAACTTGTTGGAGTGCCAGCTCGTCGCCAGCGGACCGGTCTCGGCCTCGCCGTCGCCGACCACGCACACCACGAGGAGCTTCGGGTTGTCGAACGCCGCGCCGAAGGCGTGCGAGAGCGCGTAGCCGAGCTCGCCCCCCTCGTGGATGCTGCCGGGCGTCTCCGGGGCGACGTGGCTCGGGATGCCGCCCGGGAACGAGAACTGCCGGAAAAGCTGCCGCAGGCCCGCCGCGTCCTGCGAGACGCTCGGGTAGACCTCGCTGTAGGTCCCCTCGAGGTACGCGTTCGCGACGATGCCGGGGCCGCCGTGGCCGGGGCCGCACACGTAGATCGCGTCGAGGTCGCGCTCGTTGATGACGCGGTTGACGTGCGCGTAGACGAAATTCAGCCCCGGCGTCGTGCCCCAGTGGCCGAGCAGACGCGGCTTGACGTGCTCGAAGCGCAGCGGCTCGCGCAGCAGCGGGTTGTCCAGGAGGTAGATCTGCCCGACGGAGAGGTAGTTGGCGGCGCGCCAGTAGGCGTCCAGGGCGTCGAACGAGGTCGCAGGCATCGCACGGTCTCCCTTCCCCGACCGCTCCCCTCAGAGGGCGGCCTCCCGGCCAGCGGGCTCACGCCCGTCAGATGCGCCGGGGGCTCCTTTGTGACCGCGGGCTCTTGCTCAGGTGGGCCCGCCCGCCGGGTGCAGCTCGAAGTTCGCCGTCACGGCGCCGCTCGCCCCCACCGTCACCGACTGCGTCGCGCTCGTCATGCGCGGTGACCAGGCGGTCGCCTTGTACGTCCCCGGGGGCACGTCCCCGATGACGTACTTGCCGTCGGCGCCGACCCTCCCGAAGTAGGTCGACGGGATGACCAGCAGGTAGCCGATCATCTCCGGGTGGATGTTGCAGAGCAGCGCGTAGGCGCCGGGGCCGTCGAACTTCCGAGACACCGTGTCGTTCTTCTGCAGGTACCCCGTGTCCCAGCCCGGGATGTCCGGGGAGAACATGTGGTGTGTCACCGAGTCCCGGTTCCCGAAGGTCACGGTGCTGCCCGTCGTCGTGACGCCGATGAACGGCGTGAACTCCTTGTTCTTGATGTCGATCTCCGCGGTCATGGCCGCGCCCGGCTGCCTGGGAGCGTCCTCGAGGTAGACGACGCCGGCGCCCTTCTTCGTGGTCTCGGGCGCCCAGACCACGGTCCCCACGATGCGGGGACCGGTCATCCGTGCGGCCGAGCTCTGGGGCGCGACCGACTGCGTGGGGGATGCCGGCGCCGGGGCGCCGTTACAGCCGATGCCGGCGACGGCGGTCAGGGCCAGCGTCGAGCGCGTCAGTGAGCGCAACATCGGGATCATCTTGCCTCCCTTGGCCGCGGGGGATCCGCGGACCGAGTCGCGAGGCTAGCACGCTGCGGCTCTCTGCCACGTCGTGGCCGAGCGGGCTCGAACAGCCCGCTGGCCCCCATCTTGCAATTCATGCCGGCCCCGCCACCGAGGAGAAGCCGATGAAGACGATCAAGAGGATCCTCGAGATCAAGGCCCCCGTGCAGCGCGTCTATGACTTCCTGGCGCAGCCGTCGAACCTGCCGGGCATCTGGCCTCACATGCAGTCGGTGTCGAACGTCGTCGACGGCATCGCCGGCACCCACGACTTCGACTGGGAGTTCAAGATGGGCGGGCTCACCTTCAAGGGCCGCGCGAAGGTCGAGGAGGCCAGGCCCGGTAAGCTCGTTCGCTACCGCAACCAGGGCGGTATCCCGAGCACGTTCCTGTGGACGTACGAGGGCCTCAACGGCTCCGGCACGCGGCTGACCCTCGACGTCGAGTACACGATCCCCACGCCGATCCTCGGGAAGATTGCCGAGGTGATCGTCGTGAAGATGAACGAGCGCGACCTGGACACGATGCTCGCGAACCTCAAGGACATCGTGGAGAGCGGTGTCGAGCGCGCCGGCGTCGCCGCGCGCCCGCACTGACGCATCGCCCCGCGCGGTCGGGGGCGCCGGTCTCTCCGGCGGTCCCGGGGCCCGTGGCCTATGAGCAATGCCTGACGCAGTGCTCCAAGCCTGCGTGCGCGTTCGACTGACACGCGTGTCATGTCCTAAGCGGTGCTCTGTGAAGTCCAGGCGTTTCCTCGGGATCGACGTGGGGGCCGAGCGGGTGAAGGTCGTCGCCCTCGACGAGCGTGGCGGCGGCTCGCTTGGCCTCGTGGAGCACCACGCCGCACCACACAACAAGGACCCTCACTCGGCGCTGCTGGGCGTTCTGACCGGCATGGATCTGTCGGGAGCCGGAGGCCTCGCGGCGACCGGGCGGCTCAGCCGCATGGTGGCCGCGCCGGCGGTGCCGGTGAAGGCCGCGCTCCGCAAGGGCGCACGCCTCGCGCACCCCGGACTGGACGCGCTGACGATCATCTCCGTGGGCGCGCATGGCTTCTCGGTCCTCGAGCTCGGGGCGCACGGCGAGGAGTGGTACCAGCAGAACTCTCGCTGCTCGCAGGGCACCGGCAACTTCCTGGCGCAGCTCGTCCAGCGCTTCGGGCTCACCGTCGAGGAGGCCTCGGCCCTCTGCGACCTCGTGCCCGACCCCGCGCCGCTCTCCGGCCGATGTCCGGTCATCCTCAAGACCGACATGACCCACCTCGCCAACAAGGGCGAGGATCGCCGGCGCATCCTCGCGGGACTCTACGACGCGGTGAGCGAGAACGTGCTGGCGCTCGTGCGTCCGCGCCTCGCTCCCCGCGACGTCGTGCTCACGGGCGGCGTGTGCCGCTCGGCCCGGATCCGCAGGAACATCGAGGCGTGGCTGCACGCGCGAGGCATGCGCCTCGTGCCCGCCCGACCCGAGGACGAGATGCTCGAAGCGCTCGGCGCCGCGGTGCACGCGTCCGAGCATCCGGCGAGCGTGCCCGAGGCGCGCGCGCTGCTCGCGCGCTCGATCGGCGCCTCGCTCGAGGAGGTCCCCCCGCTCAACTCGGCGCTCTCCGGCGTCCACCGGTTGCCCCGGGCGCCCCTGCGGACCGACTGGACGGTGACGCGCGACGTCCTGCTCGGTCTGGACATCGGCTCGACCGGCTCCAAGGCCGTCGCGGTCGACGCCCGCTCGGGCGATGTCGTGTGGGAGGCGTACCTCGACACGGAGGGGGCCCCGGTCGGCGCCGCGCAGCGACTCGTGGAGCGCTGGGTCGACGAGGCGAAGGGCAGCGTCCGGGGGGTCGGCGTGACCGGCTCTGGCCGCGAGGTCGTCGGCTCGCTGCTTCGCACCTGCTACGGCGACGGCAGCGTCTTCGTGATGAACGAGATCGCCGCGCACGCGCGCGGTGCCGTCAGCGTCGACCCCGAGGTCGACACCATCTTCGAGATCGGCGGCCAGGACGCCAAGTACATCCGTCTCGAGGGCGGCCGGGTCATCGACGCGGCGATGAACGAGGCGTGCAGCGCAGGGACGGGCTCGTTCATCGCCGAGCAGGGGACGAAGTTCGAGGGCGTCGGCTCCGACGTGGCGGCGCTCGGCAAGCTGGCGCTCGAGGCCTCGCGCGGGATCTCGCTCGGCCAGCACTGCTCGGTCTTCATGGCCGAGGTCATCGACGAGGCCATCGCGCAGGGCGTCGACCGCGACGCGATCATCGCGGGCCTCTACGACTCGATCATCCAGAACTACCTCAACCGGGTGAAGGGGGCGCGCAGCGTGGGCGAGCGCGTCTTCTGCCAGGGCATGCCCTTCAGCGCCGACGCGCTGGCGGCGGCCGTCGCGCGCCAGACGTCGCGCACCGTCGTGGTCCCCCCCAACCCCGGCACGATCGGCGCGCTCGGCATCGCGCTGCTCGCCCGCGAGGAGCTCTCCGCCGATGCACCTGCCGTCGATCCGGCGCGCTTCCTCGGCGCTCGCGTCGACTCCAAGGAGACGTTCGTCTGCAGGTCGAAGAAGGGCTGCGGCGAGCCGGGCAACAAGTGCCGCATCGACCGCCTCAAGACCGTCGTCGACGGCGTGCAGCAGAAGTTCCTCTGGGGGGGCAACTGCTCGCTCTACGACCGCGGCGGCGGCCGCGCCAAGCTCCCCGACTTCGCGCCCGATCCCTTCGCCGAGCGCGAGCTGCTCGTCGACGACGCGCTCGCCGGTCCCGAGCCGGGAGAGGGCCCCGTCGTCGCGCTCACCGACGAGTTCTCGCTGAAGGGGCTGCTGCCGCTGTTCGTGTCGTTCCTGCGTGCCCTGGGGCTGCGCACGGACGTGGCGCGTCACGCCGGCACGTCGTCGCTGCGCCGGGGCCTCGAGGGGGCGCGCATCCCGTTCTGCGCGCCCATGCAGCTCTTCCACGGCGTCGCCTTCGAGCTGGCCGGCAAGCAGCCCGACTACCTGCTCATCCCGATGCTCCGCGAGCTTACGGCCATGCGCGACGAGAAGGACTCGGTGCTCTGCCCGATCGTGCAGGCGGCGCCGGATCTGGTCGGCGGCCTGATCGAGGCGCGGTCGGGGACCCGCGTCCTGCGCCCCGTCGTCGAGTTCGGCGCGGGCGGCTACCGCGGCGAGATCTTCCGCGAGGTGATGCGCAAGCTCGCCGCCGAGCTGGGACGCGAGGCGGCCTTCGAGGCCGCGCTCGAGCGCGCTGTCGGGGTGCAGGTCCGCTTCGACGCGGCCTGCCTCGACATCGGCGAGCGCGCCCTCGGCTACTGCCGCGAGAGAGACGTCACGCCGGTGGTCGTGCTGGGGCGCCCGTACACGATCCACAACGACGTGCTCAACTCGAACGTGCCGAGCATCCTGCGGAGCCTGGGCGCGGTCGCGATTCCAGTCGACTGCCTGCCGGTGCCCGGCGACGTCCCCGTCTACCAGGACCAGTTCTGGGCCCACACGCAGCGAAACCTGCGGGCCGCGGAGTACGTCCGGCGCACGCCGGGGCTCTACTCGGTGTTCTGCAGCAACTACGCGTGCGGCCCCGACAGCTTCACGCTCGGCTTCTACGCCTACCTGATGCAGGGCAAGCCGTTCGCGGTCGTCGAAACCGACGGACACTCGGGCGACGCGGGCACCAAGACGCGGATGGAGGCCTTCCTCTACTGCGTCGACGCCGACCGCCGCCGCGGCGGAGAAGCGCGCGCGCGAGGCGGAGATCTCGTGGCGATCGAGCGCTCCCGCGTGTCGATGCACGAGACGCGCGAGCGGGGCGCCGTGATGCTCTTCCCGCGAATGGGACCGCAGGCCGAGATCGCGGCCGCGTCGGTGCGTGCCGAGGGGATCCGGGCCGAGGCGCTGCCGCTCTCGACGCGTGACGACGTCCGCGCCGGGCGCCGCCACACGTCGGGCAAGGAGTGCGTGCCGATGACGCTGACGCTCGGCACGCTCCTCAACCGCCTCGAGCGGGCCCGGAGCACCGACGAGCGCTTCGTGCTGATGATGCCGACGGCGCGGGGGCCCTGCCGGTTCGGTGTGTACAACACGCTCCACAAGATCGTCCTCGAGCAGACGGGGTGGAGCTCGCGCGTGGGCGTCTTCTCCCCGGACGACGGCGACTACTTCCGCGACACGTCGCCCGAGTTCTCCGCGCGCACATGGATCGGCTTCTGCGCGCACGATCTGCTGCAGGCGATGCTGCTCGACGTGCGCCCCGTCGAGCGCATCCCGGGCGCGGCGAACGCGGTCTACGGGCGCTATTTCCAGGAGCTCGTCGAGCGCATCGAGCGCCCCACCCGCGGCACGGTCGGCGCCGTGGTCCGGGAGCTCTTCGGCGGGCTATGGGGGACGCGCGACCTGCTCGCGCGCGCGGCCGGGGAGATGGCCGCCCTTCGGAGCCCGCGCAGGGACGTGCCCACGGTCGGCGTGGTGGGCGAGATCTACGTGCGCCTCGACCCCTTTGCGAACGACTTCCTCGTCGACAAGCTCGAGGCGCGAGGCCTGCGCGTGCGCTTCGCGCCGTTCGTCGAGTGGCTCGAGTACACGTCGTTTCTGGCCAAGCGTCGCGTCGCCGGCGACCGGATGCGCGACGACGACGGCCCGCTCTCCATCTACCTCAGCGACCTGGTGCAGCGCTCGACGATGCAGGTCCTCTACGACCTGTGCGCGAAGCCGATGGCCTGGGGGCCGCGCGTCACCGTCGACCAGACCGTGCACGCGTCGCTTCCGTACATCGACGCGGAGCTCGCCGGCGAGGCGTGTCTCACCGTGGGCGGGCCGGTCCACGAGTTCCGGGAGAACCTGATCCACGGCGTGGTCATCGTGGGGCCGCACGAGTGCATGCCCTGCAAGGTGTCCGAGGCGCAGTTCGGCGCGGTCGGCGAGGCGATGCCGCTGCCGTACCTGTCCATCTCGGTCAACGGCGATCCCATCGACACCGAGGCCCTCGACCGGTTCGCCTACGACATCCACGAGGCGCACACGCGCGGCGTCGTGCGCGATCTGCGCGAGGCGCTCGCTCGCCCGGCCGCGCACGATCCCACGCTGGTGCAGCTCCGTCGCAAGGATCGCAAGGGCGGGGCGGGGGACGTGCTGCCGAGTTGAGCGCTCAGGCGGGCGGCGGAGCGGGGTGCTCCTTGCAGCTCACGACGAGCACGGGTCGGTCGACGCGGCGAAGGACGGCCTGCGTGACCGAGCCCAGGACCAGCTGCTCGAGGTAGCCCTTGCCGTGGCTCCCCATGACGACGAGGTCGAACTCCGGCGCGCGACGCACGATCTCCTCGGCGGGCCTGCCCTCGACGACCTCCCCGTGGGCGACGGCGCCCGCCGCTCGGGCCGCGTGCTCCGCACGCGTGACGTCCTGGTTCGCCTCGGACCGCATCCGGTCGACGACCTCGGCCGCGAGGACGAGCCCGTCTTGCATCACCGAGAGCACATCGAGCACGCTCAGGACCGTGACCTGCGCGCCCAGCGCGTGAGCGAGCCTGGCGGCCTCCCCTACGGCTCGCTCGCTGCAGGGGCTACCGTCGGTGGGGACGAGGAGCCGCGTATACATGCCGCCAGTCTACTCCGACGCCCCGCCGAGACGACCGCAACCAGGGACCGGCCCCGACGCGCTCGGTCTCTCCACCGCTCAGGCCGCCGAGCGCCTGCGGCAGTACGGCCCCAACCGCGTCTCGGAGCCGAAGCGGCACCCGGCCCTCGCCCTCCTCGGGAAGCTGAGCGGCCCGGTCCCCTGGATGCTCGAGGCGAGCCTGGTGCTCGAGGCCGTCCTCCACAAATGGATCGAGGCGGTCATCATCGCCGTGCTCCTGGTGCTGAACGCCGTGCTCGCGTTCTCGCAGGAAGAGCGCGCGCAGCGAGCGCTGGACCTGCTTCGGGAGCGCCTGACGGTCGTGGCCCGCGTGCGACGCGACCAGCAGTGGACGCAGCTCCGCGCCGAGGAGGTCGTTCCGGGCGACGTCCTCCACGTCCGCATGGGCGATCTCGCGCCCGCCGACATGCAGCTGCTCGACGGCGAGGTGCTCCTCGACCAGTCGTCGCTCACCGGCGAGTCCGCCCCGGTCGAGGCCCGCGCGGGAGGCGTCGCGTATGCGGGCTCCGTCGTGCGCCGCGGCGAGGCCACCGGCTCGGTGACGGCGACCGGGCCCCGGAGCTACTTCGGCAAGACGGCGGAGCTGGTGCAGCTCGCCAGGAGTGGGAGCCACCTCGAGAAGCTCATCGTCGGGATCGTCAAGTACCTCGTCGTCCTCGACGCCGTGCTCGCGCTCGTCGTGCTCGCGGTGGCGATCGGGCGGTCGATGCCGCTGGCGGACGTCCTGCCGTTCGTCTTGATGCTCCTGGTGGCGTCGGTGCCGGTCGTGCTCCCGGCGACCTTCACGCTCGCCTCCGCGCTCGGAGGGCTCGGCCTGATCCGGCGCGGCGTGCTCGTGACCCGGCTCTCGGCCATCGAGGAGGCGGCCGCGATGCAGGTGCTCTGCTCGGACAAGACCGGGACGCTCACGCAGAACCGGCTGTCGGTCGCCGCCGTCCAGCCCCGTCCGCCCAGCGCCGACGCCGACGTTCTCCGCCTCGCGTCGCTCGCCTGTGACGAGGCGACGCAGGATCCGCTCGACCTCGCGATCCTTCGCGCGTGCGAAGAACGCGGCGTGCGCGAGCACGTCGAGCGGCTGCGGTTCGTTCCCTTCGATCCTGCCACCAAGCGCGCGGAGGCCACCGTGCGGCGAGAGGGGCGGACGCTTCGCATCGTCAAGGGAGCCCCGCAGGCCGTCGCCTCGCTCCTCGCCGCCCCCGCCGATCTCGAGCGCGACGTCGAGCTTCTGGCAGCCACCGGAGACCGCGTGCTCGCCGTGGCCGCGGGGCCGGAGGACGATCTCCGGCTCGTCGGTCTCCTCGGCTTTATCGACCCCGTGCGCGAGGACTCCGCCGGGCTGATCGGGAGCCTTCGCGACCTGGGCGTGCGCGTTCTCATGGTCACGGGGGACACGGAGGCGACCGCGCGAGCCGTCGCGGGCCAGCTCCGCATCGGCGCGCGGGTCTGCACGCGCGAGGACGTGGGCCGACCGCTCGACTGCGACGTCCTCGCGGGCGCGCTGCCGGAGGACAAGTACCACCTCGTCCAGGCCCTCCAGGGCGCTGGATACGTCGTCGGGATGACGGGAGACGGCGTGAACGATGCCCCGGCCCTCAAGCAGGCCGAGGTCGGGATCGCCGTCGAGAGCGCCACCGACGTGGCCAAGGCCGCCGCCAGCATCGTCCTCACCCAGCCGGGGCTCACGGGGGTCGTCGCCGCGGTCGAGACCGGACGGCGCATCTACCAGCGGATGCTGACGTACACGCTCAACAAGATCGTCAAGACCATCGAGGTCGCGCTCTTCCTGAGCGTCGGGTTCCTGGTGACCGGGACGCTCGTCACGACGCCGCGCCTCATCCTGCTGCTGCTCCTCACGAACGACTTCGTCACGATGTCGATCGCGCGCGACCGCGTCTCCTTCTCGCCGACGCCGGACCGCTGGAACGTGCGGTCGCTCGTCACGAGCGCGACCGGGCTCGCGGTCGCGTGGCTCTCCTTCTCCCTCTCCGTCGTCTTCGTGGGACGGGAGGTGCTCCATCTCGCGCTCGCGCCCCTGCAGAGCCTCGCCTTCCTGGTCCTCGTCTTCGGCGGGCAGGCCAACGTCTACCTCGTCCGGGAGCGCCGCCACTTCTGGCGATCGAGGCCGAGCCTCTGGATGCTCGGCGCGACGACGGCCGACCTGGCGCTGGTGACGGCCCTCGCCGTGGGGGGGGTCCTGATGGCCCCGGTCGCGCCCGGGCTCGTGGGAGCGCTGCTGGTCGCCGTCGTGGCGTTCATGGCCGCCCTGGACCAAGGGAAGGTGCTGCTGCTCCGCTGGCAACACGTCGCCGGCGGCGGCGCCGGGGCTGCCACCCACCTCATCGCGCCAGCACCTTCCCGCGATGGTTCCAGTAGTAGTAAAATGACAAGTTAGGATAGACAGGTGCGCGATCGTCGATCGGCGGGGCTAGCCCTCGACCTTCTGCCACAGCGCCGTCTGGTCCCCCTCGTAGACGAGCGTGTCGCCCTGCGTGAAGCGGAAATCGTAGCGCGCGAGCACGCGCCCCGGCGTGCGGCGCGTCTCCTTCGCCCGGCACTCGAGCACCATCGGCTCGCCGGGCCTGGCCAGGGCCTTGAAGCGCGCGCCGTGGATCCGGCCGCCATAGCCGATCCAGCCGTCGGCGTGGCGCAGGTCCCACACGTAGTACGAGTGCACGCTGGCCACCATGCCCGTCATGTGGACCATCAGGCCCCCCGAGACGTGGCGCGGGTGCTTCACGGGGTGCGCGCGCTGCTCGCGCGTGAGGGGAAGGTCGTCGTGCGTCGGCATGCGGACGCGCACCAGGCTCCCCTCGCGATCGACGTTGAGCAGCTCGTCGATGAGCAGGCCTCCCGGGCCGTAGGGACAGTCGGCGACGAACGCGGGATCGAGGGGCATGGGACGGCAGAGGACACCACGGAGGGACCGGGGATGTCACCGGCCTCGTCGCGCGAGCAGCACGGCCTCGCGCCCCGTCGCCTCCTTGAGGGCCTGCATGGGCCGCGCGATCGTCGCGAGCCGGCCCTCGTTGGGCCTACCCTGGCCCTCATGAGAGCCCCTCTCGCCACGCTTGCCCTCGTCGCCGTGACCGCCTGCGGCGCTCGCCCCGCGTCCGAGCCTTCCATCGGGCTCCCGCGTCTGGCGGGGGCAGAGGCGCTCCCGCCCCGCAGCGGCAGTAAGGGCGCCTTCGACGGTTGCTCCGGGACGTTCACGTCCGTCATCGGCTGGACCTTCGTCTGCGACACCACGAGCGTCGTCACCCGCGAGGGTGACGACGTCGAGGCGCTGCTGCGGAGCGCGCGCGAGTCGATGCGCGGCGCCTTCTCCGGGCTCGTCGAGGAGAAGAGGGACGAGGTGCGCGTGGGCGCCGCGCCGCGCAAGGGCCTCGAGCTGTCCTTGCGGACGAGCAAGAAGCACCTCGTGGCCGTGGGCACGGCCGCCGTCCTCGAGGCCGAGGGGCGACCGCCGCGCGTCGTCGCCTGCCTCGCCAACGCCGACGACGCGTCGCAGGCGCGCTGCCGACAGCAGCTCGACGAGCTCTCGACCCTCGCGTACGCGGAGCTGCCCCCGCCCGGCGTGCGCCTCCGCCCCCGGCCCGTTCCGGCCATCGCGGAGCGCCCCATCGTCGAGCCGCCCGACTGCCACCTCGCGGCCAACGACCGCGCGGGCCTGCTCGACTGCGGCGACATGGTGCTCGGCTGGAGCGAGCCGAGCGACCCGCGCACGATCCCCGTGGAGCGCGACGCGACGATCGAGGACACGACCCGCAAGATGCAGGCGGAGTCTCCGCGGGCGCAGCCCCCGAAGCGGACGAACCACGCGTGCCACATCGAGGGCGTCGTGGCGACCTGCTCGGTCGTGAAGTGGCCCGACGTCACGCTGACCCTCGGCGCGGCCCTGGTCCGCGGCCACTCGATCCTCGCGTGGTGCCTGGCGCGCGACGGGTCCACCTCCCCGATCTGCCGCGACTCGGTCGACACCGGGGCATCCGGTCCTGCGGCCGCAAGCATCCCGCTGCACGGGCGATGACCAAGGGGACGTTCCGGGCGCTGCGTCACCGCAACTTCCGGCTGTTCTTCGGAGGGCAGCTCATCTCGCTGGTGGGCACGTGGATGCAGAACATCGCGCAGTCGTGGCTGGTCTACCGGCTCACGGGCTCGGCGCTGCTCCTCGGCCTGGTCGGCTTCGCGGGGCAGGCGCCCGTCTTTTTCCTCGCGACGCTGGGCGGGGCCGTCGCGGATCGACGCGCGCGGCGCGACGTGCTGCTCGTGACCCAGACGACCGCGATGCTGCTCGCCCTCGCGCTGGCGGCGCTGACCCTCCCGGGGCTCGTGCGCACCTGGCACGTCTTCGTGCTCGCCAGCGCGCTCGGGGTGGTCAACGCGTTCGACATCCCCGCGCGCCAGGCCTTCGTCGTCGAGATGGTCGGCAAGGAGGACATGGGCAACGCCATCGCGCTCAACTCGAGCATGTTCAACGGCGCGCGCATCCTGGGGCCGTCGGTCGCGGGGCTGCTGGTCGCGTCGATCGGCGAGGGCTGGTGCTTCGCCGCCAACGGCGCGAGCTTCCTGGCCGTCATCGCGGGCCTGGCCGCCATGCGCCTGCCGGAGTTCGTGCCCAGACCCGTGTCGGCGCGCCCCCTGGCGCACGCGGCCGAGGGCTTCCGCTTCGTCGCGCGCACGCCGCCGGTGCGCGCGATCCTGCTGCTGCTCGGCGTCGTCAGCGTGACGGGGATGCCCTACGCGGTGCTGATGCCCATCTTCGCCGACCAGCTGCTGCACGCGGGGGCCCGGGGGCTCGGCATCCTCATGGGCTCGTCGGGCGTCGGCGCGCTCGGCGGGGCGCTGGTGCTCGCGTCCCGCCACGGCGCGCAAGGGCTCGGCCGCTGGGTGGCCACCGCCGCCGGAGCGTTCGGCGCGGCGCTCGTGCTCTTCTCGCTCTCGCGCTCCCTCTGGCTCTCGGCGGTGCTGCTGGTGCCCGTCGGCGCGTCGATGATGACGCAGATGGCCGCGTCGAACACGCTGGTCCAGACGATGACGCCCGACAACCTGCGCGGACGCGTGATGGCGGTCTACGCGATGACCTTCATGGGCATGGCGCCGATGGGCGCGCTGCTCGCCGGGGCGGCCGCCCATCGCATCGGAGCGCCGGCCACCGTCGCCACGGGCGGGGTGGTGTCGATCCTCGGAGCGCTCGTCTTCGCCTCGCGCCTGCCGTCGCTCCGCGTCCGGGCGCGAGAGCTCATCGTCAGCGAGCAGCTCGCCGGCGGCGATCCGGCCGACGAGATGACCGGGACGGAGATGGGGGACAAGGAGTGATCCCGCTCGACGCCCCCGCGGCGCGGCACACGCCGTCGATCGCACCCCGCCGAGCCACCGCTCTCCCCCGGGCCCGAACCCAACCGCCGCGGGCACGGCTCGTACCGGCATGGGGTTCTGGAACAAGCTCCTCGGGCTCGAGCCGCAGAGGCTGCCGGTGCACATCGACGACGACAACTTCGAGCAGGAGATCCTGAGGTCGAACACCCCGGTCGTGCTCGACGCCTGGGGCCCCGGGTGCATGCCCTGCAAGCACCTCGAGCCCATCATCATCAGCCTCAACGCGCGCTACGAGGGCAAGGTCAAGGTCGCGGAGCTCAACGTCGCCGCGGCCCCGCGGGCCGCGAGCCGCCTCGGCGTGCGCGCGACCCCGACGGTCATCTACTTCCGCGGCCGCCGCGAGGTCGAGCGCGTCGTGGGGCTGCGCGGCGAGCTCTATCACCGGCAGATCATCGAGGAGGATCTCCTCGACCGGTCCGCCGCGGGGAGCTGACGCGGCGACGCCCGTCAGGGCTCGCGCAGCTCGATCGCGCCGAGCTGCAGCAGGTTCACGAGCATCGCGAGCGTCTCGTCGCGCCCCATGTCGCAGACGTCGAGGATCGTCTCGACGTTGCACTGCCCGTCGACGAGCGACAGCAGGTACGCGGCGCGCGAGTCGAGCGGCAAGAAGCGCAGGCCCTCGACGGTGATGGCGAGCGACGGCACCGCGCCGAGCGGCAGGCGCGGGTAGACGGCGCTGGGCGGTCCCTCGAGATCGTCGTCGCGGTCCTCGAGCTCCGTTGGGGTACTTCGGTCGGGGGCGGTCACGGCAACGTTCATTGTAGGAACCGGAACGGCGCCCCCGGCAAGGCGGGACCGCCGGCGGGATGACGAATGATGGCATCCACGCGGGGCGGGTTGCGCGGGCGAGAAGCCGTTGCCGTGCGGCCCGGTGGCAGGCCGCGTGGCGACGCCCTGATCTCCCCACCCTGCGCGGCACACCCTGGCGCGCGCAACCCCGCGAAAAGACGCATGCCGCAGCTGGCACTGGGCTTGCTTGAGGGTCCTGCGGCCGGAGGAGGCGAGGACATGCGTCGTGAGCTGGGTGCGATGGTCGCGGTGGCGGCGTTCTGGGGCTGCGGAGGGCAGACGCTCGCCCTGCCGTCCGGTGGGGACGGAGGGAGCTCGTCGAGCTCGGGGAGCTCGTCGGGCAGCAGCTCCGGCAGCAGCTCCGGCAGCAGCTCCGGCAGCTCGAGTGGCGGATCGAGCTCGTCGAGCGGGGGCTCGAGCAGCAGCTCGGGCTCCTCGAGCGGAGGGTCGAGCGGCTCGTCGAGCGGCGGCGTCGACGGCGGGCGTATACCGCTCAACCACCGTCCGGACGACAGCGCGTGCTCCACGACCCCGCCCCCCGGCGACTGCCCGAGCGGCGGCGGCACGCCGTACGGGACCTGCGACGCCGTGGGTGTAC
>JAJYCT010000472.1 GCA_021778125.1 Myxococcales bacterium
CTCGCCCTGCGCGCGCGGGTCGTCGGAGTCGCGGCCCATCTGCGTCGGCAGGTCGAAGGCGACGCTGAGCCCCGTTTGCCCCTGGGACAGCAGGTAGTGGTAGCGCTCGTTCGACTCCTTGGCCGTGCCGAAGCCCGCGTACTGGCGCATCGTCCAGAGGCGCCCGCGGTGCATGTTGGGCTGCACGCCGCGCGTGAACGGCGGCCGGCCGGGGACGCCCAGGTCCCGCGCCGCGTCGAAGCCCTGGGTCTCGAGGTCGTCGGGGCCGTAGAGCGGCGCGGCGTCGGCGTGGCCGGCGAGCCCGGCGACGCGCGTGCGAGGGGCCTCCTTCGCCTCGTGCGGCGAGAGCGTGCGGGCGAGCCAGTCGTCGCGCAGCGTTCGGTACTCGCTCATGAGCGCCTTGGTAGCCTACTTGCGGAGGGAGCGCAGCAGCCGTGCCAGCGCCTCGCCGGCGGCCTCGGCGACCCCCTCCAGGCGCGCCGGCGCTGTCCGCGCGTCGTCGAGTTGGTCGGCGATGACGAGCGCGACGGCCTTGCCCGCCACGCGGATCGGGACCATCGCGACCTCGCCCATGGGGGGCACGTGCATCGTCGCGAGAAGGGGGGCGTGCGTCGCGTCCTTGGGGATGCGCGCGAGCGTCGCCCGCTCCGCCTCCAGAGCTCCGCCGAGCGTGCTGCTCAGGCTCAGCGGGACGCGCGCGGTCCGCAGCGCCGCGCGGTCGCCCATCTCCGGCGTGCACGTCCAGCCCACGAGCGAGTCGCGCCGCAGCGCGAGGACGGCGACCTTGCGCGCCAACGTGTGCGCGGCCACGACCACGGCGTCGAGGATCGCGTCGCGGTCGCCCGCGGCGCGCAGGGCGTCGAGGTGCGGCGCGAGGGCGTCGGGCAGCTCCGGCGGCGCCGCGGGTGGGGGCTCCGACATCTCGGGCTTGCGACGCCGGAGCTCGAGCACGGGCTCCGCGAGGGCCGTGCGCGGCCGCAGGTCGATGGGCACCTCGACGTCGATCTCCGTCGTCCGCTCGCCCTCGGCCCCCTCGACGTTGACGATGGGCGCGGGCGTCACCTCGCGCGCGCGCAGGGGGATCGGGATGTTCGGGGCCGCCTGCCCGACGTCCAGGATCCCGGTCTTGCCCCCGTCGTCGCCGTCCTCTTCGTCCTCGAGGAAGCCCGCGCCCGCGACGGGCGTGCCGTACGCGGGCGTGTGGGCCAGGTCGCGCGGCGGCTCGGTGGCCGGCGGGACCCAGATGGGGGCCGCCAGGGGGCGGGGCCCGGACGGCTCGGGCCTGGCGCGCAGCCGCCGCAGCGCGGCGTCCATCGCCACGAGCGAGGTGCGTACCAGCCGCACGGGCGCCCGCAGCCAGTGGGCCATCTCCTCGACGGGGTGCGGGTCGCGCGCGTCCACGACGGCGACGTCGATCGTCCCGGTGCGCGGGTCGCGCCGGACCGGGAGCGCCAGCAGGCGCTCGCAGAGGCCCGGCGGCAGCTGTTGCACCAGCGAAAGGACCGGCGCGACGTGGCGCATGGCGGGCGCGTCGACCCGCTCGAGTTCGCGCTCGAGGCGCGAGGCGTCGATGGCGCGCGTGGTGAGCAGCGCCCGTACGAGCGACGTCCCGCGCGTGGCCGAAACGAGCAGGGCCTCCGCCATGGCTTCGGGGGTTACGGCGTCGGCGAGCAGGAGCGAGCGCGCCAGGGCGAAGGACATCGCGCGCCCGAGGGTACAGGCTGGGGGCGGTCACCGAGAAGTGGTCCATCGCGCCGGCGGCGTGCGATCCTCCATTTCCGTGTCCCGGCCCGAGGACTTCGTGCAGCAGACCCTGCCCATCGCGATGCTCGCGCTCGCGCTCGTGGCGGTGCCGGTGCTCGTCCTGCAGCCCCAGGGCCTGCCGCGGCTGCGCACGCTGCAGAAGGACCTCGACCAGGTCAACGCCGAGAACGACGAGTTGCGCCGCGACGTGCAGCGCCTGCGCGTCGAGGTGCGGCAGCTCAGAGACGATCCCGCGGCGGTCGAGCGCATCGCGCGCGACGAGCTGGGGATGGTGCGCCGGAGCGAGGTCGTGTTCCAGTTCGGCCGGTGAGGGCGCCGCGGAGCGGGACGCCCGTCCCGTCCCCGCCCGGGCGGTGCTATGAGCCGGGGGCGATGCACTACGAGGCGGTCATCGGCCTGGAGGTGCACGCGCAGCTCTTGACGCGCACCAAGGCGTTCTGCGCATGCTCGACGGCGTACGGCGCGCCGCCCAACACGCAGGTCTGCCCCGTATGCCTCGGGCTACCCGGGGCGCTGCCGGTCATGAACGGCGAGGCCGTGCGCCTGGCCGTGCGCACGGCGCTCGCGCTCTCGTGCACGCTGCGCACCGTCAGCCGCTTCGCGCGCAAGAACTATTTCTACCCGGACCTGCCCAAGGGCTACCAGATCAGTCAGTACGACGAGCCGCTCAGCGAGCGCGGGCACCTGGACGTCGAGGTGGGCGGGGCCACGAAGAGGGTGGGGATCACGCGCGTGCACATGGAGGAGGACGCCGGCAAGAACGTCCACCACGAGGGCGTCTCGGTGGTCGACCTCAACCGCTCGGGCGTGCCGCTCGTCGAGATCGTGGGCGAGCCCGATCTGCGCAGCGCCGCCGAGGCCGCCGAGTACCTTCGGTCGCTGCGCGACGTCCTGATGTTCGCCGGGGTCAACGACGGCAACCTCGAGGAGGGCAGCTTCCGCTGCGACGCCAACGTGAGCCTGCGCCCCGCGGGCGAGGCGAAGCTGGGGACACGCGTCGAGCTCAAGAACATCAACTCGTTCCGCTTCGTCGAGCGCGCGCTCGCGCACGAGATCGCGCGGCAGCAGGCCGTGCTCGACGCCGGCGGGCGCGTCGTGCAGGAGACGCGCGGCTGGGACGAGAACGAAGGGGTGACCAAGAGTCTCCGCAGCAAGGAGGAGGCGCAGGACTACCGGTACTTTCCCGAGCCTGACTTGCCGCCGCTCGTGGTCGACGACGCGTTCGTCGCGCAGGTGCAGTCGACGCTGCCGGAGCTGCCGCGCGCCAAGCGCGAGCGCTTCGTGGCGGAGCTCGGCGTCTCGGCGTATGCGGCGCAGGTGCTCACGGGCCACCCGCGCGTGGCGGCGCTGTTCGAGGAGGCCGCGACGCTCCACGGTCAGCCGGCGCGCCTCGCGGCGTTCGTGCAGAGCGAGGTGCTGCGCGACGTCGTGACCCACGGCCTCGACGCGCGCATCCCGGTGAGCGCGCGCCAAGTGGCGGGCCTGCTGCGCCTGGTCGACGCGGGCGCCATCAGCGGCAAGCAGGCCAAGGAAGTCTACGCGAAGATCGTGGGCAGCGAGCGTGCGCCCGAGGACGTCGTCGCGGAGCTCGGGCTCGTGCAGGTGAGCGACGAGGGCGTCATCGAGGCGGTGTGCCGCCAGGTGATCGCCGACAACCCGAGACAGGCCGAGCAGCTGCGGGCGGGCAAGGCGAGTCTGATGGGCTTCTTCGTGGGCCAGGTCATGAAGCAGACGAAGGGCAGCGCGAACCCGAGGCTCGTGAACGATGTGCTGCAGCGACTGCTCGGTTGAGCGACGCGCCCGCCCCCTGCGTCGACGCGACAGGGGACGGGGCGGCCCGTTCTGTCCCAGGATCAGGCGCGCGGCGCCGGGGCGCGGTCGCGCCGGGGAAGCTCACTCGCGCCCGTCGAACAGGCCTGGTGCGGCGGCGCTCCCCGTCGCACTCTGCGCGGGGTGGCCCTTGCCGCCCGTGTTTCCCCGGGGAGGGCGGCGGAGCGGGGCCGCGCTTGCCGGCGCGCTCGACGCGGCCGTGACGGAGGCGGGAGCCGGCGCGGCGATGCTCGCGGCGGGCAGGGGCGGCGGGGGC
>JAJYCT010000473.1 GCA_021778125.1 Myxococcales bacterium
CGGCGGTGCTGCCTGCATCCGCGTTCGCCCAGTCGGGTGGAGCCGCGGGCGGAGCCGCAGGAGGATCGGTCACCTTCGGCCGGAGCGCCAGCGGGGACGCGAATGCCGCGCCTGCGGCTGCCCCTGCCGCGGCCCCCGCCGCGGCCCCCGCCGCACCCCCGGGCGAAGCGGCGCCCGCCGAGGCCGCGCCCCCGGGCGGCGGCGCCGACGCAGACGCCGAGGACTGGGCCCAGCGCGACCGCGCCGTCAACGAGTCCAACACGCTGACCGGCGGCTCTGGCCTGCTGCGCATGCAGCACGCCGAGACGGGCGAGCCCGGGCAGTTCCGGATCCAGTTCGTCACCGAGTGGTTCCAGGCCGGCTTCCTCTGCACCTCGGGCCAGCCGTGCCCGAACCCGAGCGGTCGCGCCCCGATCACGAGCGACACGATGAACCACATCGGGGGCACGCTCTCGCTCGGCACGTCGCTCTTCAAGCTCGGCGCGGGCACGTTCGACGCGTACGGCGCCATCACGGCCTTTGCAAACAGCGACTCGGCCAACAAGCCGTCGCTCCTCCAGGTCCTCGGCGACGAGGACCTCGGTATCCGGTACACCGCCCCGCTCGGCAAGGTCGTCCACCTCGGCCTCTTCACCGAGCTGTGGCTCATCAACGGCACCGGGGCCGTCGGTCTCGACGGCAGCGGGACGAGCGCCAAGTTCGGCGGCATCGGCACGATCGACCTGCGCGGCCTCGACAGCCCGATCCCCCTGCGCTTCAGCGTCAACCCGGTCTACTTCCTCGACAACACGGGCGACGTGCTCGCCTCCACCGAGGCCGCCCGCGGCGCCCCGGTCACGCGTATCGAGCGCTTCGGCCTGGGGGTCAACCGCGTCGACCAGTTCCAGGTCTTCGTGGGCGCCGAGGCCCTGCTCGCCGACGAGCGCGTGCGGCCATTCGTCGAGGAGCGCATGGGCTTCGCGAGCAACCGCCAGGGCTACGCGTGCCACGTGTCGAACCCGAGCAACGACCAGTGCCTGGCCAACGACCAGGTCGTCCCGTCGACGCTCACGATCGGCGGCCGATTCCTGCCCTGGAAGCGCGGCTTCTCGCTGCTCGCGGCCGTGGACATCGGCACGAGCGGCACGAACACCTTCATCGAGGAGCTCTCGCCGACGCCGCCCTGGACGCTCTACCTCGGCGCCGGGTGGGCCGTCGACACGCAGGAGCGCCCGCCGGTCGTGCAGACGAAGGTCGTCGAGAAGGAGGTCGTGAAGGAGGCCCCCCGCGCCCGCGTCACCGGGTTCGTCCACGAGAAGGACAAGAACGACGCCATCGTCGGCGCGATCGCGACGTACCGCGATCGCCCGGACCTCGCGCCGCTCGCCACGGGGGCCGACGGCAAGTTTGCCGACGATCTGGCGCCCGGCAAGTACACCTACGACCTCAAGGCCGAGGGCTACAAGCCAGGCAGCTGCGAGGCCAACGTGGCGACCCCCGGCGCCGCGGTCTCGATCGACTGCCCGCTCGAGGCGCTGCCGCGCGTGGGCATCGTCGACGGGCACGTGCGCGACGCCGAGACCAGTCAGCCCATCTCGGGCATCCAGGTCGAGCTCAAGGACTCCGCCAGCAAGGACCTGCGCATCACGACCGACGCCGCGGGCGGCTTCAAGTTCGACGGCGTGACCCCCGGGACCGCGTCGCTCAGCGTGGAGGCCGACGGCTACCTCGTCCTCGTGACTCCCACGGACGTGAAGGCCCGCCAGGAGGACACGATCGATCTGATGCTGCGGCCGAAGCCCAAGGACGCGCTCATCAAGGTCACGGCCACCGAGATCCAGATCAAGCAGCAGGTGCAGTTCGCGCTCGACAGCGCGGTCATCCTGCCCGAGTCGTTCGGCCTGCTGACCGAGATCGCCGACACGATCATCCGCAGCCCGCAGCTCAAGCGGATCGAGGTGCAGGGCCACACCGACAACAGCGGCACCCCGGAGCACAACAAGGTCCTGAGCGAGCAGCGGGCCGAGGCGGTGCGCGCGTGGCTGCTGCAGCACGGCGTTCCAGCCGACCGGCTCGTGGCGCGCGGCTACGGCCAGGACAAGCCGCTCGTCCCGAATGTCACAGCCGGCAACCGCGCGCGAAACCGCCGCGTTCAGTTCATCATCCTCGAAAAAGAGGGCGCCGCGCCGGCGCTTCCGGGCCCGGCGGGCAAGAAGACCGGCATGTGAGACAAATCCCGTGGGAGGGGGTTGATCGCCCGCCTCCCACGGGGTAAGACTTCGCCGCCCAGTTTGGTGGTTTTGAAAGACGCGGGACCCCAATCCGGGGCCCGCGTTTTTTTGTGCGTTTTTTCGACGAGTCCGATGCCGACCCCCCAATCTCTACCGCCCGGAACCGATCGCGCCGCGCTCGTGCGCGTCGTCGAGCCCGTGGTGCACGCGCACGGGGCGGAGCTCGTCGACCTGGAGCTAAAGCCCGACCGCGGCGGGTGGGTGCTGCGCGTCTACGTCGAGAAGGCGGGCGCCGCGGTCAACAATCTCTCCACGCGCGACGCCGCGATCGACCTCGAGCTCTGCGCGGACGTGTCGCGAGACCTCAGCACGGCCCTCGACGTCGTGGACCTCATCCCGCACGCGTACAGCCTCGAGGTCAGCTCTCCGGGCATCGAGCGGCCGCTGCGCGACGAGCGCGACTTCGTGCGCTTCGCCGGGCAGAAGGCCAAGCTGAAGCTGCACGAGGCCATCGGCGGGCAGCGAGTGCTCGTCGGTAAGCTCGAGGGGGCAGCTGCGGGCAAGGTCCGCCTCTCCGAGTCCGGGCGCACGCACGATGTCCCGCTCGCTCTCATCGAGCGTGCGAGGCTCGTCTTCGAGCTCTCGCCGCAACCGAAGAAGAACGGCTCCGGCAGCAGGGAGCGCAGGCACAAGAAGCACTGAGGAAGAATCATGGCGATCCAACAGCAACAGTCCGGCTCGGGAGACGTGACCCTCCTTCAGGCGATCGACATGGTCGCCAAGGACAAGGGCATCGACAAGGCACGCCTCGTGAAGACCGTCGAGGAGGCCATCCTCAAGGCGGCGCAGAGCGTGTTCGGCCCCGACCGCGAGCTCGAGGCACGCTTCAACGAGGAGAGCGGACAGGTCGACCTCTTCCAGTACATGACCGTCGTCGACGACGTGGCCGACGAGGACCGCGAGATCGCGCTCGAGGACGCGCAGAAGGTCGGGCTCCAGGCCGAGATGGGCGAAGAGCTGGGCTTCCAGATCTTCTGGCATCCGAACGACGCCAAGAAGGCGACCGAACAGGACAAGGAGTTCGGCGACATCCTGCGCGTAAAGCAGGCGCGCCAAGCGTTCGGCCGCATCGCCGCGCAGACCGCGAAGCAGGTGCTCATCCAGCGCGTGCGCGACGAGGAGCGCGACCTCATCTTCAACGAGTTCAAGGATCGCAAGGGGGAGCTCATCAAGGGCGTCGTCCGGCGCTTCGAGAAGGGCAACAACCTCATCGTCGACCTCGGGCGCACCGAGGGCATCCTCCCGTTCCGCGAGCAGACGCCGCGCGAGACGTACCGCCCGGGCGACCGCATCGTTGCCTACGTCAAGGACATCGATCGCGAGGCCCGCGGCCCGCAGGTCATTCTCAGCCGCACCGATCCGCGCCTCGTCGAGAAGCTGTTCGAGGCCGAGGTGCCCGAGATCTACGAGGGCATCGTGAAGATCGTGGCGTGCGCCCGCGAGCCCGGCGCGCGCTCCAAGATCGCCGTCACGAGCCGCGACGCGGACGTCGATCCGGTAGGCGCGTGCGTCGGCATGAAGGGCGCCCGCGTGCAGGCGGTCGTCCAGGAGCTGCGCGGCGAGAAGATCGACATCGTC
>JAJYCT010000077.1 GCA_021778125.1 Myxococcales bacterium
GTGGCGGCGCACCGCGCGCGGGAAGGCCTCGAGCGCGGCGCGCAGGCCGGCGCCGCGCGCCGCAGCGGCGTTGCCCCGGGCGCGGCCGTAGACGACGCCGTGCGCCGCCGCGGTGAGCGCCTGCAGGTACGCGAGCAGGGGCGCGGAGTAGCGGGCGGCCTCGGCGCGCGCGAGATCGGCGCACACGTCCCGGTAGAGGGGCGACAGCTCCCCGAGCTCGCCCGGGGGCAGGGCGCGCAGGCCCTTGCCGCCCGCCGTGCGCACGAGCGCGTCGAGCCGGTCCCACTCGCCCTGTCTCCGCGCGACGAAGGCGTTCTCGGTGAGCGCGGAGACTAGCGCCATGACCCAGGCACCCTCGACGAGGCCGGCGCGTCGGCGCGCCCTGCGCGGACCGCGCGGTCGTAGAGCAGCGCGAGCACGCGGACCGGATCGGCGACGCGCAGGTCGAAGCGCGCCGCGAGCGCAGGCGCGATCATCTGCGCGAGCTCGTGCTGGCGCGCCGCGCCGAGGCGCGGGCTGCGGCGCAGGAACAGCTCGATCGCGTGTCGCTCGTCGGCGTCGAGACGCACCTGCGCGGGCAGCTGCGCGAGCTCGTAGGGCTGCGCCGGCGGGAAGAGCAGAAGCGGCGTCGTCGCGCGAGCGCGCTCGGGGATGATGACGATGGTGCCCGCGACCAGATCGCCGAGGCGCTGGAAGCGCCGCGTCGCGGTCATCGACGCCAGCCCCGCCAGCGACAGCAGACCCGCCGTGTACGTAAGCGGAAGCGCGTCGGCCGCGCGCAGCAGGTCGCGCAGCGCGGCGGCGCGGAACCCGATCGGGCGGCCCGTCGCGGTGACGACTCGCAGGCCGAGCGCGCGCTTGCCCGGCGTGTGCCCCAGCCGGCCCTCGAGCACCGCGAAGTAGACCCACTGGATGGCGAAGAGGACGACGAGCAAGAGGCCGACGCCTGCCCCGAGCGCCCCCTCGGCCGCGTCGCTCACGGCGGCCGTGCCCGCGGCCGAGAGGATGACGAGGACCGCGATCAGCGCGAGGGCCGTGTAGCAGAGCGCCAGATCGAGCATGTACGCCACGAAGCGACGCGCCGGCCCCGCCAGCCGGTGCCGGAACACGATGTGCTCGGGCGTCTCGATGGCGACGTCAGTGTCGAGCGGCGTGTCCTGCGGCACCGGGGCAGGATAGCGAGGCGCAGGGCATGGGACGAGGGGCGGCTCGTCACCGGGAGATCGCTGGCCTCACCTGCCGCGGAGCCCGAGAATCGGCTACTGCTCCGCCCGGACCCGTGATCGACGTCAGGGAGCTCGGCAAATCGTACGGCGCGCGCACGCTCTTCGAGGGCGTGTCGCTCAAGCTCGTCGACGGCGCGCGCTACGGCCTGGTCGGCGCCAACGGCTCGGGGAAGACCACGTTCCTCGAGATCGTCGCAGGCGACGAGCCAGCGACCGAGGGGAGCGTGGCGATCTCGAAGGGCGCGCGCGTCGGTGTGCTGCGGCAGGACCGCTTCCTGCGCGACGAGGAGCGGATCCTCGACGTGGCGATGGCGGGCGACGAGCTCGTCACCCGGGCGCTCCAGGAGCAGGGCCGCCTGGTCACCGAGGGCGTGCCCGATCCGGCGCGCCTCGCCGATCTCGAGGACGTCGTCGCGACCCACGACGGCTACACGCTCGAGGCGCGCGCGAGCGCGATCCTCGAGGGCCTGGGCATCCCCGTCCCGTCGCACCGGATGCCGCTGGCGACGCTCTCGGGCGGCTTCAAGCTGCGCGTCCTGCTCGCGCAGGTGCTGATCGGCGGGCCCGACGTGCTGCTGCTCGACGAGCCGACCAACCACCTCGACATCCTGTCGATCCGCTGGCTCGAACGGTTTCTCGGCGGCTACCGGGGGTGCGCGATCGTCATCTCGCACGACGAGCGCTTTCTCGACAACGTGGCGACGCACATCCTCGACGTCGACTACGAGACGATCACGCTCTACACGGGCAACTACAGCGCCTTTGCGCACGAGAAGGAGGCGGTGCACGAGCGCAAGGCCGCCGAAATCGCGCGAGCCGAGGAGCTCGTCGCGACCAAGCGCGCGTGGGTCGAACGCTTCGGCGCCAAGGCGACCAAGGCGCGGCAAGCGCAGAGCCGCCTCAAGCAGATCGAGAAGATCGAGATCGCCGAGCTCGAGACGACCTCGCGCCGCGCGCCGCTCTTCCGGTTCACGCCGGCGCGGCAGAGCGGGCGCGAGGTGCTCGCGATCGACGGCGTGTCCAAGGCGTTCGGGCCCAAGGCCGTGCTCAGTAACGTCTCGATGCTCGTGCGGCGCGGCGAGCGCGTGGCGATCATCGGCCCCAACGGCCTGGGCAAGTCGACGCTCGTGAAGATCGCCACGGGCAACCTCGCGGCGGACGCGGGGCGCGTGACGTGGGGGCACGAGGTGCGAGTTGGCTACTTCCCGCAGGACCACGGCGAGGTCCTGTCCGACCCCGAGGCGGCGGCGCTCGACGTCATCTGGACCACCATCCCCACCGAGGGCACCAGCACCGTGCGCGGGCAGCTCGGACGCGTACTGTTCTCGGGCGACGACGTGACGAAGAAGGTCGGCGCGCTCTCGGGCGGCGAGGCGGCGCGCCTGGTCTTCTGCCGCATCATGGTCCTGCAGCCCAACGTGCTCGTGCTCGACGAGCCGACCAACCACCTCGATCTCGAGGCCATCCACGCGCTCGTCGAGGCACTCGTCGCGTTCGAGGGGACGCTCGTCTTCGTGTCGCATGATCGCGCCTTCGTGTCGGCGCTTGCCACCCGCATCCTCGAGGTCACCGAGGACGGCTTTCGCGACTTTCCCGGCACCTACGAGGAGTACCTGCAGAAGTGCGGCGACGATCACCTCGACGCCGACGCGGTTATGCTGCGCGCGAAGAAGCACCAGGTAGCCGCCGAGGCAAAGCCGGCCCCTGCCGCCGCCAGCGCAGAGCCCGCGGGGAAGCAGAAGCTCAGCAAGAACCGTCAGAGACAGCTCCCCGTGCGCCGCGACGAGGTCGTCGCCGCCATCGACGCCGCCGAGGCGCGCAAGGCTGCCATCCACGCGCGCTGGTGCGAGCCCGGCTTCTACGAGGACACGCCGGCCGCGGAGATCGCGGCGCTCGCAGAGGAGGAGAAGGCGCTCGGGCCGACGATCGACGCGCTCGTGGCGGAGTGGGAGATGCTGGAGAAGGAGATCGAGGCGGCGCGGTAGGGGACGCAACCACGAGGCCCGAGGGTACGCAAGCCCGGGCGCGGGCCTCGACACCCCAGGGCCGGGCTCGAACCGATCGGGGCCTGTTGCTCGAACGACCACGGGCGTGATCGTTCGAGCCCGGCCCCGGGGCCGTTCTGGCCGTCGCGTGGGCGGTTCGAGCGACCATCCCGCGGATGACGCGCGCGTCTTCCTCTAGTACACCCCTAGTGCACCCAACGAGGCGCCGCTCCCGGTTGCCGAGGTGGTCGACGTCCGCGGTGAATCATCGTCGCGTCGCGCGTCTACCACCGCGGATCGGGGCGCGCCGGATCGCAAGGAGCGCGCGATGGCCAAAGGGATCGAGAAGGGCAAGACGCAGAACAAGCCGAAGTTGTCGACGAAGGAGAAGCAAAAGAAGAAGAAGGAGAAGAAGGCGGCGAAGTAGCGCGTCTTCCAATGTCTTTCGGCGGCGTGGCGGTGCTTGGGGTCGCCACGCCGTTCGCGTTGTTCGGACGGCCTCACGGCGTCCCGATTTGCTCACCTCGCGCGTGAGGGCCCGGGGCTACGGACAAGCGACGATGGTCGAGGCGAGCTCGCCACCACGACGCGAAGCTTCCGCACGGGGACACCCACCCCGTCTCGGACGCGCGCGTACCGGACCGGCTACCGGTGGCGCCTCTTGCGGGGCCCGGGCGTCGCCGGAATGAGCTTTGCGTCGCGAACGCGCTGGACGAGCGTGCGGAAGACGCGCTCGAGGGCGCGCTGAACGTCCGGCGACTCACCACACATCGTGAGCGCCGTGGCGACCGACTCGAGCGTCGAGACGTACCCGCGCTGCGGCTCAGCGCGGAGGCGTCCGTAGATCGAAGGGCTCGCGGGCTCGATCGACACGCGGTTCACCTTCGTGAGCCACGGATTGCGCCACCACAGCGTCTTCGCCTTCGACCACGTCCCGTCGAGGACGACGATCCCTTCCAGTGACGCAGCCTCGATGGGGTTCCCGCGCCGATCGGTGACGCGGCTGCCCGACGATTCGCGATCGGGAAAGAGCACGGCCCAGCGCTTCGCGTCCACGTCGCCCTCGCCGAGCGCCGCGGCGAAGTTCGGCCAGCTCAGCCCGACGACGAGCTTCGCCCCGGACAGCATCGCCGTGAGGATCTGCGCCGAGCCGAGCAGCGCGTCCTCTTCCTGGGGGTGCTGGAGGATCAAGACGCGCCGCGCCGTCGTGAGCGGCTCGACGCGATCGCAGACGCACGCCGCGGCCGGACGGTGACAGGTTGCGCATTCGGTAGCGTCCACGCGCGTCATTGTATCCCAGCGAAGACCGCGCGAACCTCGCCGCAGCGGCAGGGGAGGTAGACGCTTCCGACGACCGCGCTCAGATCGCGCGGACACTCGAGCTCCTCCCCCGACGCGAGCTTCACCACGATCGCTCGCGGCCCGAGCTCCAGCTCGATCTCGTCGCTTCCATGACGCCCCGTGAGCGACGGATGATCGAACGCGCCGATCACGGTGAAGAGGCCCTGATCGCGGAGCCGTCGCCGCGACCGCGACCGAAGGCCGCGCGCGACGCTCAGCAAGGGGTCGACGGGAAGCGACAGCCAACCGTGCCGTGCGAGGCGCGCGTCGCGGTAGTAGCGAATGCCCTGTCGCCCGTAGAGACGGAAGAAGTACGGAACGTCGCCCCGCGCGAGCTGCTCCGCTTCGGCGTCGAGTAGCGGCGGCGAGATAGGCTCGGAGCGCGCGCGGACATAGTCGCCCGTCGCGCGGAGCAGAACGCGAATCGGCGTCGTTCGAAGGGCTGGGAGCGCGCCGACGACGCCGGCGATCTCTTTCGCGTGCGCATCCAGAAAATCGAGCGTCGCGCGATACGCGCTCACGATCGACAGCAGCTCCGCCGCGCCGATCGGCTTCCCCAAATACGGCAAGACGCGCCGCACGCCCGCCGAGTGACGGCAGACCTCGGCGTAGTCGGGATCGGCATCGGGGATGAGCTTGGTCTCGGTGGGCAGGGACAGATCCGCGAGGATCATCTCGACGTCGAGCGGACCGAACACGATGCGCCCGCGTGCGTCGACGCCGAGCGCGAGGTTCTCCCAGTGCAGATCGGCGACCCCCATCCACGCCCATAGCGCCAGCGAGCGTCCGACGATCGTCGCGAGCTCCTGTTTCGTGCGCCGCGACGACGAACGAAGCGGAGACAGCGCGACCCGCTCCACGCGGCCGCCAGAGACCTTCACGGTCGGAAGAAAGTCGAAGCGGAGAATCTTTCGGAGCGGGCTCGCGCGCGAGAGCGTCAGCCACTCCCAGAGCAGCGGACGCGGCTTCGCGATCCACCGCCCGTGCTCGGTGACGCGTCGCCCGAAGTTGTGAGAGTCGCCGATCGCTCGTTCCACGCGCGTCTCAGGGAGGGCAGGTGGGAGGGCAGGGGACCGGTACCCGGCCCCTCAGAGCGTCGTGAACAGCGCTCGATCGATCTTCGACGGGTCGCCTACGACGGCGGCCTGCAGGTGCCCGAAGTACCTCCTTGCGTACGCTTGCACGTCGGCCGCCGTGATCGCGCGTACGCGGTCGGGCAGCGTCCGGGCGAGATGCCAGTCGCCGCCGTAGAGCTGCGCGTCGGCGAGCGACGCCGCCTGCCAATCGGGCGACTCGTGACGCTGAAGGTACCCGGTAAGGAACACGGCCTTGAACCCCGCCAGTTCCTGGTCGGGCATGGCCTCGCTCTGCAGGCGCCGGGCCTCGTCGAGCATCACGCGCATCGCCGCGTTCGGGTCGACGGCGCTCACGGACATGATCCCGAAGGGATACGAGAAGCCCTCGTTCAGATACGCGCCGACGGCGTAGGTGAGGTTGCGCTTGGTGCGGACCTCCTGCCAGAGGCGCCACGAGTAGCCGCTGACGGTGACCATGCCCGTCACGAAGTCCGGGTCGCTCCAGCGCGGCGCGGGAAACGCGGTCTGGCAGTAGTTGGTCGGCAGCTTGCGCTCCTGGGTGACGAGGTGCGGCGCCCCGAAGATGACCGGCGGCAGAGGCGTGTCGACGTACGTGCCGCGCGGCAAGGGCCCGAAGGCCTTGCGGACCTGGTCGACCACGTGCGCGGCGTCGAGATCGCCGGCGGCGACGAAGACCAGGCGGCTCGTCTCGCGCAGCTTGTCGAGGTAGGGCGCGAGGTCCTTGGCGGCGATGGCGGTCATCGACTCGATCGTGCCGATGGGCCGGTTCGCGTACGGGTGGCCGGTGAAGAGCTGTTTGCGCTCGAGCGTCCAGAGCTGCCCCTCGGGGTCCTCCTGCTCGTGGTGGAGCTGCGCGAGCTCTTGGGTGCGCGCGAGCTCGATCTCACCGGCCGGGAGGGCGGGCCGGAGGAACACGTCCGCCAAAAGCGGGAAGGCGTCGTCCCACGCGACGAGGGGGACCTTGAGGCTCAGGGCTGAGAAGTCGTTGCGCGCGTCGCCCCCGATGCTCGCGCCGAGCGCCGCGAGGCGGCGCGAGAACGCCGTCTTGTCGAGCGTCTGCGTGCCGCCCGTCGCGGCCACGCGGAACGCGAGCTGCTCGATGCCCGCGTTGCTCTCGTTCCAGTTGCGCGTGCCGCCGCGCACGTAGAGCTGGCCGGCCGCAAAGGCGGCGCCGGGCATGCGCTGCACGAGCACCTGGATGCCGTTGACCCAGGCGATCGTGACGTCGCCGTCGACGACGGGCGCCGGATCGGGGGCGGGCGCGCTCGTTGCAACGGGCGTCGCCGGGGGCGGAGGGGGCATCAGGGGAGGACGCTGCGGCGTCGTCTCGCCGCACGCCGCGACGGCCAGCGCCACCAGCATCGCAAACCGGGCCTTCATCGCGCACCTCCCTTCGCCGCCTTCGCGGGGGGCGGGACGGTCACTCCGACGAGCGTGCCGAGATGCTCCTCGGTCAGGCCCGCGTCGATCTGCCTCTGCGACGCCATGGCGCCGAGCACGAACGGCCTCTTGAGCACCCAGCGGTCGAGGAAGCCCGCGATGCCGGCGCGCGTGACGGCCCTGACCTTCGCCTCGTAGCCCGCGTCGTAGTCGAGGCTCGACGAGGCCCAGGCGCCGGTGATCGCGTGCGCCCGGCCCCCGGTCGTCTCGCGCGACTGCGCGCGCCCGACCTCGATGCGGTACGCCGCGTTCCTGAGCTCCTCGTCGGTGAAGTAGTCGGCCGCCTCGAGCTTCGGCAGCTCGGCCACGACGGCCGAGACGCACGCGTCGGTCTTGTCGGGGGCCGCCTCGAAGTCGATGCCGACCTCGCCGGTGTGCCGCTGCGTGTAGTACCAGAGCCCCGCGCTCACGCAGACCCCCGAGTCGACCAGATCCTTCTGGAACTTCGAGCCGGAGTCGGAGACGAGGGCCTGGAGCAGGTCGGCCGCGTACGTGTCGTCGACGTGGGCTCCGATCGTCGAGGGGCCGATGAGGTCCATCGACGCGTTGAAGTTCTCGACCGGCTGCGCCTGCACGAGGACCTCGGAGCGGCGCAGCGGCGGGTGCTCGGGAATCGGGTAGCGCTTGAAGGGGTCCTCGGCGCGCGTCCAGCCGGCGTACATCCTGTCGGCCATCACGAAGACGTCGTCGGCCTTCACGTCGCCGGTGACGACCAGGATCGCGTTGTTCGGCACGTAGTAGCGCTTCTGGATCGTGCGCATCATGTCGGTCGTCGCGGCCAGGACGCTGGCGCGCTTGCCGAGGGCGTCCTTGCGCGTCGGATACTTCCAGAAGACATGCTGCTCGATGGCGTGCCAGAGGTGGTACGAGGGCTCGCTCTCGTTGCGGTCGATCTCGCCGGTGACGACGACGCGCTCGCGCTCGAACTCCTTGGAATCGAAGAGCGGCGTCGCGATCGCGTCGCGCATGAACGTCATCTGGTCGGCGAGGTGCTCGCTCGTCGTCGTGAAGAAGTAGTTGACTCGCTCGTCGCTCGTCGTCCCGTTGAACTCCATGCCGAGGGCCCGCATCCGCGCCAGGTACGCCATCTGGTCGGGCTGCGCCGCGTTGCCCTTGAAGAACATGTGCTCGTAGAGGTGCGCGGTGCCGTTGTACTTGTCGTCCTCGGTCATCGCGCCCTCGTGGACGCCGATCTCGACGGTCACGAGCGGCGTCGTGTGCACCTCGGACACGACGACCTCGAGGCCGTTGGGGCACACGTGATGGGCGAGCGGGATGGGCGTGGCCGAGGCGCCGCGCGCCACGAGCGCCGAGGCCACGACGAGGGAGGAGACGAGGAGCGTCCGCATGGGGCGGGACCGTAACACGGGCCGCCGCGGTGTCATTCCGTCGAGCCCCGGCGGAGTCGGTCGGCGACCGCCCACCAGGCGTCGTCCCTGGGAACGCCCTGGACGACGATCGCGTCGACGCCCGCGTCGTCGAGATCGTGCAGCGTCCCGTAGAGGGCGCGCGCGTACTGTGCCGCCTCGGCCGGCAGCGTGCGCACCAGGAGGCGCTCTTCGCGCACCGACGTCGTGCGCTTCTCGTAGGTGACGAGGCCGACGCGCGCGCCGCCGCCCGCCAGCCCGCAGGCTACCCGGTAGGCCTCGAGCCACGTGTCGGCGATGACGAGGCGGGCGCGGGGCGCGTAGTGTCGGGCCTCCATCCCGGGCGACAGGCGCGGCGCCGCGCCGCGGACGCTGTCGACCTGATCGACGACGTCGGGGATCACGCGGCGCAGCGCGCCGAGGTCGAGCGCTCCTGGGCGCAGGACGCGCGGTGGGTTGTCGCGGACGTCGACCACCGTCGACTCGATGCCGGCGTCGCACGGCCCCGCGTCGAGCACGAGATCGACGACCTCGCCTAGCTGCCGCACGACGTGGGCCGCGTTGGTGGGCGAGAGGCTCTGGTAGCGGTTGGCGCTGGGCGCAGCGAGCGGCTCGCCGAGGGCAGCGAGGATCGCGCGCGCGACCGGGTGCGACGGCGCGCGCACGGCGATCGAGCCGGTCCCTCCTGCGACCGCGGGGGGCACGCCGGGGGCGCGATCGACGACGAGGGTGAGGGGGCCAGGCCAGAACGCGCGCACAAGGGCCGACGCCCGCTCGGGCCACGACACCGCCAGCAGGCGGGCCTGGGGCTCGTGGAGGACGTGCGCGATGAGCGGGTGGTGCGCGGGACGCCCCTTGGCCGCGTAGATGCGCGCGACGGCGTCGGCGTCGAGGGCAAGCGCCGCGAGGCCGTAGACGGTCTCTGTGGGAATCGCCACGAGCCCCCGACGGCGAAGAACCGCGACGGCCTCCGCGATGACGGCGGGGTCTGGCGCGCGGGGGTCGACGGCGAGGACGCGGGCGTTCATGGGAGCCTGGATCGCTCATGCTACCCGGTGGGGGCCGGCCGAGCAGGTGGGCCGTGGCTGATATCCATCATCCATGCGTGGCGCCCTGCGGGAGAACTTTCACGGAAGCATCTCGATGGACCCGACGGTACGCCAGGCGTGGCGTGAGGCATGGAAGGACCCGCGCCTGCGGGCGCAGCTCGTCGTCGCGCCGCTCGTGCTCGTGCTCCTGTTGCACGGGCTGGCCCGCTTCCTCGTGTGGATCGAGGCGCGGCCGGGCGTGCGCCTCGTCGACCCGGTCCTGCCGCTCGTTGCCCCGCGCGACGAGACCTGGCTCGTGTTCGGTCTCATCTACGTGGCCATCGTGGTGACGCTGGCGGACGTCTGGCGCTCGCCGCGGTGGCTCGTCATCGGGGTCCAGGCGTACGCGGTCATGATCCTGGCCCGGATGGCTGCCATGTATGTGACCCCGCTCGAGCCACCCGCGGACATGGTTGCCCTGCGCGACCCCCTCATCGAGCGGCTCGGCACAGGCACGCTGCTCACGCGCGACCTCTTCTTCTCCGGCCACTTCTCCGGCCACACCTCGACCGTCTTCCTGATGTCGCTAGTCGCGCGCGGCCGCCGCGTCGCGCCGCCCTTTGCGTACGCGAGCTTCCATGCGGTCCAGTGGGGCCACCGCCGGTGGGGCGTATTGGCGTGACTCGATGACTCGTCGCTCCCTGCCGATCACGGGGCGTGCCCAGCTGGAGCAGACTGACCCTTGTATTTGGCTGGCTCAGTCCGCAAATGGGCGTCGTGGCGCCACGGCGGCTGCGCTAGCGTCCGGCGCGACAGGAGGGCCCCATGGATCCCTGGAAGGTCGTCGCGCTGGCTTCGTCGGGCGCGCTCGCGCTCGTGCTCTTTCACTGCGGGGGTGCCCCGGCGACGTCGCCCGCGGCGACCCCCGCGGCAGCCGCCGCGCCCTCGGGGGAGTCCGAGATGATGCTCGCCCGGGACGAGCTCGCGACAGCGCGCCGGTATCTCGATGACGCCATCCCGGACAAGGGCGGGCACCGCGAGCAGGCGGTTCGTCTGGTGGATCAGGCGGTCTTCGAGATCAACCAGGGCGTGGCGTTCGCGTCGAGCGGAGGGCGGCCGTGAGCGCGAACCCCTGGAAGCCGGCCGCGCTGGTCACGACCGCCGCGCTGGCCGTCGCCGTGTGCGTGCGCGGCCTCACGGGAACGCTGGCCCCGCCGGCGAGGGCCGATCAGGATTACATGCGCAGCGCACGCGAACACGTCGTCACCGCGCGCGACGCGCTGATGCGCTCGCAGCAGAAGACGGGCGGGCACCGGGAGCGTGCCATCGAGCTGTGCACGAGCGCCATCGAGGAGATCGATCGAGGGATGTCGCACGTGCTGCAGTGACGGAGGCGAGCCCCCCCCTTCGACGCGGTAGAGGTCGTCCCGCGCCCGCACGAAGCGAGGGTCGGGGAGCGTGCGGACGGCGCGTCCTGGGGCGTGCGAGGCCGCGCGGGAGGCGTCCCTTGACGCGGCGCAACCGTGGCGCGCGGGCGCGGGCGTGACTCCGAGGCGATGCAACTCGACCGTCATTGGCGGCCCGCAGAGGCCGGGAGGCCGTGCGCACGACTCGCGCGCTTCGGACGCGCAACGGGGCACGTTCACGAGCGTGTCACCCCGGAGAGGGCAAGCGTGGCACACTCGCGCCGATGACCCGCCTGTCTTCCTCCTCCTCGCGCGCCAAACAGGCCGCCACGACCCGGGCGCACGCGCGCCAGCTCTCCGAGGCCCTCGGGCGCATCGCAGCCAGCGATCACCGCGGGCTGCCGAGCCTCTATGCCGAGGTCGTCGAGCACCTGTGGGGCGCGTGGGTGACCGGGCGCAGCAAGCACGCGCGCCGCTACCTGATGGGCCTCATCGTGCTCCAGAAGCGGGCAGCGACCGAGCGCCGCGCCGCCGACGAGCGGTCGCGAAGGCTCGACGTGGGCGAGTTGCGCGCGCACCTTCCCGGTCTTCCGTCCGGCAAGGCCGCGGAGCTCCGCGTGCGCCGCGAGGTCGAGCGCCTCGCGAAGCTCGAGCCCCGGCACCGTGGACGCCCCCGCAAGGGCGAGCCCAAGCCCCTCTTCTTCGCCGAGGTCCGCCGCGTGCTCCCCGCGCTGGGTATCACGGTCGTGACCGAGCGGCAGCTCATTCGCGACTACGTGGCGGCGCGAGAGGACTGGGGTTGATCCTCTCGGTCCTCGATCTGTCGCCGATCCCGTCGGGCTCGACGGCGGGCGATGCGCTGCGGAACACGCTCGGCCTCGCCCGGCACGCCGAGGCGCTCGGCCTGCGCCGCTACTGGATGGCCGAGCACCACAACGCGGGGAGCCTCGCGTGCCCGGCGCCCGAGATCATGATCGGACAGGTGGCCATGGCGACGCGCACCCTCCGCGTCGGCTCGGGCGGCATCATGCTCCCCAACCACACGCCGCTGAAGGTCGCCGAGACGTTCCGCGTGCTGCACGCGCTCTTCCCCGGCCGCATCGACCTCGGGCTCGGCCGCGCCCCCGGCACCGATCCGCGCACGGCCGCGGCGCTGCGCCGCTCGCGCGACGCAGTCGCCGCCATCGACGACTTCCCCGAGCGGCTTGACGAGCTCGTTCGGTACCTGACCGACGACGAGCCACCGCGGGCCAGCTTCACTGGGACCGTCCGCGCCATCCCCACCAACGTGCCTTGCCCCGAGCTGTGGCTGCTCGGCTCGAGCGAGGCCGGGGGTGCCCTGCTCGCCGCGCAACGCGGCATGGGCTTCGCGTTTGCGCATCACATCAACCCCGACGACGCCGTGGCCGTGCTGCGCCGCTACCGGGAGACGCGTCCCGTCGGCGCATCGCCGCACCCCGTGGGCCATCCTCGCCCTCTCCGTCGTCTGCGCCGAGACCGATCGCGAGGCCGAGGAGCTCGCGTCGTCCGGCGAGCTCGCCATGGTGCGCTTCCTCCAGGGGATTCGCGATCGGCCGCTCCCGAGCGTCGAGGAGGCGCGCGCGCACGTCTACGACGCGTACGAGGAGGCGCTGCGGGAGGGGCGACGGTCGCACGTGCTCGTGGGCGGCGTGGCGCGCGTGCGTGAGCGCGTCACGTCGCTCGTCGAGGCGTCGCAGGTCGACGAGGTGATGGTGGTCACGCAGATCCACTCGCACGAGGCGCGCAAGCGCTCGTACGAGTTGGTGGCCGACGCGCTGCGGACGACGCTGCGCCGCTGACGCTATCGTGGCACCGTCCGGGCAGGTAGCCTCCGCGCATGTCGCTGAGCGACCAGGAGGCGGCGGCGCGGCTGGCCGCGGAGGGCCCGAACGAGCTTGCCGCGGCGGAGCGACACGGCCTGCTCCACACGCTGGTTGGAGTACTGCGCGAGCCGATGCTGCTGCTCCTGCTCGCGACGGGCGCGCTCTACCTCGTCCTCGGCGAGCCGCGCGACGCCCTCACGCTGCTGTCCTTCGTGGTGATCGTCGTGACCATCACGCTCGTCCAGGAGCGCAAGACGGAGCGCGCCGTCGAGGCGCTGCGCGATCTGTCGAGCCCGCGCGCGCTCGTCGTCCGTGGCGGCGAGCGCAAGCGCATCGCCGGGCGCGAGGTGGTCCGCGGCGACGTCGTCGTCCTCGCCGAGGGCGATCGCGTGCCGGCCGACGGATTCCTCGCAGAGGCGATGAATCTCTCGGTCGACGAGTCGCTGCTGACGGGTGAGTCGGTGCCGGTGCGCAAGCGCGCGAAGGACGCCTCCACCACGGCGGCCGACCTCGACGCGATCCCCGGCGGCGACGACCTCCCTGCGGTCTTCTCCGGCACGCTCGTCGTAGGCGGGCAGGGGCTCGCCGAGGTGCGCGCCACCGGTGGCCGCACCGTGATGGGGAAGATCGGCAAGGTGCTCGCGGAGGTCGGCGTCGACCGGACGCCGCTCCAGCGCGAGGTCGACGTCACCGTCCGGCGGCTTGCGCTCGGCGCCGCGCTCGTCTGCGCCCTGATCGTGGTCGCCTACGGCCTCACGCGGGGCGACTGGCTCCACGGCGTGCTCGCCGGCCTGACGCTCGCGATGGCGCTCCTGCCCGAGGAGCTCCCCGTGGTCTTCACGGTGTTCCAGGCGATCGGCGCTTGGCGCATCGCCCGGAGCAACGTGCTCACCAGGAGGATGCCCGCCCTCGAGGCGCTCGGCGCCGCCACGGTGCTCTGCACCGACAAGACGGGGACGCTCACCGTCAACCGCATGCGCGTCGCGAGCCTCGAGGCGGGCGACGCGCGCGTCGAGGTGGGGAGCGACCCGCGCGAGCTGCCGGAGGCGGTTCACGCGCTCGTCGAGTACGGGATTCTCGCGAGCGCGCCGGACCCGTTCGATCCGATGGAGGTCGCCTTTCACCAGCTCGGGCGCGCCACCCTCGCAGGGTCGGAGCACGCGCACACCACGTGGCGCCCGCTGCGCGAGTACCCGCTCTCCCCGGAGCTGCTTGCGATGTCACACGTCTATCCGGACGGTCAGCGCTTCCTCATAGCCGCCAAGGGCGCGCCGGAGGCGATCATCGATCTCTGCCACCTGCCCGCGGTCGACGCCGAGCGCGTGCGCGCGCGCGCGAAGGCGATGGCGGGCAAGGGCATGCGGGTGCTCGGCGTCGCTCGCGCTGAGCACCGGGGCGAGACGTTGCCCGACGGGCAGCACGACTTCGACTTCGTCTACCTCGGGCTCGTCGGCCTCATCGATCCCGTGCGCGACGCGGTGCCTGGCGCCGTCGCCGAGTGCCTGGCCGCTGGCATCCGTGTGGTGATGATCACCGGCGACTACCCGGAGACCGCCCGTGCGATCGGGCGGAGTGTGGGCCTGCCGCCGAGCGAACCCGTCGCGGGTAGCGAGGTGGCGGCGATGAGCGACGAGGAGCTTCGCGTGCGCGCGCGCACGACCGCGATCTTCGCGCGCATGGTGCCCGAGCAGAAGCTCCGGCTCGTGCGCGCGCTCGTCGCGGACGGCGAGGTCGTCGCCATGACGGGCGACGGTGTCAACGATGCGCCCGCGCTCAAGGCGGCGACCATCGGCATCGCGATGGGGGGCCGCGGCACCGACGTGGCCCGCGAGGCCGCCGCGCTCGTGCTGACCGACGACGACTTCGCGTCGATCGTCGCCGCGCTCCGGCAGGGGCGGCGCATCTTCGACAACCTGAAGAAGGCCATGGGCTACGTCATCGCCGTGCACGTACCGATCGCGGGGCTCTCGGTGCTCCCCGTGCTCCTCGGCTGGCCGATGGTGCTGCTCCCGATCCACGTCGCGTTCCTCGAGCTCGTGATCGACCCGGCGTGCTCGGTCGCGTTCGAGGTGGAGCCCGAGGAGCCCGGGGTCATGAAGAGGCCCCCGCGCGCCCGGAACGCGCCGCTGTTCGACCGCCGCGTCGTCGTGCTCTCGCTGCTCCAAGGGCTGAGCGTGCTCGCCGCTAGCTCCGGGCTCTATGTGCTCGGGCGCGAGGGCGGCCTCGAGCACGCGCGGACCGTGGCGTTCACGAGCCTGATGTCCGGCAACGTGGCGCTCATCCTCGTGAACCGGTCGTGGTCGCGCCGGATCGTCTCGCGCGACGGCGCGAAGAACCTCGTCGCGCTGCTCGTGAGCGCGAGCGCGCTGGCGGTCCTTCTCGTCGTGGTCGAGGTCCCGGGGCTGCGCCCCCTCTTTGGCTTCGACGCGATCACGCCGTGGGAGACCGTGGCCGCGCTCGCGAGCGGCTTCTTGGCGATCTCCTGGTTCGAACTCCTCAAGCCCCGGTGGGAGACCGTCGCAGCACCTCGCGTCGGGCGGTAGCGCCCGCCACTCCGCGGCGCTTCAGGTCTGCCCGGCGTGACGTTGCCGCACACCTGCCTCGCGCCGGTCGCCGTGGAAGAGGATGGCGTTGCTCGCGTCCTTCTTGCACTTGTCCTTCTTGCACTTGAGGGGTGCCCACCGGGGCCCTCGTCGCGGGGGCGAGTTCGTCCATGCGAGGGCTAGGCGCGACCGCACGCACTCCGGAAGGGAATCGACGGAAGCCACGCGCGCGGAGGTCCTGCGAGGAGTACAGTGCATCGATGAACAATCAGCCGCCGAGTGCGCGAGGGTCAGTCGACGAGTCCTGCGGCACCTGCGGAGGGGACCGGCGGATCGGCAACTCGTTCGGTCTGACGACGACGTGCCCGAGCTGCCACGGCTCCGGGCGCCGGCCCGAGCACACGGGCTTCCACGACGTGACCAAGACGAAGGAGTCCCACCACCGCCCGACCAACCGGGCGCCTGTGGTCGAGAAGAAGCTGTGGCCGACCTCCTTCGAGGGCGGCCAGCTCGCCACCGAGGTGCGCGACAGCGCGACCTGCAGGGAGGCCGACAAGCCCCGCCTGATCCGCGAGATCATCGACCACGAGACGAGCCACGGGACGTGCACGCAGACCTTCGTCAAGAAGATGCGCAAGCTTGTGCGGCCCCCCGCCATGACCTGATCCGTGACCGCTCGGGCGAACCGCGGGTCCGCCGTCCCCGGGTGCACGCCGACGCCAAGGAAACTACCCGATGCCCGCGACGCTCAGCAGCTTTCCGATGAGCGCCGTCACGGCCATGGCGAAGCCTCCGCCGAGGGTCACCCGCAGCGCGGCGCGCCCCATCGGCGCCCCGCCGAGGTAGCCGCCGAGCGCTCCGAGCACCCCGAGGCCCACGAGCGACACGAGCGCGACGAGGACGATGCGCAGCGGTGCGGGCGCAACGAGGAGCGTCGCGATCGGCAGGACGGCGAGCGAGGCGAAGCTCGCGGCGGACACCGTCGCTGCCTGGAGGGGACGGGCGCGCGTGGCCTCGTCGAGCCCGAGCTCGTCGCGCATGTGGGCGGCGAGCCGATCGCGGGCGCTGAGCTGCTCGGCGACCTTCCTCGCGAGCTCGGCGTCGAGCCCGCGCTGCTGGTAGATCCTGGTCAGCTCCCCGAGCTCTCCGGGCGGATCGGCGGTGAGCTCGCGCCTCTCTCTCGCGATGTCGGCGCGCTCGACGTCGCGCTGCGAGCTGACCGACACGTACTCGCCCGCCGCCATCGACAGAGCACCGGCGAGGAGCCCCGCGACGCCGGCGACCAGCGTGGCCTCCTTCGTCGCCGAGGCGGCAGCCACGCCCACGACGAGGCTCGCGGTCGACACGACCCCGTCGTCGGCGCCCAGCACCGCGGCTCGCAGCCACGCGCCACGCGCGCCTCGGTGCCCTTCGCGGTGAGGCCTCGCCGCCGGAGGCTCCAGCCTGAGTCGTGGCGACCGGGGGACCTCTCGGGACTGCATGCACCAGGGCCAAGCATCTTCCGTGCTCGCGTGAGCGGCTGCTCGGGCGGCACCCTGCTCGGCCCTGACGATCGGCCCGGGCACCGGCAGGGCTTCGTCCTCACTGGCACCGGCTGCCGTTGAGGCACGTCGTCCCGAACGGGCAGCAGAAGCAGCCGAAGGTGCAGCCGCACGTACCGTTCTGGCAGCTTCCGCCGTAGGGAGAGCTGGAGCAGTCGGAGCCGCCGTTGCACCCGCACGTGCCGCTCTTGCACGCGGCGCCGTTCGCCGCGCCGGAGCAGTCGGCGCCAGAGCCACACCCGCAGACGCCGCCGTTGCACTTGTTGCCGTCGGGCGAGCTGGAGCAGTCCGCCGCGCACGTCCCGCCCGAGCAGCAGCCGCCGTTGCACAGCGAAGAAGCGCTGCACGACGTCGAGCACTTGCCCCCGTTGCAGGCCGTCCCGGCGGGACAGTCGCCGGGGCCGCTGCAGCCGCACGTCCCGCCGCTCAGACACTTGTTGCCGGTGGATGCGTTCGAGCAGTCGACGCAGGTGCCGCCCGACGGCCCGCACGCCGAGTTGCCGACCGCGGCGCACTGCCCCGCCATGCAGCAGTAGCCGGTGCCGCACGTGCCGTCGGAGCCGCTGCCGCACGAGCCGTTGCAGGTGCCGCCCGCGCCGCAGGTGGGGTTCTGGCCGCCGCACGCTGCGCAGGTGTCGCCGTTGGAGCCGCACGCCGCGTTGGCGGTTCCGGCGACGCACGTCCCGGCGTTGCAGCAGCCGCCGTTGCAGTGCGCCGAGGAGCTGCACGAGGCCCCGCAGGTGCCGCCGGTGCAGGCCGTTCCCGTCGGGCAATCGGCGGGACCGCTGCAGCCGCAGGTGGTGCCGATGCACTTGCCGCCGCTGGGCGAGCCGGTGCAGTTGACGCAGTTGCCCGGTGTGCCACAGCTCGCGGTGTTGCCCGCGCACGAGCCGCCGGTGTCCGCGGTGCTGACGTCCACCGGCGCATCCGCCAGCGCGTCGACCGGCGCCGCGTCGGGCGGAGCGTCCACCACGGTGACGTCGCCGGGCGCGTCGAGTGTCGCGTCGTGGCTGCTGCCGCTGTCGATCGGGCCGCCGCTGGAGCTGCCGCTCGAGCCGTCGCCGGAGCTGGAGTCCCCGCCCTCGGCGCCGAGGGTCGCGTCGCTGCCCGCGCCCGAGTCGTCCCCGGGGGTGTCCGAGAGTCCCTGCACGTCGAGCCCGCAGCCAGGCGCGAGCAGCGCGCAGCACACCCCCACGACCACCGCAGTCAGCCAGCGCATCCGGAGCAACTATACGGGTCCTGCGCCGCGTCGCTCCGTCTCATTCGCACGGCTCGCTCTACGCGCCGGCGCGCACGCGAGCGAGACCTGTTAGCCTGTCGGGCTGCAACTCCCGCAGCTCGGCCGCGGGCGACGAAGGAGGCATGAACGTGATGAACCATCGGTCCACCGCGCTCGTTGCGGTCGCGGCGCTCGGGCTTTCTCGGGTGGCCTCGGCCCAGGCGCCCGCGGCGCAGGCGCCCTCCGCGTGCAGCGGGCTTGGCGAGCACGCGCACGACACGGTCATCGTCTTTCAGCCGCCCACGTCCTTCTCCATCTGCCGCAACGGCTCCCGGCAGGACGACGTCGTGACCGGCCGCCCGGTCTACCTCGAGGTGACGCCCACACCCGGGACGCGAATGTTCGACTTCCGCGTCCACGGGCAGTCGAGCGAGTGGACGCCGACCGGTCTCGGCGCCTGGTGGGAGCAG
>JAJYCT010000474.1 GCA_021778125.1 Myxococcales bacterium
CGTCCACCGCAGCAGGAGCTTGGCGAATCGAGGCGCGGGCTCGTCTTGGAACGGGCGCCACTGCTTGTCGTCGAGCATGACCTTCATTCCCGGCTGCACGGTGCGGATGTCCTCGACGATCGAGAACCTGGAGACGGCGTTCGTCGTCATGACGTAGTCATCCAGCTTCACGACCGTCGTCGGCAGACAGCACCGACCAGTTCCACAAGTGCTGCGAGTACGCCCTCGTGGCGAGCTACGTCGCGCAGATCAAATGCCGTTCTCGCCTCGGATGCGAGGAGCCGCGCGATGGTCTCGCGGACGCCGCCACCGACCTGCTGCTGCTCCCGATGGTCTGAGGCCTGACCGAGCGGCGGAGGGAGCATGCACTGCTCAGCGGACGATCGGTCGCGATAGTCCACCTCATTTGCATCCAGGGAGGCAGCAGCCGTCGTTGCCGACGCACGCGTGGATGCAGGTCTGGAAGGGCGGACACTGTGTTGCTCCTGTCAGCGCTGGCTGCCCTGGCTGCGCAGGACGACACGATTTTCTGTCGCCGAGGTGCGACGCACCGCTTGCGCTCGATCCGAGCGCGTTATCTGCACGTTCATTCATTTCTGATCGCCGCTCCCTCCCGCATCGACGGCGCTAGCCATTATCTCGGCGATGCTTGGACAGGTCGCCGCCGTGTCCACCGTTAACGTCGTGCCATCGGCATCGACCGTCCAGCCGTCGCCCTTCGGCGCGAACGTCTTGAACAGCACACCGTCCGGGTCGCGTCGAACACCAGCGAGCGGGACGGACGCGACGTCTCCTACGTTGAGCGGCGCCACGACGCCAGAGACGCGGATGGTGATGGACTGCCCGATCGACGCGCACCGGATGCTCTTGCGGTCGTCCGCTGTGGTGACCACGTCATCGACACGGCACGAGAAGCGCGCCAGGAGTTTGAACCCGGCGCCTTCGATGCGGGTCATAAGTTCGGGTGGAGCGGAGGGCGGCTCCGTCTTCTGCGAGTAGGTGTAGATGAACGGGCCCTCAGGAGTGCGGATCTTCCAAGTACCTGTGGCCAACTGCCCGTAGGACGCGGCCCTCGCCGCGACCGTGGCACAGGTCGCCTGCGTCAGGTAGTTCCGCTTGGCCCAGCCCTCGTCGCCGTCCCGCACCTCCACCCAGCATCCGTAGACTGGCGGAACCTTCGCGCCCCGCGTCGCCCAGTCGTAGTCGACGTGAAAGGCCGCGGCGTAGAGTGGCCCGTAGAAGTCCTGCTCCGCTTTCTGGCGCTCCTTCCGGGCCGTGTCCACACGGCCCTTCGCCGCCGCCATCGCTCTCCGGATGTCGGGGTTCGAGGCGGCACTGTCCGTCGTCACGCAGCGAAAGCGGTCCGACCTGTCCTCGACGAGAGGAAGGGCCGGCTTGTAGTCCTTCATCAATTCCTCCAGCCGCGCGACGAGCTCCATCGAGGCGCGCACCGGATCGGTGCTAGCCCGCTGCAATGCCGCCGGACTCGAAGAGGTGGACGAAACAGCGGTCGCCGAACTCGACCCGGAGGGCAGCGGCGCAAGGCCGCGCTCGGCGAGCCGCTCGTCGACAAGCCCATCAAGTTCCGTCTTGTCTAGTCCTCGCGAGCAGCCCACAAGGACCGGTAGAATCGCGCAAGCGACGGTACATACCGCAGCCAGTGAGCCCCGGATGGCTCGTCGCCATGCTCGCCTCCCATTGGTGCGTACGGGGAATTCGCGCATCACCGGCATCGCCCGGAGTAGGTCGGCTTGCAATCGCATTCGGCGTGGAATCGGCTGACGAGCTGCGTGAATCGTGGCCCTTGGTCGCCCGTTAGCAGCGTGATCGCCTCGCGGATCTTGGATAGCGTCTCGCTCCAGGCGGGGCCGACCTTATCGATCTCATCGGTTGCGCGCTGCGCGCCCGCCTCGTCACCGGCGCGTTCGGCGGCCAGACCAGCCATTCGCCAGTGCTCGATGATCGCGCGGTTCGCGGTGCACTTCGCGAAAAGGCCGGGGAGTCGCTGCTCTGCCTGAGCCCGTGCAACAGCGGTTGCCCGCTCTTGCTTCACGTCTTCCGAGGCGCCGTCGCAGGCGGCGACATTGCCCCGCCGACACAAGGCATCGCATGCGCTCGTGTCGCCGGCCTCGCAACCCTTCTGCTCTAGACCCAACTTGGTGCAGGCAGGCCCCCACCGGCTGTCGCAGGCCTGCTCCCGCAGCTTGTGAGCGCGCGGGCCGTCCTTGACTCCGCCCGTTCCAGCATCGAGCTTATCGGCGAGGAGGCCGCACCCGCGTGGATCGCCGCCCTCGCATGCCGCCGCGGCCGCGCGGAAACCTGCTTGCCCGGAGTCGCGAAGTGCGACCTGAAGGCACGCGTCTACATTCCTCGTGAAGCGAACTGTCTTGGGTCCCTTCGAACAATTCGTCACCAACGATCCCCAGTCCGTCACGACGAGCCCATTGTCGTGCTCAAGGGTGAACATCACGCCGGGCGGTACGTCCAGGCCCTCGAGGGTCCTGTCCAACACGACCTCCAGCCGGTTGCCGTCGCCGCGCAGGGTCGCCGACGCCACGGACGATGCCTGGTAGCCCGACTCGCTGAAACGCGGTGAGTACTGCCCCGGGCCATCCTTGCCCACCGCGAGCAGGTACTCGACGACGATGCCGGTGCCGCCCGCCGTGCGACCGCACACTTCGGAGAACCTCCAGTCGCCAAGCCAGGCGTCGAGACTGGCTACCGCTGGGCTAGCCGGCGTATGCGGCGCGCCCGATGAAGCCGACGAAGGAGCTGCCGCGGGCCCGATGCCGGCACCCCTCGTGACCGCTTCGCACGCCACCCCCCAAGCCTCGATTGCCCTGGCGTCGTGGAGTTCATTGAGGCGTTCAGCGACGGGTGAGCACGCCGCAAGCAGCCCCGATTTGCACGCGCGGAGAAAGACGTTGTCGGTGTCGTCTCCCCAGAGCTCCAGCTTGGCTCGAAGGAACAGATCCGCAGCCAAGCGGCACGGCTCGTCATCCGCTCCGAAGAGGCACCCGAACTTGAGAATCTTGTACTTGGTCGGATTCTTCTTCGCGCGCTGCGCCAGCGCGATGCACGACGCGGCCTTGTGCTGGTTGCAGTCGATGATGAGACCCGGCACCGGGTCGGTGGGTCCCGCTGGTGTGCCGGATTCTGCCTCAGCAGCTCGGGTTTCGTCGTCCTGGGCCTTGGGCGGCGCGCTGAGAGCCTGCCTATGGGCTCCGCGATGATCGCACGCGACCCCCACCATCAGCGCGCTCGTCGTAATAAGCACCCGCACCCACGGTCGTCCCACCACGGCCTCCAATTCGTTTCCGTCGTCACAGTTCGACCTTGAATCCTCGCGCCCCCGACCCTGAGCCGCAAGGTCGTTCTTTTGTTGCGCCCACGCTCCATTCCAACGCGATGACGTTGCTTCGTCAACACCACCGATGGTGGTGCTGGCACGCATGCAAGCGCGAACCTCTGGCACGTGACCTTCGGGGATGCCGTCCGACGCCAGTGAGTGCGCCATTCCAGTAGCATTGAACGCCGCTTGAGCCGCTAAGGCGCGTTACGTCAGGGCGCCCCCCCTCGACGCCCGCACCCCGTTTCGACGGCCTGCTCGCCGCAGCGTCGCGAGCAGCTTGGGACTCAGCATCACGTAGCGCTCGCGCCCACGCTTGGCGTGCCGCACGTGGATCAGCATGCGTTTCGGATCGATGTCCTCGACGCGAAGCTTGCAGACTTCGCTGACGCGCAAGCCGGCGCCGTACGCGAGCATGACCATCGCGCGGTGCTTGTCGGTCTTGAGCGCGGCGAGAAGCTGCGACACCTCGACGGTCGTGAGCACGACAGG
>JAJYCT010000475.1 GCA_021778125.1 Myxococcales bacterium
ATCTCGCGCTCCTCCTGGGCGCTCGGGTACTCGACGTGGATCTCGAGCAGAAACCGGTCGAGCTGCGCCTCGGGCAGGGGGTAGGTGCCCTCCTGCTCGATGGGGTTGCGCGTCGCGAAGACCTGGAACGGATCGGGCAGCGCGTGCGTCTGCGTCCCCACCGTCACGCGCCGCTCCTGCATCGCCTGCAGGAGCGCCGCCTGCGTCTTGGGCGGCGTGCGGTTGATCTCGTCGGCCAGCACCAGGTGGTGAAAGATCGGCCCGGGCGTGAAGCGCACGACGCGCCCGCCGCCCTCTTCCTGCAGCACGTCGGAGCCGGTGATGTCGGCCGGGAGCAGGTCGGGCGTGAACTGCACGCGGCCGAACGACAGGTCGAGCGCCTCGGCGAGCGACGCCACGAGGAGCGTCTTGGCGAGGCCGGGCACGCCCACCAGCAGCGCATGGCCGCGCGCGAGCAGCGCGACGAGCATCAGCTCGACGACCTCATCCTGCCCGACCACGCGCACGGCGATCGCCTCGTGCAGCGCGCGCCGCGCGCCCTCGGCCTTCGTGAGGAGCTGCACGTCGCTGGAGATCGCGGGCGAGGCGCCTTCGTCCATGGGGAGGATGGCGGAATCGCACGCGGGGCGCCGCCTGTCAAAGTCTGCTACACAGCCGCGCCGTGACGACGCAGGTCGCGAGCGCCTCTTCTGCACGGGCCGAGACGGTCGAGCGCCCCCCGCCCGGCCTGGCCCGCGGGCGCTTCGAGGCCCCGCCGTGGGCGTTCGTCCTGGTGGCGGCTGTGGTCCTCCTGGGGAGCCTCACCTGGCTCCTGCTCGCGCTTCGGGCGCGCCGGGGGGCGCCGTGAGCGCGCCGCGGGGCCTGGCCGTGCGGCGCATCCTGGTCGCTATGCTGCTGGGCGTGGCCGTCTACGGCGGCTTCGCCGTGTGGCGCGGCCTGGGCAAGATGGGCGACGAGCTCGCGCGCTTCCAGTGGTGGGCGTTCGCGGCCGCGTGCGGCCTGGCGTTCGGCAACTACCTGGTCCGCTGGCTCAGGTGGGAGTTCTACCTGGCGCGCCTCCAGATCAAGGGCGTCGGCCGGATGGACAGCCTGCTCACGTTCCTCTCGGGCTTCGTGCTCACCGTCACGCCGGGCAAGGTCGGCGAGGTGTTCAAGTCGCTCGTGCTCTTCGAGACGCACGGCGTGCCGGTGGCGCGCACGGCGCCGATCGTCGTGGCCGAGCGCGCGACGGACGTCATCGGCGTGGTCGTGCTCATCGTGGCCGGATCGCTCGGCTTCTCGGGCGGGCTGCTCTGGGCCGGGCTCGGCGCGGCGGCGGTGCTCGTGCTGCTCGTGGTGGTGTCGAGCCGCGGACTGTCGACGGCGCTCATCGGCCTGCTCGAGCGGCTGCCCGGGCCGTTCCGCAAGCTCGGGCCGAAGCTGCACGAGGCCTATGACAGCCTGGCGACGCTCGTGCACCCCGCCAACCTGCTGGTGCCGACGCTCCTGTCGATCGCGGCGTGGTCGCTCGAGTGCACGGCGCTCTGGGTCATCCTGCGCGGCTTCGGGCAGCAGACGAGCCTCGGCCTGTCGACGTTCTTCTACGCGACGAGCACGCTCGCGGGCGCGCTCGTGCCGGTGCCGGGCGGCCTGGGCGTGACCGAGACGTCGCTGCAGGGGCAGCTGCAGGAGCTCGGGCACGTGGGCGCGACGACGGCCACCGCGGCCATGATCCTCGTGCGCTTCGCGACGCTCTGGTTTGCGGTCCTCGTCGGCTTCCTGGCGCTGTCGGCGCTCAAGAGGCGTCACGCGGGGCTGCTGGCGTCGGCGCCGGGGGACGAGGCGTCGCCGGCGCACGCGGGAGGCTGAGGCGCCAGAAGCACGCGAGCGCGATCGACGCGCCGTCCGGCAACGGGCCGTCGCCAGCAGCGACTGCGCTCCCCCCATCGCGGGCGCGTTGTCGACCGAGAAGGCGGCGATCTCTCCCACCCCGTCGCGGATCTCTGGGAGGCCCGCGACGATCTCGAGCAGCGCCGCGCGTATTCGATGGATCGAGGCGCGGATCCTTGCACGCGCGTCGCGTGGTTCGAGCGGGTCGGCGCGGATCTCCACGCGGTCGGCTCGAATCTCCGGACGCGCCGTTGTCATGTGCGCACGGTCGACGCGCATCTCTGGACGCGCCGCTCGCATTCTCCTGCGGTCGGTTCGCCTGGAGATGCGCGCCGCGCGTATTCAAGTGAGCGCCGCGAGGATCCATCGGAGCGAGGCGCGTACGGTCATGACCGCGTCGCGCATGTTCCTGCGCGCCGACGGGGTCCTGGTGAGCGCCGCGCGCGTCTCGAGGATCGCGTCGCTCGGGCGAAGGAGCGCCGGCCGCATCTCACGACGCGCAGGCCGTGCTCGAAGGATCGCCGCTGGTTTTCTCGTGCGCGCCCACCGCGTGAGGATCCGCGCCACCCGCATCCCTGTCGCTGAGGCGCGCTTTCGAGACGCTGCCGCGCTCATACAGATCGCTGCCGTGCGTCCTCGAATCCCCGCCGCCCTCACCGAGATCCCTGCCGCGCGTCCTCGAATCCCCGCCGCGCTCGCGGTGATCCCTGCCGACCGCCTTCGAACCACCGCCGCGCCCCCCGCGAACCGCGCGAACGTCCCCCCGACCCCCGCCCCGCCGACCGGAACCCCGGCGGCGGGGAGCCGGATCCTCCCGGCGCGCTCCCCTCCTCGGTCGACGTCGCGGCTCCGTACGTCAGCCGGACGTTCTCCGGGCGCCACGGGTTCTTCCGGAGCAGCGGAGTCTCGTCCTCTATCTCCGTCAGCGGGACGAGCACCTTGCACCCGGATCGGAGCAACTGCACGCCGTACGAGTCGAGCAGCCCGCGCACGACGGATCGCGTCAGGCCGGTAAGGGACGGCGGCTGCGCGATCGAGTACGCCACCTGCGGGCGGATCGCTCTGCGCGGCGCGCTCAGCTCGCGCCGACTCAGCCTTCCTCCTGCGTGACGACGCTCGACCCATCCCCGCGGGCGCGATCGTACGCCGCGAGGGCGCGGCCGCACGCCCAAACGGACGGCCCCGCCGGAACCGTCACCCCCCGGGCCCGAGCGCCTCGAGCGCCACGGCGAAGTCGGGCGGCGGCGGCGCCTCGAAGCGCACCGCCTCGCCCGTGCGCGGGTGGACGAACCCGAGCAGGCGCGCGTGCAGCGCCTGGTGCCCCAGGCGCTCTCCCACGGCGCGCACGAACGGGTCGCGCGGCGCGCAGCCGTAGACCGGATCGCCCAGCACGGGCGTGCCGCTCTCGGCGAGGTGCACGCGGATCTGGTGGGTGCGCCCCGTCTCGAGCGTGCACTCGACGTGCGTCGCGCCGCGGAGGCGCGCGAGCACGCGCACGTGCGTGACGGCGCGCTTGCCCGCGGCGACGCGCGTCGTGAAGCGCAGGCGGTCACGCGGGTGGCGGCCGTGCAGCGTGTCGTGCGTCGCGCCCCTCGCCTCCCCCACGACGATCGCGACGTACGCCCGCTCGATCGAGTGCGCCTGGAACTGCGCCTTGAGCGCTTCGCGCGCCCGGGGGGTGCGCGCCACGACCATGACGCCGCTCGTGCCCTTGTCGAGGCGGTGGACGATCCCGGGGCGCTCGTCGTCCTCGAGCTCCTCGCGACGGAACAGGCCGAGCGCGAGCAGGCCGTTGACGAGCGTGCCGCCCTCGTGGCTGCGCGCCGGGTGCACGACCAGCCCGGACGGCTTGTTCACCAGGATGACGTCGTCGTCCACGTAGAGCACGTCCACGTGGACGTCGGCCTCGGGCCGGGCGCCGCTCGCGGGGCGCGGCATCGGCCGCGCCTCGACGCGCTCGCCTTC
>JAJYCT010000476.1 GCA_021778125.1 Myxococcales bacterium
AAACCTCTGGGCGCTGCAGCGCGACCGGGTGATCGCCACCGCCCGGGCGGCCTTCGAGAATGTCCCCGCGCGCGTGCTCCCGCAGCTCGACGAGGTCTTCGGCGGCGAGGTCGACAAGCTCGTCCAGGCGGCGCGGGTGCAGACGAAGCGGCGATTCGGTCTCGAGGTCGGCAGCCGCCTGGGGGAGTTCGACCGGCGCGCGTCGGACTTCCTGCGCCGTTCGCAGAGTCACTTCATCCGAGGCGAGTACGGCCGCCGCGCGGAGGCGCTCAGTGCCCGGGCGCGAGACATCGTCGCCGAGGGGCTGGAAACTGGCCTCGGCCGTTCCGACATCGCCCACGACCTGGCGACGAGGCTCGGCGAGAGCGCCGTCTCTCGCAGCCGCGACTACTGGGACCTCATCGCCTCTATCTTCGTCGGTCGCGCCCGCTCCTACGCGCAGGTCTTCGCCTACCGCGACGCAGGCATCGAGCGGTACGTCATCACCGCCGTCCTCGATGAGGTGACCTCGAATGGGTGCCGCTTCCTCGACGGCAAGGTGCTCACCGTGAGCGGCGCCATCGAGCAGTTCGACCGGGTCGAGGCGCTCGCCGATCCCGAGGGCATCAAGGATGAGCAGCCCTTCGTGCGCGAGGGGGAGAGCGGCGGGACGCGTTTCCTCTTCGTCGAGCGCGGCGGGCGGCGGACCCGGCTCGCGCACGTGGTCGAGTCGGGCGTAGGCACTGCGGATGCCCGCGGCCAGTACAGCCACGTCCACGCGGATCTCGCGGCAGCCGGCATCGGCCCGCCGCCCTACCACGGCCATTGCCGGACCACGACGGTTCCGGCCTGAGAAGGAGCAGCCATGTCCGAGACGATGGAGAGCATCACCCAGGCGGTCGAGAAGGCCATAGGCAAGAAGAAGCCCGGGGGCGCCCTCGCCGAGGCGCAGGGGCGGCTCAAGAAGCTAGCCGGGACGAAGGATGTGCCCGAGGCGGTCAAGAAGGAGCTGCGCGCCATCGCGGCGCTGCTCGGGGCGGCGACCGGGAAGGCGGTGAAGTCGATGACCGTCGCCGAGCTGGCCGCGCACGTCGTCTCCGAGATCCAGAAGGCCGCCAGCGACGAGCCCGAGCGCGCCGCGGCCCGCCTCGCCCTGGTCCAGGCCGCGGTGGCCAAGGCCGCGCTGGTCCTCAAGCAGTCCTACGTCGACGTCGACAGCGAGAAGATCAAGGTCGAGGTCTTCCAGGAGGCGACCACCGAGTTGGCGGAGAACTCCGACCGCACGGGGAACATCCTCGCCGTGCAGCCCGAGGCCGCGCCCACCGCCTTCGCGTCAAACCCCGAGGACCTGGCGAAGGTGATCGAGAAGCTGCGCGAGCAGCTCGCCACGCTCACGGCCAAGGAGGACGAAGGGAAGAAGCCCGAGAAGGAGGAGGACAAGAAGGCCAAGGGGCGCGAGCACAAGGAGAAGCGCGAGTCCTCCTGGCCGCTCGACCTGGCGTCGAAGGAGTTCCGCGAGGGGGTCCAGAAGCAGGAGACCGACTGGGGCCTCGATCCGTGGGCGGAGGAGTAATTGGAGGCACGGCCGGTCGAGCCGGTCGAGAAGTCCCTCTGGGGCTCACCGGCCGGGAAGCGGCACCTCGCGGACCGGATCGTCCGCGGGATGCCGCCTCACCGGGTCTACGTCGAGGCCTTCGCTGGCGGGGCCCAAGTGCTCTTCGCCAAGGAGCCGTCCGAAGTCGAGGTGGTCAATGACGCAGACCCCGAAATCGCCTTCGCCTTCCGCTTCGCCCGCGACCTCACCCGCGCCCAGCTCGAGCAGCTTCGCCGCAAGTCGTGGGTCGGTGACCGAGACCGCTTCGACCGGCTCTACCATTCCGAGCCCAAGGACCCGGTCGATCGCTTCTATCGCTTCGCCTACCTCGCCAGGTTCAGCTTCAACAAGCTCCGCCGCGGGACGCTCCCCAAGCGACTGCAAGGCGTCGAGGCTCGCTTCGTGGAGCAGCTCGAGCGCGAGACGCCGCGGCTCGACGACGTCCTCGTCCGCCACGCCGACTACGAGAAGGTCGTCGACGAGTTCGACGGCAAGGACACCTTCTTCTTCCTCGACCCGCCCTACGCAGGCTACGACGCCGGCGTCGGTAACCGGGACTTCGACGAGGAGCGCTTCGCCAGCGTGCTGCGCGGCATCAAGGGCCGGTTTCTCGTCACCTACGGCATCCGCTCCGACCCGGCGCTCTTCCGGGGCCTGCACCGCTACCGCTGGACCCACATGTCCGGCGTGGGCACCGCGCAGGGGCACGGGCAGCGACGTGCGGTCACGCTCATCGTCACGAACTACCGCCTCCCGGAGCGGGCGATGAAGAACCTCGATCCGGGTGAGCAACTCGACCTCTGGGAGCCCGAGGGTATCGAGGGCGCGGAGGTCGCGAAGACGATCTGGGGCTCGCCCGCGGGGAAGAAACGGCTGGCTGCGAGGCTCGTGAAGCTCATCCCCCCGCACAAGGTCTACGTCGAGCCCTTTGCCGGCAGCGCGGCCGTCTTCTTCGAGAAGGAGCCGGTCGAGACAGAGGTGCTCGCCGACGCCGACCCGGAGATCGCCGCCGCGTACCGGGCGCTCAAGTCGCTCACCGAGGCCGAGCTCGCGGCGCTGCGGCAGAAGGACTGGGCCGGCAATGAGCGGACCTTCAAGTCGCTCATCGAGGCCAGGCCGCAGAGCAAGGTGGGCCGCCTCTATCAGTTCCTCTACCTGTCCCATTTCTCCTACGGAAAGCTGCGCGGCAAGAGTTTCAACCCCGGTGCCGACGGCGTCGAGGCGCGCACCCTCGATCGCATCGACGAGTTCGCTAACCGCCTCAAGAACGCCACCATCCGCCACGCCCACTATGCCGAGGTGGTGAAGGAGTTCGACGGCAAGGAGACGTTCTTCTATCTCGACCCGCCGTACCCGGGCCACAACGTCGACATCGGCGAGGATGAGTTCGACGAGGAGGAGTTCCGCCGTGTCCTCGACGGCATCAAGGGGAAGTTCCTGGTCACGTACGGGACGCGCGGGGAGCTTGAGACGAAGGGCTTCCAGGTCCGGTTGATCCGGCCGCCACGGACCATCCGGGCGATGCGCGGTGTCGGCGGTCCGAAGACGCTCCCCACGCTGCTCATCGCGAACTACGGCATCGCCGAGAAGGCGCTCGGCGACGACCTCGTGCTCGACGAGATCGAGGGCATGGTGGACCTCGACGAAGACCGCGCCGCCGACCTCGACCGCGCCAGCGTCCTGGCCAAGGCTCTCGCCCCCGATGCGGTCGAGCTCGGCGCGCTCGCCGAGTTACTCGCGGACGTCGGAGGCGATGCACCCGGGCATGATGCCGAGCTGGCGATGGAGCTCGAAGCCATCGCCGAGCGGCTCGCGCCCGTTGTCCAGAAGGCGGCGCCCGTGCTCGCCCGGGCGCTCGACGCCGCGCGGCCCGCGCTGCGCGAGCTGACGGCGGCCGAGACCATCGACAAGGCCCAATGGAGCCGCGCCGAGATCAACGACCTGCCCGACGACGCCTTCCTCTACCTCGAGCCCGGCGGCAAGAAGGACGACGATGGCAAGACGGTGCCTCGCACCCTCCGCCACTTCCCGTTCCGAGACGAAGACGGTGACGTGGACCTTCCGCATCTGCGCAACGCGCTGGCACGCATCCCGCAGAGCAACGCCACGGGCCTGACCGCCAATGTAAAGGAGAAGCTCCAGGAGCACGCCCGGCTGCTGCTCGAAGAGGCGCAGAAGAACGCGACCGTCGAGAAGGCTCGGCAGATCCCATTCCAGCAATGGGGTGGCTCGGGCCAGTACGCCCGCAAG
>JAJYCT010000477.1 GCA_021778125.1 Myxococcales bacterium
CGCGTGCCGCTCGAGCGGACGGACGAGAGCGCGCGCCTGCTGGCCGAGTACGCGGCGTGCGCGCGGGCGCACGGCCTCGGCGGCGACGAGGCCCCGCTCATCGGCGGAGGCAGCGACGCGAGCACGTCGAGCCTGCTCGGCATCCCGTCGATCGACGGCCTGGGGCCGCGCGGCACGGGCTTCCACACCAAGGAAGAGCTCATCGAGGTCGTCACGCTCGTGCCCAAGGCGCAGGCCCTGGCGCGGTTCCTCGCCTCTCGGACATGAAGCGCGCCGCCGTCGCCCTGCTGTGCCTCGGCGCGGCGGCCTGCCCGCCGCCCGCCGACGTCACGCCCCTCATCCACGTCGATCCCAGGGCGGCGCGCCGGCTCGACTGGCTCTCGCGCCCGGTGCAGGTCGCCTCGCCGCGGGCGGCGCGCGTGCACGTGCTCGAGGCCGGCGAGGAGCTCGGCGGGCCGAGCGCCATCGGTCGTCCGGGGGACCTGCTGCTCGAGAACGACGAGGTCGCATTCGTCGTCGACCAGCTCGGCTCGAGCGCCGGCTTCGCCGAGTCGGGCGGCGATCTCGTCGACGCCGCCGACGCGCGCGAGCGGCGCGACGAGCTGGGCGAGATCTTCACCTACTTCGGGACCTTCCCGCGCCAGGGCGTCTACGACTCGCTGCGGAGCGGCGTCGAGCGCGACGGCAGCGCGTGGGTCGAGGCGGCCGGGCACGAGCTCTACGAGCCGCGGCTCGTGGTGCGCACGCGCTACACGCTCCAGGCGCCCGACCGGGCGCTGCTGCTCGAGACGACGCTCGACAACGAAGGCGACGCGCCCGTCGAGCTGCCGTCCCTGGGAGACGCGGTGCAGTGGGGCGGTGCCGAGAAGGTCGCGCCGGGCAAGCCGCGCGGGTTCCACGGCGCGTCGAGCGGCCCGTACCTCGGCGGCGTCGGCCGCTTCACCAGCTACGCGCTCACGTCCACCGACGGCGCCATCGAGGCCACGAGCGGCGGCTCCTGGTCCGACACGGCGCAGCGCCACGGCGTCCGGCTCGCGCCCCACGAGTCGACGCGCTACGCGCGCGTGTTCCTGGTCGGTGCGCGGCCCGACACCGCGAGCCTGGTCGGGGAGCTCGCGCTCGCGGCCGGCCAGCCCGTCGGGACGCTGCGCGTGCGCACGGGGGCCGTGCAGACCGGGGGCCTGCTGTGGGTGACCGCGGGGGGCGGGACCGAGCCGCTCACGCTCGCGCCGCCGTACGAGGCCGTCCTGCCGGCGGGCACCTGGGCGGTGAGCCTGCCGGCCGGCGCGCCCACGCCGCCGCTCGACGTGCGACCCGGGGGCGAGGCGTCCGCGTCGCTCGACGTGAGCGCGCCCGCGGCCGTCGAGGTGCAGTGCCTCGACGCGTCCGGCGCCGCGATGCCGTGCAAGGTCACGTTCCAGGGGCAGGGGGGCACGCCCGACCCCGACTTCGGGCCGGCCTCCGCCGCCGGGCCAGCGCGCAGCCAGGTGACGACGGCCGACGGCGTGGCCCGGGTCGAGCTCCTCGCGGGCGCCTACCGCGTCACCGCGTCGCGCGGCCCGGAGTACGCGCTCGCCGCGGCCGACGTCTCGCTCGCCCACGGCGACCGCAAGGCGCTCGCGCTCTCGCCGAAGCGCGTCGTCGACACGCGGGGCTACCTCGGGTGCGACTTCCACCAGCACACCATGCTCGGCACGGACGGGCCCACGTCGATGCGCGATCGGGTCATCTCGAACGCGGCCGAGGGGCTCGACGTCGCCGTCGCCAGCGAGCACAACGTCGTGGCGGACCTGTCGCCCTTCGTGAAGGAGCTGCGCCTCGAGGGCAGCCTCGTGCAGATCGCGGGCGACGAGCTCACCACCGACGCGAGCCGCCACCCCTGGGGCCACGCGAACGTCTGGCCGATGGCCGCCGATCCCGCGCGCGCGCGCGGGGGCGCCCCGGCGGTGCGCGATCGCTCGCCCCTGGAGATCCTCGGCGAGCTGCGGCGGGCTGCCGGCGGCGACTTCGTCTTCCAGGTCAACCATCCGCGCACGGGGCTCACCGGGTACTTCGACCAGCTCGGCTTCGATCCGGCGCGTGGCGTCGGCACCGATCCCGGCTACGACGCGAGCTTCGACGCGCTCGAGGTCTGGAACGGCCGCAACACGGGGCCGCGGCAGCGCGTGATCGACGACTGGCGCGCGCTGCTGCGCACCGGGCACGCGGTCACCCCCACGGCGGACACCGACACCCACGGCGTGGTGGGGCAGGAGCCCGGCTACCCGCGCACGTACGTCCGCGTGAGCGACGACACGCGTCTCGAGGCCTGGGACGCCGCGCGCACCGCCGACCTCGTGAGGGGCGTGAAGACGCTGCGCGACGTCGTCCTGACCAACGGCCCCCTGCTGCGCGTCACGGCCGGCGGCGCACCCATCGGCGGCCTCGTCCGCGGTCCGCGCGTCGCGGTGAAGGTCCACGTCGAGTGCGCCCCCTGGATCACGGTCGACCACGTGACGCTCGCGTGGGCCTCGGACGCGCCCGCCGTGACCCGCGCCGTGACGCTCGCGCCGACGAGCGCCGGCGCGCTCGCGTCCGACGTCACGTTCGAGGCCGCGGCGCGCGCCGACGACGCCCTGTACGTGGTGGCGAGCGGATCGCGGCCGCTCACGCCGGTGCTCGCGGGCGAGGCGTCGGGCATCCTGCCGTGGGCCATGAGCGGGGCCATCTGGGTCGACGCCGACGGCGACGGCAAGGCCCTGGGCCGCTAGCGGCGGGCGCCCGGCCGAGCTGCCGTGCGACAACGCTTGCATAGCGGCGTGGCTCGACTACCTTGCGCGCTCGTCTCCGGGGCGTAGCGCAGCCTGGTTAGCGCACTTGACTGGGGGTCAAGGGGTCGCTGGTTCGAATCCAGTCGCCCCGACGGATGGCGCGGGATCTTCGGTCATGGACCGGGGGTCCCGCGTGTTGTTTCTTCGTCTGCCGGCGGCCACGGGCGCCCGGGTCGCGTATCCTTGGGATCCATGGCGACCAAGAAGAAGAAGGCGACGAGGAAGAAGGCGGCGGTCTCGGCCAAGGCCCGGCGCGCTCCGGCGCGCAAGGCGGCGAAGAAGGCCGCCCGGGTGACTCGCGCCGCGGCGCCCGCGAAGCGCGCGAAGAAGGTCGCGGCGAAGCGGCGCGCGCCCCCCAGGGCCAAGGCCAGGGCGACGCGGAAGGCCCCGGCGAAGGCCGGCGCCGCCGGGAAGGCCGCCAGGAAGAAGGCCGCGCCGAAGGCAGGCACGAAGGCTCCGGTCCGTCGCCGCGATCGCGCGGGGCACCTCGATCCGAAGTACGCGGCCGAGCTGCGCAAGCGCGCCGGGCACGAGGGGAAGGACCCCGCGAGCTTCTTCAAGGGGCCCCGCGCGGCCGACGACCTCGTCGAGGACCTGGGCGAGGAGTTCGTGGCGTCGGCGACGTCCGGCGAGTACGAGGCCGAGGACGTGCACAACCAGGCGGTCCCCGAGGACATCGGCGGCCCGTTCGTCCGCACCAACGCCGGTCAGGAGTTCGCCGAGGGGACCGACCCGTCCAACCCCAAGAGCGCTACGCGCGAGCCGTTCCCTCGCACGTGACGCGGCTTGACGCGGCGAGCCCGCTCGCGCTTCGCTTGCGTCGGTGAGCGCAGAGGCGCGGTGGATCGTTCGTGCGCTCGGCGTCGCGGCGGCGGCGCTCTGGGCGTGGCTCGCGCTCGCGACGCCCGCGGCCTGGCCCCGCGCGGGCTTCCTGGCGCTCGGGATCGCGCTGGCCGCGTCGCTCGCCCTCGCGCCCGTGACGGCGCTCGTGCCGCGCGTGGTGCTCCT
>JAJYCT010000478.1 GCA_021778125.1 Myxococcales bacterium
GCTCGGCCACCCACGCCGCGAGCTCCTCGCCGAGCACGCGCGCCCCCGGGCAGCCCTGCGGCGAGCGCCCCTCGAGGTCGGCGAGCAGGTCGGACGCGTGCGTATCGAACGCGCCGAGCGCGGGCGCGTCGGGCGCTATGCTCCAGAGTCCGTACGGGTCGAGCCAGTCGGCGGCGGCAGCCGCGAGCGACCGCGCGTCGACCGCGTCCGGTACGTATGCGAGCTGCGCCCGCGCCTGGTGGACCACCGCGCGCGCCTCGCTGCACGAGAGCCCGGGGGCGCCGCCGCTGGGGACGCGGAAGGCGTGCACGCGCGGATCCTCCGAGGGCGACGCCGGCTCCGGATCGCTGCCGGTCGACGCGACCGCGGGGGCCGCGGGGGGCACGAGCCGGGGCACCGAGCGCGGCGAACCCAGCCGCAGCGCCCAGAGAATCGCGGCCCCGCCGAGCACGCCCCCTAACCTCCAGATGCCGCGCCGCGACATGAGAACGAGGAGCGTAGCAGGGCACGCCGGGCGGGCAGCAGTTTGTGGCCCACCGGGATAGAGTCGCGGCCGGGCCTCGTCGATGCCAAACTCCCCCGCCCGGCTCCCGCTCCTCGCGCTGGTCGCGCTCGGCGGCATCGGCTCCTTGCTCGCACCGCGCACCGCCCGCGCCGAGGAGATCGACGAGGGCCTGCGCTTCAAGCCCCTCGCCATCCAGGGCAACCCGCTGGCCTTCATCATCGGCCGCTACAGCCTGGACCTCGAGTACCTGCCCGCCCCGCACCACGCGTTGCACGCGACGCCGCTCTACTACTACGCGCTGCCCGGGACCGACGATCAGCTCACCGGGTTCGGAATCGAGCTCGGTTACCGCGTGTACACGGGCGAGAGCGGCCCGCAGGGCCTGTTCGCGGGCCTATCGTTCCTCGTGGCCGAGCTCGAGTACATCCACGGCAACCCGGCGCGCGTGCCGGGCGACCAGGCCGAGGACACCCAGTACGTGCAGCTCGGCGGCGCGCTCGACGTCGGCTACCAGGCGATCATCCTCGGCAACTTCTGCGTGGGCGCCGGTCTGGGCGCGCAGCTCACCGCCGACACGCACGCGCCACACTTCGAGTACGCGAGCCACCCCTACCACGACCTCTTCTACGGGCCGGGCCTGCGCCCGCGCGCCCTGCTCCAGGTCGGGACGGCGTTCTGAGGGCTGACGGGGCGCACCCGGCCTCCCCGACAGCGGCGCGGAAGGTGTGCTAATCGCGATCGGCGAAAGGACACCCGGCCGCGATGCCCAACCTCACCGAAGCCCTGACCGCCGAATCCAAGAAGGCCGCCGTTACCAACGACTGCCTCGCGCTCATCGATGCGGAGGTCGCCGACAAGGGGGGCCTCACCGGGCTGGCCATCAAGGCGGGCTACAGGACCGTGCAGGGCATCAAGCCCGGCTTCGTCCGGCAGGTCGTCGTCGACCTCTTGCCCGAGTTCGCGTCGGCGCTCGAGCCCATCTACCAGGAGGCCAAGGGCGGCAGCCGCCCCGTGCGCGAGCACTTCATGTCCAACGCCGGCCGCGTGGCCGACGCGCTCCTGTCGATCACCGACGAGAAGGCCAAGCGCTCCAAGAGCGGCATGGTGCGCGGCACCTACGAGAAGCTCCGCGGCAGTGCGAAGAAGAACGTCGAGGCCGCCGTCCCGCGCCTCGGCGCGATGATCGAGAAGCACGCGCCGTGACCGAGCCGGGGGGCGTACTCGTCTCGACCGAGTGGCTGGCGTCGCACCTGGGCGATGCCGCCGTCGTCGTGGTGGACATCCGCGGCAAGGTGCTGCCCCTCGGGAGCAAGCCGCGCTACCTGCCCAAGCACGACGACTACGTCGCCTCGCACGTCCCGGGCGCGGTGTTCGTCGACTGGACGCGCGACATCGTCGACTCGGACGATCCGGTGCCGGTGCAGATCGCGCGGCCCGCGGAGTTCGCGGCGCGCATGGGCGAGCTCGGGATCGGCGACGACGCGCTCGTCGTCGCGTACGACGACTACGACCACGTCTTCGCGGGCCGCCTGGCCTGGGCGCTGCGCTACCACGGGCATGACGCCGTGCGCGTGCTCGACGGCGGCTGGTCGCGCTGGGTGGCCGAGGGGCGCCCGACGACGCCCCAGGTGCAGGCGCGCGCACACGCCACGTTCACCGCGCGCCCCGAGGGAGCCCTGCGGCGGACGGCGAGCGAGCTGCGCGCGCGCCTGGGCGCGCCCGACCTCCTGCTCATCGACGCGCGCGCGCCCGACCAGTACGCCGGCGTCGTGAGCGCCGCGGCGCGCGGGGGCCACATCCCGGGCGCACGGAACGTGCCGTACGCGCGCCTGGTCGACCCGCACACGGGGCGCTTCCTGCCCCCCGCGGACATCGCCCGCGCGTTCGCCGAGGCGGGGATCGACGTCGGGCACCTGCCGCGCGAGATCGTCGTCTACTGCAACGGCGGGGTGTCGTGCACCGTGCCGCAGAACGCGCTGCGCCTGCTCGGGCGCGACGACGTCGCCGTCTACGACGGCTCGTGGAATGAGTGGGGCGCCGATCCGGCGCTGCCGGCCCGGACGGGCGGGACGCCGTAGGACAGCCCCCGCCCGCCGGCGCGCTCCGCCACGAACTGGGCCCCCCCCCCGCGTGCGTGATACGGCCCGGGCGATGGGCATCGCGATCTACTGCGTGGGGTCGGACGCGGCGGGCGTGGCGCGCGCGCTCTCGGGCGGGACGCGGCGCGTGAGCTGCACGCGCCTGCCGCCGTCGGTCGAGCTGGTCGTGCGCTGCGCGAAGGAGCGGGCGCCGGATCTGGTCGTCCTGGGGGGCCTGCCCGCGCGCGCGGCGGCCGTAGCCGAGGCGCTCGCCGAGCTCGACGCGACGGCGAACGTACCGGTCGTCGCCTGGGGCCTCGACGCGAAGGCGGCCCCGCGACTCGCTGCGCTCGGGGCGCTCTTCGCCCGCGGCGACGACGTGTCGCTGCGGCGCGCGTGCGACGGTCTGCTCGACGCGCGCGAAGGACGCACGACGCGCGTCCTGCCCGAGCTGTCGGACGGCCGCATGGCGCTGCACGGCAAGCGCGTCGTCGTGGCCGAGGACGATCCGGTCGTCGCCTGGTACTTCGGCGACACGCTGCGACGCGCCGGGTGCGACGTCGTCGAGGTGCACGACGGCTGGCAGGCGCTCGACCGCGCGCGCCGCGACGGGGCCGACGTGGTCCTGGCCGACATCCGCATGCCCGGCCTCGACGGCCTGAACCTCTGTCGCGCGCTGCGCGCCGACCCGACGCTCGGCGACGTGCCCGTGGTGCTGCTCTCGTGGAAGGCCGACTGGCTCGCGCGCGCACGCGACGCCGACGTCGGGGCCACGGCGTTCCTCGCCAAGCACGCCGTGCCCGAGGAGGTCCTCGAGACCGTGCGCGACGCGCTCGAGCGCCACGCGGACCTCGCGCGGCGCTTCGAGGTGGTCGGGCCCGTGCGGGGCCTTCTGGGCGGGGTCTCACCGCACCGCCTGCTGCGCCTCTCGTGCGCGGCGCGTCCCAGCTCGCGCGTGACCGTGCAGGCCGGGGGCGAGAGCTTCGAGGTGCACCTACGCGGCGGCGCCCCGGTGGCGGCGGCGCGCGTCTCGCCCGACGGCCGCGCGCTCGAGGGCGAGGACGCGCTCGGCGCGCTGCTCGCGGTGCGTCGCGGGCGGTTCCTCGTCACGGTGGACCACACCGCGGTGCGCCCGCAGCTGCGCGGCAGCCTGCACCAGCTCGTGGCGCGGCACGTCGCCGAGGCGCGCCTCGCGGGGCCGCGGCCGGCGGCGACGCCGAGCGTGCCGATCG
>JAJYCT010000078.1 GCA_021778125.1 Myxococcales bacterium
GCTTGAGCGCCTTGCGGATCACCTTCGCGAACGTGGTGGGCCCGGCGTTGCGGCGCAGGCGCTTCTCACGCGACCCCTCCACGAGGCGCTCGATGCGCCGGTAGACGCCCTCCAGGAACACCGTCTGCGGACACCCCCACCCGCACCAGACCCGCCCGGCGAGGGCGGTCGCGTAGACCAGCCCGAAGCCCACTCCGGTGAGCAGGAAGAAGAGGAGCCACGTGTCCTGCGCGTTGAACGTCGCCCCGAACAGGTAGAGCTCTCGCCCGTCGACGTCGATGAACAGCGCGGGATGCCCGCCCATGTGCACCCAGGGCAGCATTGCCCAGAGCACGATCAGCGCCACGAGGACGACGCTGCGCGCGCGGTGGAAGCGCCCCCGGACGTCCGCGGGGTGGATGCCCCGGCGCCGACCGTCCGGCGGCAGAGCCTCCGAGGGCAGCTCCGAGCCCTGCAGCACGGGACGGCGGACATCGGTCACTTGACTGCGAGCTCGCCTTGCGGCGCCTTGCCTCCGGCCACGTTGGTGTTCTCGATGACCATCACGTACGCGACGACCTCCTGGACCTTCACATCCCCGAGCATCGGCCCCCACGTGGGCATGCCCTTGGCGACGATGCCTTCGCTCACGTCCCGGTACAGATCGGTGGGCTTGGCGCCGTGGAGCCAGTACGCGTCGGTGAGGTTCGGGCCGATGTTGCCGCCGCCATCGGGCCGGTGGCACGGCGCGCACGTCGTCACGAACGTCTCCTTGCCCCGCGCGACGAGCGCGGGATCCTTCGAGAGCGTCGCGAGCATCGCGTCGTCGATCGTGCCGCGCGCGCGGGCGCGCTCCGCGTCGGCCGCCCTCTGGGCCGCCACCTCTGCGGAGTACGCCTGCGCCGGGGACTGGATCGCCTCCATCCGGCGGCCGAACCAGTAGACGAGGCCGAAGAGGATCGCGCCGTAGAGAGTGATCTGCCACCAGAGGGGCAGCTTGTTGTCGTGCTCGACGATGTCGTCGTACACGTGGTGCCTATCGTCGCTCATGGTCGTCCTCCAGGGGGAGCCGGGCGGCCGCGTCGATCTCCGCCTTGGGGCGCGTGAGCACCCGGAGCGACGTCGCGAGCCAGGCAGCGAGGAAGAGCAACATCGCGCCCACCGGGAGAGCGAGCAGCGGGGAATGGGCGAACAGCTCTTGGTGCATGACGGGCCTCTTCTCCCTTCACTTGGCGAGCGAGACCGCCGCCCCGCCCGGGGCCGGCGACGGGTGAACGCCCAGGTGCTGCAGGTATGCGATGAGGGCGACCAACTCGGACTGCGGGTTGGCGTCGGGCACCCCGTCGGCTCGCAGGTTGTCGACGATCGCCTTGCCCTGCTCGGCCTCGTCGGCGGCGGCGCCCTGGATCTCGGCGGCCGCGTACGGGACGCCGACCGAGCGCAGCGCCCGCATCTTGTCGGCGGTGCGCGACGCGTCGACGGTGTCCGTCACGAGACCCGGGAACGGTGGCATGATCGAGCCGGCGGACACGGAGCGCGGGTCGATCATGTGACGCCAGTGCCAGAGGTTGGGGTACTTGCTGCCCTCGCGCGCCAGGTCGGGTCCGGTGCGCTTGGAACCCCACTGGAACGGGTGGTCGTAGACCGATTCGCCCATCGTCGAAGGCTCGCCGTAGCGCTTCGCCTCGAACGTGAAGGTGCGGATCATCTGCGAGTGACACGTGTAGCAACCCTCGCGGATGTAGACGTCGCGCCCCTCGAGCTCGAGCGGACGGTAGGGCTTCGACTCGGCGGACGCGTTCACCTGCGCCGGGGTGATGAGCAGCGTCGGGATCAGCTCCGCGATGCCGCCGGCGAGCACGGCGATGGCGACGAAGACCGTGAAGATGAGGGCGCGCCCCTCGAGCAGCCGGTGCCACTGGACCTGCGCGTTCTGCGTCGCCAGCGAGATGGCGATCGTCCCGAGCACCGCCGCCGTCACCGCCATGCCTGCGAACACGATGCTGGCCTCGTTGTTGACGACGGCCATCGTCGCGGCGATGACCGCCACGACGGTGATGAGCAGCACGGGCTTGCCGAACAGCACCTCGATCCAGGTCGATTCGACCGGCTCGACCTTCGGGACGACGACCCTGGCCTCGCCGTCGACGGCCTTCCCGGCGCGCGCCGTGGCGACGAGGTTGTAGGCCATCATCAGCACGCCGACGAGGTACATCAGCCCGCCGGTGAACCGCATCCAGTACATCGGGCGGATCGCGTTCACCGTCTCGACGAAGTTCGGGTACTTGAGCGCGCCCGTCTCGTCGACCGCGCGCCACATCAGGCCCTGGGTGATCCCGCTCACCCACATCGCCACGACGTAGAGGAGGATGCCGAAGGTCGCGAGCCAGAAGTGCGCGTCGGCCAGCTTCTTGGAGTGCAGCTCGCGACCGTAGAGCCGGGGGACCATCCAGTAGAACATCCCGGCCGCCATGAGCCCGTTCCAGCCGAGCGTGCCCGCGTGCACGTGGCCGATGATCCAGTCCGTGTAGTGCGCGAGGCCGTTGACGGGCTTGATCGACAGCAGGGGCCCCTCGAACGTCGACATGCCGTAGAAGGTCACGGCGGCGGCGAAGAACTTCAGGATCGGGTCGGTACGCACCTGGCTCCACGCCCCCTTGAGCGTGAGAAGGCCGTTGAGCATGCCGCCCCAGCTCGGCGCCCAGAGCGCCACGCTGAAGACCATCCCGAGCGTCTGGGCCCAGTCGGGCAGCGCCGTGTTGAGCAGGTGGTGCGGGCCCGCCCAGATGTAGACGAAGATCAGCGACCAGAAGTGGATGACGCTGAGCCGGTACGAGTAGACCGGCCGCCCCGCCGCCTTGGGCAGGTAGTAATACATGATGCCCAGGATGGGCGTCGTCAGGAAGAACGCGACGGCGTTGTGCCCGTACCACCACTGCACGAGCGCGTCCTGCGCGCCGCCGTAGATCGAGTAGCTCTTGAGGCCGGAGACCGGGATCTCGAACGAGTTGACGATGTGCAGGACGGCGACGGTGATGATCGTCGCGATGTAGAACCAGATCGCGACGTACAGGTGCTTCTCGACCCGCCGCGCGAGCGTCCAGAAGAAGTTGATCGCGAACACGACCCAGATGAGCGTGATCGCGATGTCGATGGGCCACTCGAGCTCCGCGTACTCCTTGCCGGTCGTGTACCCGAGCGGCAGCGTGACGGCGGCGGCGACGATGATGAGCTGCCAGCCCCAGAAGTGGATCTTCGAGAGCAGGTCACTCGCCAGGCGCGCTTTGACGAGGCGCTGCGTCGAGTAGTAGATGCCCGCGAACATCATGTTGCCCACGAACGCGAAGATGGCCGCGTTGGTGTGCAGCGGGCGCAGGCGCCCGAAGGTCAGCAGCGGCGGCACGTTGGCCTGCCAGAAGGCCAGCTGCAGGGCAACGACGACGCCGACGAGCATCCCCACGACGCCGAAGACGAGCGAGGCCCACACGAACCAGCGGGAGATCCAGTCGTTGTAGACGATGCGGCGGGTCTCGGTCGCCGAGGCGATCGCCCCGGACGGCAGGGAGGAGTCTGCTGTGATGAGAGCGGTCATGGCTGTTTCTCGTCCTTCTCCAGGGGGAGCAGCGCGAGTCGGTCGGCGTGCTCGAAGTCACGCTGACGGTGGGTGAACGCGAACAAGAGGAGCGACCCCACGACGAGGAAGAGGCTCACGAACACCTGAAGGATCACGACCTCCACAGGCGCCTCCGGGGTGAGAGCGCCGCGACGGTCGCGGCGACCGTGGTGAGGGAGCTCAAGGGCATCAGGACCGCGCAGAGCAGCGGCGACATCTGCCCCGCCAGCGCGAGGCCGACGGTGACGACGTTGTAGGTAAGCGCGATGGTCAGGTCGGCGCGCACGACGCGCGCGAGGGCGCGGGCCGCCCGCAAGGCCAGGCGAACCGGGGCCAGCCCGGGGGTGACGAAGAAGAAGTCGGCACGCGCGGGGACGTACGGCCGGTCGACCGAGGGCGTGCCGGAGGCGTGCGCGTGATCGAGCGCCAGCGCGTCGTTGACGCCGTCGCCCACGAAGAGCGTCTCGCCGGCGTCGTGAGCGTCGAGGAACCGCGCTTTGTCCTGCGGGGACGCGCCCCCCACGGCCCGCTCGCGCGCGATGCCGGCAGCCGTCGCGGCGACCTCGACGCGACCGGGCGCGTCGCCGCTCAGGAGCCATACATCGTAGCCGTCGGCTTGCAGGGCCTGGACCTCGCGAGCGGCGTCGGCCCGCAGCGGCTCGGTCGTCACCAGGCTCGCCAGCGCACGCCCGTCGGCGCCGAAGGCGACGTCGCCCCGGGCGTCGGCCGCCACCCACGCCGGCTCGCCCAGTCGGAAGCAGCGTCGGCCCCGCGTCGTCTCGAGACCCCGTCCCGGGTGCTCGACCACGTGCGCCGCAGGATCCAGCACGAGGTCCGACCCCGCGAGGGCCTCACGAACCGCGGCGCTCTTCGGATGACCGCTGCGCGCCACCAGATCGTAGAGGGCCTGTCGCGCCTCGGGGTCCAGCGTGCGGACGACCTCGGGGTTCTGGACCGAGAGCGCACCGGTCGAGAGCGTCCCCGTCTTGTCGAAGACGACCCGGCGCACGTCGCACGCGCGGTCGAGGAAGCTCGCCCGGCGCACGAAGAGGCCCTTGCGGCGCAGGCCCGCCTGGACGATCTCGTAGCCGAGCGGCGCCGCGATCCCGAAGGCGCAGGGGCACGTGACGATGAGCACCGCCGTGGCCACCCCGAAGGCCCGCGTCACGTCGCGCGTTGCGACCCACCACGCCGCGAAGCCGGCCGCGGCGACCGCGAGGACGACCCCGACGTACACCTTCGAGAGGGTCTGGTACCAGGGGCTCGTCCGGGCGGCTTCGGGCGGTCGCGCCGGCGTGCGAAGCAGGTCGCGCAAGGGCGACTCGTCGAAGGACGTCTTCGCGCGCACGACGAGCGCGCGATCGCCCGCGGCGAAGGCGCCCGCCGGCACGCACTCGCCGCCGTGGTACTCCCCCGGACGACTCTCGCCGACGATCCAGTCCAGGGAGAAGGTGCCCCCCTCGGCCTCGAGCCGCGCGTCCACCGGGACGAGATCCCCGGGGGCGACGAGCAGCGCGTCTCCTGCGGCGACCTCGGCGCAGCGTACGAGAGCAACCCGTCCGTCCGCGATCCGGCGCGTCAGCAGGCCCTCGGTGCCGTCGCTCTCGAGCAGCCACGCTCGGTTGCGCTCGATGGCTCGCTCCTGGAGGAAGCGACCGACGAGCATCAGCGCGATGAAGACGTCGAGCGTGTCGAAGTACGCCGACTCCGAGTGCCGCGCGAAGTACGAATAGGCCGACCCCGCGAACGCGAGCGTGATGCCGAGCGCGATCGGCAGGTCCAGGTGCAGCAGTCGCCGGCGGAGCGCCGTCCACGCCGAGCGGAAGAAGACGCTCCCCCCGACCGCCACGGCGACCGCGCCGAGGCCGAAATTGAGCGTCGTGAAGAGCTCGAAGAGCGGGCCGCGGTCGAGCCCCGCGTAGATCGCGATCCCGAAGATCATCGAGTTCATCGCGATGGCGACGGTGATGCCCATGCGCCAGAGCAGGTCGTTGGACGCGGCGTGCGGACGCTTGATCGGAGGCCCGAACAGGTACCCGAAGCGCTCGACTCCCTCGACGAACCCGCGAACGTCGAACGCGGGCGCGACCACCATGTCGACGCGACCGAGCGAGGGGTTGACCTCGACGTGCTCGGCGCCCGGCGCCCGCCTGAACAGCTCGTCGACGAGCCAGACGCACGCGACGCAGTGCAGCCCCTGGAGGTCGAACGTCACCCGCGTCGGGCCGCTCGAGGCGCGCACGCGTTCCTCGACGAGCTCGAGCCACTTGGTGTCCCGCCGGATACCAGGACGCGTGACGGGCACGCCGCGCGCGCCGCGGAGCGCGTAGTAGCCGTCCAGCCCCTCCTCGTGCAGCAGCCCGTACACCGCCTCGCAGCCGCGGCAGCAGAAGTCGCCCGGCTCCCCGGCTCCGACGGGCAGGCCGCAGTGCAGACACGCGTCCTGCGCGGCGCGCATGGGGACGACGGCCTGCACCACGGCGCGGCCTAGCCGTGGACCGTCAGCACCGGGCAGGGTGCCGTTCGGACGACCTTCTCGGTGACGCTGCCGAGCAGCGCTCGCGCGACGCCCTTGCGGCCGTGCGTCCCCATGACGATGAGATCGACGCCGAGCTCCTTCGCCGCGTCGTCGATCTCGCTCCAGGCCGGGCCCTGTCGCAGCGTCTCGCCCACCTCGAGGCCGGGCCGCCGGCACCGCGACGCGACGCCCGCCAGGGCCGCCTTGGCGGCGCGTTCGATCTGTCCGGACACTTCTGCCGTGAGGACGACGCCGTCCGGGAACCCGTAGACGGGCACCTCGTAGGCGTGCATGACGGTCATGCGCGCGCCAAGACGCGTGCAGAGCTCCAGGGCGAACGCGAGCGCCTTCTCGCCGGTCTCGCTGAAGTCGTGCGGGACCAAGATGTGCTTGATGGCGCTCATGGATGTGTCTCCACCATGGCGAGGAGCACGCGGAGAGCGTCGATCGTGGTGAAGATCCCCGCGACGTGGGCTCCCTGGGTGACGACGACGCACCCGTACTTGTGCTCGATCATCGCGCGCGCCACGTCGCCGAGAGGGGCATCCGGGCCCACGACGTACACGTCCGAGGACATGGCATCCTCGACGGGGACCTTCGTCGGGTCGACGTCGCGGAGGGTCTCGACGAAGAGCGCATCGCGCTGGGAGAGGAGGCCGACGAGCTTTCCACCCTCGAGGACGGGCAGGTGGCGCACGTCGAACGACCGCATCCGCTCGTGAGCGACCGACAGGGGCTGGTCGCGGCCAATGCAGTGTGGCAGCGGGGTCATGAAGTGCTCGATGGACTCCCGGACCGTTCGCAGGCCTCTCATGTCCGCCCCAAAAGCAAGGACGCGGCCACCTGGCCTGCCGCTTGAAGGGATTGCGCTCAGCCAATATCCAGCCCGCTTCCGGGCGAAAGCCGCGCGGGTTGACGCAAAGGATGCACGTGGACGCACTCTCGAAGACGTCGAGGAAACCGCCGTGGTACGGCCACTCGGTGGACGGCGCGGGGGCCCTTCTGGGAGAGCTCCGCAGCTACGTCGGGCTGACCGACGCGGACATCGAGCTGCTGCAGCGCCTGCGGCACCGCGCGGAGCCCCACTTCGTCGCGATTGCCGATGAGTTCTATGCCGTTATCCGCATGCACGAGGGGGCGTTCGCCGTCCTCAAGGACGAGGCGCAGGCGCAGCGCCTTCACGCCTCCCTCCAGGTCTGGCTGGGCGAGCTTCTGACGGGGCCCCTGGACGCCGAATACGTCGCGCGGCACGCCCGGATCGGCGAGACGCACGTCCGCGTCGGCCTGAACCTGCGTTTCATGGTCACTGCGATGACGCGCATTCGTTGCGCGCTCGAGCGTGTGGCCCACGAGGCGTTCGGGGCGGACCCCGAGCTGGCCGACCGAGCCCGCCTGGCCGTCGGCCGGATCTGCGACCTGGACCTCGCCATCATGCTCGAGAGCTACAAGGACGACTTCGTGGCGCGCACCGAACGGGCGCAGGCACGGGAGCGGGAGGTGCTCCGCGCGCAGCTCGATGCGCGCAGGCGGCTCTACGTGGACGCGATGGAGGCGGCGGACGTGCTCATCCTCGCCTTCGACGCCTCGGGGCGCCTCGTCCTCACGAATCGCAAGGTGCAGGAGCTGACGGGCTTCTCGGAGGACGAGCTGAACGACGACGGGACGTTCGGTCGCCTGTTCGGAGAGCAGGCGGCCCAGATCCGCGCGAGGTGGCTCGCCGCGGCCCCCGGGGCTCCGGTCGAGGTGGACGGAGAGCTGCACACGCGGGCGGGCAAGGTACGCGTGGTCCGGTGGCACGCGTCGACGCACCACCGCGACGGCGACGGCGGAACGCTCGTCGTCGTCGGGCTGGACGTGACGCGCGAGCGGGAGCTCGAGCGACGCGCTCGCCAGAACGAGCGCCTCGCGGCCGCCGGCGCCCTCGCGGCCGGGCTCGCGCACGAGGTCCGAAACCCGCTGAACGGCGCCAACCTGCACGTGGCCGTCCTCGACCGCGCCCTCGCGCGCCTCCCTCATGTCCCGGAGGCCGCGCTCGAGGCCACGGCGGTTCTCCGCGGCGAGATCAGGCGACTGAGCGATCTGGTGACCGACTTCCTCGACGTCGCCAGGCCCAAGCCCCTGTCGCGTTCGGAGCTCGATCTCAACGAGATCGCGCGAGGCATCAGCCTGCTGCTCAAGCCGGAGGCGGAGGTGAAGAAGGCGACGCTCGTCGTCGAGCCCTTCCCCTTCCCTGCTCCCGCCCAGATCGACGGCGAGCGCGTCAAGCAGGTCCTGGTAAACCTCGTCCGAAACGGGCTCGAGGCCGTGGGCGAGGGGGGGCGCGTCACCCTCCGGGTACGCCGCCTCCCGCGCGACGTGGAGATCGACGTCATCGACGACGGCCCCGGCATCCCCGACGCCGGCACGCCGATCTTCGACGCCTTCTTCACCACCAAGGAGAAGGGAACGGGCCTCGGCCTGTCGATCGTCCACCGCATCGTCAGCGATCACGGCGGGGACGTCTCGTTCGCCAGCCGACCGGGGGCGACGGTCTTCACCGTTCGCCTGCCCGCCGTGGTCACGCCCCCCTAGGCGGGCAGCGGCAGGAGGCTCGGCCCGCTCCATGCTCTTGCGCAAGACGGGGGCAGGAAATGACGGCTATTCCGGTAGGTTCCGAACGACCAGTTGCGCGAAGCCTGCGTCGCGACGCAGATTCTGCACACGAGGACAAGGTGAGCGACGACGCCAAGAAGGCCCGAACCCAGGTCCGCGTGCTCGTGGCCGACGACGAGCCCAGCGCGCGAAGTGGCATGGCGACCCTGCTGCGCGAGGAGGGCTTCGAGGTCATCTTGGCGGAAGACGGCACCTCCGCCCTGGCGCGCTTCCAGGAGACCGGGCCCGACGTGCTGGTCACCGACCTGCGGATGCCAGGCATGGACGGGATCGAGCTCATGCGCCGCGTGCGCGAGGCCGACCCCGACATCATCGCGGTCCTCGTGACGGCTTACGCCGATGTCGAGACCGCCGTCCGGGCCATGCAGGAGGGTGCAGAGCACTACCTGACGAAGCCCATCCAGCTCGACGAGCTTCTCCTGGTCATCCGGCGCGCGCTCGAACGCCGCAAGCTCAAGACGGAGACGACGGAGCTGCGCGCCCGCCTCAAGGACCGCCTGCGCTTCGACAACATCGTGGGCAACAGCCCCGCGATCCAGGAGGTTTTCAACGTCATCGAGCAGGTCGCGCCGACGAAGGCCAGCGTCCTCATCACGGGCGAGAGCGGCACCGGCAAGGAGCTGGTGGCGCAGGCGATCCACGAGAACAGCCCGCGCTCGCACGCCCCCTTCGTCAAGCTGCACTGCGCAGCGCTCGCCGAGACCATCCTCGAGAGCGAGCTGTTCGGGCACGAGAAGGGCTCGTTCACCGGCGCGGTGGGCAGGCGCGAGGGGCGCTTCAAGCAGGCCGACGGCGGAACGCTCTTCCTCGACGAGATCGGCGAGATTTCCCCTTCGATCCAGGTCAAGCTGCTGCGCTTCCTCCAGGAGCGCGCCTTCGAGCGCGTCGGCGGCAACGAGACGCTGAAGGTCGACGTCCGCATCATCGCGGCGACCAACCGGGATCTGGCCGGCGAAGTTGCCGCAGGCAAGTTCCGCGAGGACCTCTTCTACCGGCTCAACGTCGTCAACATCGAGATGCCGCCGCTGCGCGCGCGTCCGAGCGATCTCCTGCCGCTCGCCAACCATTTCCTCGAGCGCTTCGCGCGCGAGAACGGCAAGGAGATCGAGGGCTTCTCGGACGACGCGATCGAGCGCATCACCACGTACCGCTGGCCGGGCAACATCCGAGAGCTCGAGAACGTCATCGAGCGCGCGGTCGTCATGTGCGACAGCCCGAAGCTGTCCGCCAAGCACTTGCCCGCCGGGGTGGGCGCCGCGCCGCGGGGCGCGGTCCGCATCCCCGGATCGACGCTCGCGGAGATCGAGCGGCACTCCATCCTGACCACGCTCGAGGCCTGCGGGGGGCGCACGTCGGCGGCGGCGCAGATGCTCGACATCAGCGTGCGCAAGATCCAGTACAAGCTCCACGAGTACGGGGTCACCATGAACCGCGTCGTGGGCGTGGCCAGAGACCCCGACAGCTGAAGCTCGTCGCTGGCACGCGCGGCATCGCCGCGCCGTGGTTACTCATGGGACCATGAGCCTCGGTAGCGATGACCGCGCGCAGAGCGGCCAGGACCTTGCAGCGCCCCCGAGCATGGCCCTGCACCTCGAGCACCTCCTGGTTCCCGTCGACTTCGGAGAGTCCTCCGACGGGGCCCTCGGCATGGCGGTGGAGCTGGCGGAGAGGTTCCATGCACAGCTCACGCTGGTTCACGTGTACGAGATCCCCTCGTACTTCTACGACGGGATGGCGTACGCGACGGCCGACCTGCTGACCCCCATCGAGGAAGCCGCGCGCGCGTACCTCGACAAGACCCTGCGCGCGGTGAGGGAGCGCATCCCGCAGGCCGACGCCCTGCTGCAGCGGGGCGCGCCGGCGGCGGAGCTGCTCACGGTCATCGAGCGCGTCCATCCCGACCTCGTCATCATGGGGACGCACGGCCGTACGGGCGTGCGCCGCGCGCTGCTCGGCAGCGTCGCCGAGAGGGTCGTTCGACTTTCTGCCGCGCCCGTCCTCACGGTGCGCGGTGCCACGGGACAGCGGGGCCCCAGTGCCGGACCCCAGGAGGTACGGTCATGAACCAGACCGAGGACATGGGCGTCGCCCACCCGTTCATCCTGGTGCTGGGCGTCGATCTCACCGACACCGTCACGAGCGGCTTCGCCTTCGACCAGGCCGCGCGGATCGTCCGGAGGATTCCGGCGAGCCAGCTCCACGTCGGCTACGTCCTGCCGGCCCACGCGACGGCGGACGAGGCGCGCGAGGAGCTCGGACTGCTCGAGCTGTACGTCTCCGAGAAGGCCGGCGCGCTCGGCGGCATGGACCGGCAGTCCACCGGGGTCCACGTGCGCAGCGGAGACCCCGCGCGCGAGCTGGCGCAGCTGGCGGCCGACTTCCACGCCGACGTCGTCGTCGTCGGCACGCACCGGACCATGACGCTCCGCGCGCTGATCGGCGGCTCGACCGCCGAGCGCCTGATGGCAGCGACCGGCTGCCCCGTCCTCGTGGCGGGGCCGAGGCCGAAGCCCGAGCCGGAGCACGTCATCGTCATCGAGCCGCCCTGCCCCGACTGCGTCCGGACGCGCGTCGACTCGCTCGGCGCGTCGTGGTGGTGCGAGCGACATTCCGAGTCGCATCACCTCCGGCAGCACCACCTGTACTCGTACCATCGCGAGCTGTCGCTCCGTCAGCATGACTCGGAGGTCACGCCCACGGGGACCGATTGAGCGCGCCCGATCCGCTGCGCGTCTGCCTGCTCACGGGCGGAGGCGACGCTCCGGGTCTGAACGCCGTCGTGCGGGCCTTCGTCCACGCGGCCGGTCGGCGGTCCATCCTCGTACTGGGCAGTCGCTACGGCTTCGAGGGCCTCGTCGGCGACGAGGGTGTGGTGCCCCTTCGCCGCGAGGACGTGGCCGGGATCCTCCCACGCGGCGGCAGCCTGCTCGGGTGCTCGACGCACTCCAACCCCTTCTCCGTGGCCGACGGCGCGGCGGCCACGCAGGACGTGACGTCGCGGCTCCTCCGCCGCATGGACGAGCTGGCGATTCACGCGCTCGTCCTTGCCGGCGGCGATGGGACGATGGCGATCGGAATGCGCCTCGGCGCGATCGGCGTGCGCTGTGTCGGCATTCCCAAGACGATCGACGGCGACCTCGGCGGCACCGAGGCCACGTGCGGCATCGACACGGCCGTCCAGAGCGCCACGAACGCGATCGACGCGCTGCACGCGACGGCCGAGGCGCACCAGCGCGTGCTCATCGTCGAGGTCATGGGGCGCCACGCGGGCTGGATCGCCCTGCGCGCGGGCATCGCCGGCGGCGCCGACGTCGTCCTCGTGCCGGAGATCCCCTACGACGCGACGCGCGTCGTGACCAAGATCCGCGAGCGCGACCGGCTCGGGCGCCGCTTCTCGATCGTCGTCGTCGGCGAGGGCGCGAGGCCGGCGGGCGGCGCGACGTCCGAGGTAGAGCCCGCCCGCCCCGGGCAGCCCGCCCGCCTCGGTGGAGCCGGCGAGCGGCTCGCGGCGGAGCTCCGGGCGCTCGGCCTGCCGCACGAGGCGCGCGTGACCGTCCTCGGTCACCTGCAGCGAGGCGGCAGCCCCACCGCGGCCGACCGCCTCCTCGCGACGCGCTTCGGCACGCGCGCCGCCGAGCTGTGCGCGAGGGGACAGTGGGGCAGGATGGTCTGCCTGCGCGCCGGCATGGTGGAGTCGATACCGATCGAGGAGGCGTGCCGCGCGGAGGCGCGCCTGTCGGCGGCGCACGAGCTGCTCGCGTGCGCGCGCGACGTCGGGATCGAGCTCGGCGCGCCGTGACGGAGGTACGCCGGATGCAGCGTGGCCGCGCATGGAACCGCGACCGCCCGGTGTCCACCTCGTAGGCAGCGTTCCGCTCGGAAACGCCGAGACCGTGTTCCGTACCCTCGCCGGCGCCCTCGGAGACCGCCTGCACAGCCTGCCCGACGGCGAGACGGGCGCGCGCGGCAACTGGATCGCCTGGCAGTACGGCGTCCTCGCGGCGACGCGAGGTCTCGAGCCCATGCCGGTCGGCGACCGCGGCTACCTGCGAAGCCAGCGGGTCCGGCGCGCCCGCGACGCCGGCCCGATCCGTTTCGGCCCGCTGGGCTACGCGCAGGCCGCGCGCGAGTCGTTCGCCCTGTTCGGGCGCCTGCAGCGCGAGGGGGTCATCCCTGCCGGCGTGAGGTTCCAGGTCTCGCTGCCCACGCCCCTCGCGCCGGTGAGCGTCTTCATCGACCTGCCCGATCGTGCCGCCGTCGAGCCGGCGTACGAGCAGCGCCTGCTCGAGGAGCTCGCCGAGATCGCCTCGGCGATCCCGCACGAACGCCTGGCCATCCAGTGGGACGTCGCCGTCGAGGTCGGCCACCTCGAGGGCGTGTGGCCCGCGCACTTCACCCACGTCGGGCGCGGGATCGTGGAGCGCCTGGCGCGCCTGGGGGCCGCGGTGCCGCGCGACGTCGAGCTGGGCTACCACCTCTGCTACGGCGACTTCGGGCACCAGCACTTCGTGACGCCGCGCGACGCCGGCTGCCTCGTCGAGCTCGCCGGGGCGCTGGCGAGGATGGATCGAACGCTCGGGTGGATTCACATGCCCGTGCCCGTCGGCTGGACGGATCCGATCCGCTTCGCGCCCCTCGGCCGCCTGCGCCTCTCCGCCACGACGCGCCTCTATCTGGGCGTGGTCCACCAGGAGGACGGCATCGAGGGCGCGCGACGGCGCATCGACCTCGCGCGCGCGGTGGTCCCCCGCTTCGGCATCTCGACCGAGTGCGGCTGGGGGCGGCGCGCCCCCAGGACGATCGGCCCGCTCATCGAGCAGCACCGGGCGCTCGCGGCCCCGGTGCGCGATCGCGACGGCGGTGACCTAGTCGATCCCGGGCTGTACGCCCAGCCCGGCGTGTAGGCGCGCCCCCAGGCGGGAGAGAGCCTCGGCGCGCGTGGCACCTTCCAGCCCCGGCTCCGCCGGGAGCGCGACCCTCCTCGGCGCGAGGCCGGCCACGGCGGGGATCACGCGCCCCTGCGCGCGAGCCACCGCGCGGGCGTAGCGAACGACTGCGGCGGTCGACTCCGGCAGGGGCCCCACGTCGACGACGGCGAGCTCCGCGCTCATCGCCTCGGGCACGGCGCGGTTCACGACCACGGCCCACGGCGCCATCCCGAGCGCGCGAAGCGCGTCGCCCAGGGCCGCCGCCGACGGCGCCCCCGCCTCGTCGCGGGCGCTCACCACCAGCACGATCCGCGCGCCCTCGCTCGGCAGCCAGCGCCGCGCCCGCTCGAGCCGGCGCAGCATCCGCTCGAACGGGCGGTGCACCTGCGACAGCAGGTCGGCCAGATCCAGCAGGAGCCGCGTCCCTCCGATGCGGGCGAGCCCCGCCACGAGCCGCCGCGCCCCCGCCGCCAGCGTTGCCCAGCGCGCCCCGCGGTCGCGACGGGCGACCCAGCGGAGCACCGCGACGAGCCGGCCTTCGAGGAAGGCCTCGACCTGCTCCGGCCGCCGCAGGAACTCGATTGCGTTGAGCCCAGGGGCCGTATCGACGACGAGGTGGTCCAGGCGTGGATCGCGCTCCGCCCACTCGACCATCCGCGCTGCGGCGAGCACGTCGCTGGCCGTGGCGAGCCGGTCGGCCAGCGCCAGGAAGAGCGGGTTGTCGGCCAGGCGCCTCGCCGACGTCTCGTCGGCCTCCTCGGCGGCCCAGCGCCGCAGCGCGTCGCCCGGCGACAGGATGGCCGCCGAGAGGCCGGGCGCCCCCGGCACGTCCAGAGGCTCGTCGCCCAGGCGCAGGCCGAGCGCGTCCTGCAGCCGGCGCGAGGGATCGATCCCGAGCAGCCCGACGCGCGCGCCGCTCCGCGCGAGCGCCAGCGCGTAGCCGGCGGCGAGCGTGGTCTTGCCCACGCCCCCGGCGCCGACGAACACGTGGAGCGTCGTCACGGCGTCTCCGACACGATGCGCGCGAGGTCGAGACTCAGGGCCTCCACCACCGCCCGCGGCCCGACGGGGCCGAGCGCCGCGAGCTGCTCGTCGAGCGAGAACGTCCCGTCGCGCGTCTCCCCGGCCAGGCGCTCGCGGACCTCGCGCTCGCGCACGGCGCGGCCGAGCAGCTCGTCGCGTAGCACCGCGAGCCCGAGGCGCACCGCCCGCGTCAGCGGCGCCCCGTCGAGCCCCTCGAGCCCGGGCGGGCGCTCCGGGATGCACCAGCGCGCGGCGCTGCGGTTCACCAGCGCGGCGACCGGCGGGCGGCCCATCCGCTCGCGCACGCGCGGCACGAGCTCGAGCGTCTCGTCGATCGCCAGCTCCTCGGCCAGCGTGACCACGAGCGCCCCGGTCCACTGCGGGTCCCCCATCATCTGCACGACGCGCTGGATCTCGACGCGCAGCAGCCCCTGCGCCTCCAGGCCCGCGAGCATCGCCGGCAGGTCGAGCAGCGAGGCCCCGTGGCCGGTCGCCGGGGCGTCGACCACCAGGCGGTCGAAGCGCAGCCCGGCCTCGCGCTCCGCGAGCGTCGTCAGCCACCAGATCTGCCCGAGGAAGAGCAGCTCGGCGATCCCCGGGGCCGCGCGCAGCAGCCGCTGCATCGCCGTGCCGCGCACGATCCGCCGGTAGAACGTGCCCAGGTGCAGGTGATCGACGAAGTACGCGCGCAGGGCCTCCTCGAGCTCGTAGGTCACCACCGAGAGCCCCGGAGCGATCTCGACGGGGCGCAGCCCGGCGGGCGGCAGGCCGAACCAGGGCCCGAACGGATCGCGCACCGTCCACTCGAAGACCAGCACGCGCTCGCCTGCCCTCGCCCGCGAGAGCCCGAGGGCCGCAGCCACCGTGCTGCGGCCGACGCCCCCCTTGCCCAGAACGAAGACGACGCGCGGCAGGCGCATGCCGCGCCTCCTCCGCAAGAAGCGTGCGTCCCCGTGCGCTCCGGCCGGGCTCGTCGGCGCGCCGGCGGCCGTGGCGCAAGGCTTGCGCCTGGGCGCGCGCGCTGCACGTCCCGGCTTGCCGTGCGCATCGGACGCCGCCGAGAGGTCGGGGCACGCCGGTTGCCCCTCCCGGCGCATGGTCACCCGTCGCGATGTGTGGGTCGGGATGCTTCTGTACCCCCGGCACACCCTCCCGACGGCGGCCGCCCCGGTCCTCGTCGCCGTCGGCCTCGCCGTCCACCGCCACGTCCTGTCGGTCCCGGCAGCCGTCGCCGCGTTCCTCACCGGTTGGTTCGTCCAGCTCGGCGGGGTCTTCACCGACAACTACAAGAACCTCGCGCTCCACCCCGACGACGAGGAGCACGCCGACTTCGTCGAGGCCGTGCGCGGCGGCGTCGTGTCGCTCTCCGAGATCCGCCTCGCCATCTACGCGACCTACGCCCTCGCGCTTCTCGTCGGCCTGTTCCTGCTCTGGATCGGGGGGCTCCCGGCACTCGTCGTCGGCCTGCTCGCGATCGCCGCGAGCCTCGCGTACTCGGCGGGCCCCTACCCCCTCGGCGACCACGCGCTCGGCGACCCGCTCTTCTTCGTGTTCTTCGGCCTCGTCTCGGTCGCCGGCGCGTTCCTCGTGCAGGCGCAGGCGGTGCTGTCCCCGCGGCTTCCGCTCGGCCTGCCCGCGGGCACCCTCGACGCGGCCGTCCTGGTCGCGGCGCTGCCGGTCGCCGCGCTCACGACCAACATCCTGGTGATCGACAACATCCGGGACCTCGACTACGACCGCGCCAAGGGCGAGCGGACGATCGCGGTCGTCGTCGGCCCGCTCTGGAGCCGCGTCGAGTACTGCGCGCTGCTCGCGCTCGGCTACCTCGCGCCGCTCTGGTTCGCGCTCCGCCCGGAGTACGGCGCGCGCGCGCTGCTGCCCTGGCTCACGGCCCCGTACGCCGCCGTCGTCGCCGCGCGCCTGCTGCGCGCGCGCACGCACGCGGAGATGATCCCGCTCACGCCGCAGGCCGGACAGGTCCTGCTCGCCCACTCGCTGCTCTTCGCCGTCGCGCTCGGAGGCTGACGTGGACCCGCGCATGCACGGCGGCCCCGCGCGACGCTCGCGCTACGACACGATCGTCGTGGGCTCGGGCGTCGGCGGCTGCGTGACCGCGGCGCTGCTCGCGCAGGCCGGCCAGCGCGTCCTCGTGCTCGAGAAGAACCCGGTCGCCGGCGGCATCACGTCGTCGATGCACAAGCGCGGCTTCAAGCTCGACATGGGCAGCCACCTCGTGTCGCGCGGCGCGCGGGGTCCCGTGGGGCGCGTCCTGCGCAAGCTCGAGCTGCGCGCCCCGCGGCTGCTCACCCACCGCATCCCCGTCCGCTCGCGCGGGATGCTCGACCTGGCCGCGCCGCCGACGCGCGCGGGCCTGCCGCGCGTGGCCCTCGAGGCGTGCCGCACGCTGGGGCTCTCCGCCCGCGAGGAGGCGAACCTGGGGCGGATGGTCTTCCAGATGTTCACGCTCACGCCGCTCGAGCTCCGCGCGTGGGATCGCCGCACGCTCGACGAGTTTGTCCTGCAGCACACCGACCACGCGGGGGCGTACTTCCTGCTCTCGTTTCTTGCGAGCATCTTCTTCGTGCTCCCGCCCTGGGACGTGTCCGCGGGCGAGGCGATCCGCTGCCTGCGCAGCCTGCTGACGGACTACTCGCTGTCGTACGTGCAGGGCGGCATGGACGCCCTCACCGGCGCCCTGCTCGACCGGGTCGGCGCCGCAGGCGGCGATCTGGTGCTGTCGGCGGAGGTGGCCGAGCTGCGCCCCCGCAACGGCGGGTGGCGCGTGGTCACGCGCGACGGCGACGCCTTCGAAGCGGACGCCGTCGCCTGCAACGTCGCCCCGGCCGACCTTCTGCCCCTGCTCGAGACGTCCGCGCTGCCCGCCGACTACGTCGAGCGCGTGCGCGCCGTGCGCCCGTCGGGCAACGCGCACCAGCTCAAGCTGGCGCTGCGACGGCCGCTCGTGGAGGAGGGGTGCCTCGTCGGCGGCGTGTCGCTCGGCGGCCTGACGCTCGCCGACCTCACGATCGACCTGATGCGGCGCACCGTCGAGTCGATCGACCTCGGGCACGTCGCCGAGCCGCTTCCCATCTACGCGCCCGTACCGACGAACTACGACCCGACGCTGGCACCGGACGGCGGGCAGATCATCCTCGCCAGCATCTACGGCCCGACGCGCGACGCCCCCGCCGACCCGCCCGGCCGGTGGAAGGAGCGCGCGCTCGAGGCGATGGCCAGCGTGGTCCCGGGCCTGCTCGACGAGCTGCTCTTCGTCGAGTTCGTCCCCATCCCCGGCCTCGCCCGGTGGATGGGCAAGAGCGCCCGCGGGGCCATCAGCAACGCGCAGGTGCCCGGGCAGGTCGGCCGCGACCGGCTCGGCGTCGCGACGCCCCTGCCCGGCCTCTTTCTCTGCGGCGACGGCACGGGCGGGCGCGGCATCGGCACGGAGATGGCGGCGTCCTCGGGCGTGGAGGCGGCGGCCGGGATCCTCCGGCGAC
>JAJYCT010000479.1 GCA_021778125.1 Myxococcales bacterium
CCCGGGGCGTAGATCGTCAGGCGCACCGCGCCGCCGCGCGACGTGGCGGCCACCGCGTGCGACACCAGCTCGCGAACGAGCACCGTGACCGCGTGAGGCGAGCCACGCGCGGGGGCCCGGACGTTGGGCTCGTCGGGCACCACCGAGACTCGGACGTCGACGCCCGCACGCGCGATGCGCGCCTCGAGCAGGCGCAGCTCCGTGCGGACGACCTCGACGAGATCGAGCTCGCGTTGCAGCTCGCTGGGATCGCTCTCGCCGACGACCGCGAGCTCGGCGACGAACTCCTGCAGCGTGAGCAGCCGCCGCCGGATCGACTCCACACGATCGTCGCTCTCGGCGCGCGCGGCGGCCTCGAGATCGGGGGAGCTCTTGCGCGCCGGCGTGGCGCCCGCGGCGCGCAGCTCCGCGAGTTCGCGCCCGATCGGCGAGAGCAGCGCGCGCAGCGTCGAGGCGATCCCGCCCGCGAGGCGTGCCACGGCGCCGTGCCGGTCCGCCGCCGCGCTGGCCGGCGGTGGATAGCTGGACTGCGCCACGGGCTCCTCGCCGGCGGCCCACACGGCGGCGAGCTCGCGCGCGTACGCCTCGCCCTGCTTGCGCGCCTCGTCGAGCTCGCGGCGAAGCTTGGCGACGTCGTCGCGCGCCTCGAGGCCCTCGGCCGGAAGCGCCAGGACCTCCTGGCTGCCCGCCAGCTCGTAGCGGCCCCCGTAGCGGATGGCCATGCGCGCCAGCCAGGCGCGCTCCGTCTCGGCGGTCACGGAGCTGTCCGGGCCCAGCACGACGCCGATGACGACCTCGTCGCCTTCGCGCCGGATGGTCACCGCGCTCCCGCTGCCGCCCCCGTGCCCCAGCATCACGTGAAGCATGCGCCGCAGCTCGGCCTCGTCGCCGTGGACCTCGGTGCCCCCACCCGGCTCGATCGAGACGCGTGCCTCCGGCGCGACCTCCCAGAGCAGCGACGCCAGGTCGATGCGCCCCCGCCGGCCGCGCGTGTTGCTCGGGCGGTTGTGCAGGCTCGAGAGCATGCGCATCGTGTCGTCGAGCGCCGAGAGGGTCGCGTCGACCCCGCTCGCGTCCACGCCGGGGGGCGGCGGCGCCTGCGTGAGGGCCGTGACGCCCTTGCGCAAACGCTCGGCGGCGCCCTGCGCTTCCTGCGTGAGGAGCCATCCGAGCTCTTGGCGAGTCAGCTTGCCCTTCGACACGTGAACCGAAGGATGCCAGAAGCGACCGGCTTGGTCACGCGGCCTCTGCGCTCTCCTGCGCTCGCTCGCCGGTACGCCCCTATGCGGGCAGCGCCTCGACGGCCGCCGGCTCGGCAGATCGCGACGCCGCGGCGCGCTCCGCCTTGCGCGTCACGAGGACGTCGTCGGTGGGCAGCGCGCGCGGCACGGTCACGCGCACCGGCCGCTTGAAGGCGCGTGGGTCGCCGACCTCCCCGGTGGCGACGGCGTACGCGAGCGTCTCGGCGGAGGCGACGACGTGCCCCCTCTGCCCCGGCCCGCGCGGCTCGGGTGCGCACGTGCGAAGCGCCACGCCGGACGCGGGCGGGGGATAGAGCTCGCCCAGCATCGCGCGCGCGTCGGGCTCGAGCAGGCGCGCCCCGGTCGCGAGGAGATCGGCGAGCGCCCCCGTGCTCGCCAGGACCTCGAGCATCTGACGGGATGGCACCGCGAGGAGGAAGTCGAGGCGCGGCGGCACGCGCTTGCTCTTGAGCAGCGCCGCCACGGCCAGCAGATCGCGAAGTGTCGCGCCGCCGTCGCCGCCGAGCAGCACCTGGGTGACGGGCTGCCCGTCAAGGTCCCGCACCGCGCGCACCCGGCCCCCTTCGTCGCGCAGCAGCGGGTCGACGGCGCCGAGATCGACCGTGACGAGTTCCTCGGACGGAGCGCCGGTGTCGGGCGCGAGCGCGCGGTGCGCCTTGGAGCGTCGCTGGTCGCGCAGGAAGACCTCGGTGCGCTCGTCGGCCACGAAGAGAGCCGCGGCCGCGCCGACCTGCGGCGCCACGTCGGCGAGCACGGCGCGCTCCCCCACGGAGAGCGCGCGGGCGCTGGCGCCGGCGAACTCCAGCACGACGGGCGCACCCCGCGCCTGCTCCACGCGACGAACGACGTCGCCGAGGCCACGCCGCACGAGCTCGAGGGCGACGTCGCGCGCGCACACGAACGGGCGCAGGCGCCCGGTGACCAGGACCTGCACGCTCACCGGCCGCCGGATCATCGCCGAGCCTTGCACCAGCGCGCGCGCCAGCAACGCGGCCGGCGCCACGAGCGTGAGCATGCCGATGCCGCCGACGCCGGCGAGCCGCGGCTCGTCGGTGAGGCAGAAGCGGCCCGGACTCGCGAACCTCTCGGTGTGCACCGGGGCGGCGAAGCCCACGCCGGGGCGCGCCACGAGGATGCCGTGGGTGAGGAAGTCGGCGGCGGCGGTGAGCCCGCGATCGGCGCCCGCCGTCACGCAGTGCCCGTCGTACGCGATGGCGACCTCCACGGCCGCCTTCTTGAGCCCCGCGGCGCGCGCGCTGCCCAGAGCGCGCCCCGGGGTGCGCGCGAGCACGACCTGATCGACCGCCACCTCGATCCTGTCGGATGTGGCCGTGGCCCCCGGCGATCGCGCCGCCAGGACTTTCTCGGCCATCGTGCGGGGCGGGTCCCCGGCTCGTGCGCGCATCGTCGACCTTCCCCTGGGGCCTGCCGCGGGCGAGGCCGGCGGCAGGGGGCCCGCGAAGGTAGACCGCGCCCCGAGACAGGGTCAAGGCGCCGGGCCCGCGGCAGGCTTGCGGCCTTGCCAGCGTTGCCACGCTTGCCGCCGGCGCCAGCGTCGGCCGCGCTTGTGGTAGGCTCGGAGTTCATGTTCCAGGACGCGCTTCGCGAGATCGTCGACAAGACCGATGGGGGCATCGCGAGCCTCATCATGGACTCCGAGGGCATCGCCGTGGAGTCGTACGCGCGCGACGACGCGTCGTTCGACATCAACACCGTGGGCATCGAGTTCGGCGTGGTGCTCGGGTCGATCAAGCGCGCCGCCGAGTCGCTCGAGGCGGGCAAGGCGCACGAGGTGGCCATCGGCACCGACAAGATGATCACGCTCATCCGGACGCTCGGCGACACGTACTTCCTCGCGGTCGCGATCCGGCCGGACGGCAACCTCGGCAAGGGGCGCTACCTGATGCGAACCGTCGCGCCGAAGCTGATGGCCGAGCTCGGGTGAGCCGCCGTGGCCGCCGCGCCGCGCGTCCTCTGCATCTCCGGCCCCAACCTGCAGCTCCTCGGCACGCGTGAGCCCGAGGTCTACGGGCGGGCGACGCTCGGCGAGCTGCACGCCCGCCTCGACGCCCGCGCGAAGGCGCTCGGCTTTGCCGTCGACGCGCGCCAGACCAACCATGAGGGGACGATCGTCGACTGGATCGGCGCCTCGCGGGCCGAGGGCTTCGCGGGCCTCCTGCTCAACCCCGGCGCCTACACGCACACGTCGATCGCCATCCTCGACGCGCTGCGCGCCGTCGCGCTGCCCTGCGTCGAGGTGCACCTGTCCAACCCCGACGCGCGCGAGCCCTTCCGCCGCCGCTCGTACGTCGCCCGCGCGTGCGTCGCGCGCGTGTCGGGCTTCGGCGCGGAGAGCTACACGCTCGCCCTCGAAGGGCTCGCTCACGTCCTTTCGCGTGCGTAAGCAGGTTTGCACCGCGGGACCTTCCCACGCGGGCGCGTTCGGGCTTAAGGTGCCGGCCCACGCATGGACCTGGAGAAGCTTCGCTCGCTCTTCGACCTGCTCGCCGAGAAGGACATCGGCGAGTTC
>JAJYCT010000480.1 GCA_021778125.1 Myxococcales bacterium
CCCCCTCGCCGAGCGCGGACACCGCGCCGGAGGCCAGGATCGCCACGTCGCTCATGGCCGGGGCCCCCGCCTACGGCCGCCGCGCGCGCGCCACGTAGCCGGCCAGCGCCGCCACGCTCGCGAAGACGGGGCGGGCCACCTCCCCCTCGGGGAGCTTCACCTGGAACCGGGCCTCCACGACCATTGCGAGCTGCAGGGCGTCGAGCGAGTCGAGCCCCAGGCCGGTGCCGAAGAGCGGCGCGTCGTCCTCGATCGACTCCGGCTCGCGCCCCCGGAGCTGAAGCTCCTCGACGATGAGGCGTTTGAGCTCCGAGACGAGGTGCGCGCGGTCCATCGGCTCAGCCCGTGTAGCATACGCGGGCGCGGCTCCTGCGCCGGCGTGCACGCGCCCCCCTTCCTTCCTGTCGCCGCTCACACGCCGACGAGGTCCCACGGATCGAGCGTGTCCGGCTCCTGCGTGCGCGCCGGGGCGGGCGCCTTCGGGGCGGCCCCCTCGCCGCGCAGCAGCAACTCGATGGCGTCGCCCGCGCGCTGAACCGACGCCCCCAGATCGCTTCCCAGCAGCCCCTGCGCCAGCGCCACCGCGACCACCCAGGCGGAGAGGGTGACCACCGCCAGCGCAGGCCGCGAGCCGGAATTGCGCGCCATCACGAATAAGTCTAAGACCGGTCCGCCCGTGCGCCAGCGCCGCCGCGCATCCGGCCGGGCCCTGAAGGGGAACGAGGACCAGATGGGGACGCTCGTCAACTACGCCACCGACAAGGGAGTCGCTCTGCTCACGCTGAACGACCCGCCGGTCAACGCCTACACCCACGAGATGTTCAAGGAGCTCGACGCGAACATCCTCGAGGCGCGCTTCGACGACGACGTCCATGTGATCGTCGTCACCGGCCACGGCGACAGGTACTTCTGCGCCGGCGCGAACATCAACATGCTCAAGGAGGCCGACGAGACCTTCAAATACTACTTCTGCCTCCACGCGAACGAGACGCTCCTGCGCCTCGAGAACACGCCCAAGCTCACGATCGCCGCGCTCAACGGGCACTGCGTCGGCGGCGGGTTCGAGGTCGCGCTCGCCTGCGATCTGCGCATCGCGCGGGCGGGGACCTTCCAGGTGGGCCTGCCCGAGGTGAGCCTCGGCGTGCTCCCGGGCACGGGCGGCACGCAGCGGCTGGCGCGGCTCGTCGGGAAGGCGCGCGCCATCGAGTTGCTGGTCGAGGGCCGGGCGCTGCCCGTCCCCGAGGCGCTGGCGGCGGGGCTCGTGCACAAGGCGTGGGAGGCGGAGTCGCACGACGCGTTCCTGCGGCGCGTGATCCAGTACGCGCACGAGTTCTGCCCGCCGGGGCGCGCGTCGATGGCCGTCGGCCACATCAAGCGGGCCGTGCAGGGCGGCGCGGACATGTCGCTCGAGCAGGGCTTGGCGCTCGAGCGCGAGCTGCAGCAGCAGCTCTTCCGATCCTTTGACGCCAGGGAGGGCCTGCTGGCCTTCACGCAGAAGCGCGCCGCGGCGTTCCACGGCAGGTGAGCCCGGCCCGGGCGCCCGGTACCCTGACGCCATGCCCGAGCCCCCGCTGACGCTGCCGGATCACGGAGGATCGACCACCGTCGCGCCGACGTCGCTCGGCGAGCTGCCGCCCGATCTGCTGGCCGACGCGGCGTTCCCCGTCCGCTACCAGGACCGCGCGCCGCTCGGCGAGGGCGGGATGGGCATCGTGCGCGCCGCGCTCGACCGGCGCATCGGGCGGGAGGTCGCGCTGAAGATCGTGCGCCCCGGCGAGGGCTCGCGCGGCGACCTCAAGGCGCGCTTCCTCCGCGAGGCGTGCGTGCAGGGCCAGCTCGAGCACCCGGCCATCGTGCCGGTCTACGACCTGGGGCGCGATCCCGAGGGAACGCTCTACTTCACGATGAAGCGCGTGCGCGGGCAGACGTTCGAGCGCATCATCGACGCGCTGCGCGCCGGCGACGCCGAGGCGACGCGCACGTACACGCGGCACAAGGTGCTCTCGGCGTTCGCGAGCGTCTGCCACGCCGTGGCGTTCGCGCACGCGCGCGGCGTCGTGCACCGCGACCTCAAGCCTGCCAACGTCATGCTCGGCGACTACGGCGAGGTCTACGTGCTCGACTGGGGCCTGGCGAAGGTCGTCGGCGCACAGGAGCCGCGCCTGTCGACCGATCCGCCCGCGATCGAGAGCGGCAGCGATCCGGGCGCCCGGACCAAGGCCGGCGCCACGATGGGCACGCCCGGCTACATGGCGCCCGAGCAGGTGCGCGGCGAGGAGGTCGACGCGCGCGCCGACGTCTATGCGCTCGGCGCGATCCTCTTCGAGCTGCTCGCGCTCGAGCCTCTGCACCCACACGGCACGGCGGCCGAGGCCACCGGCTCGACGCTGCGGGGCATCGACGCGCGCCCGAGCGTGCGCGCCCCCGATCGCGACGTCGCGCCCGAGCTCGACGCGATCTGCGCGCAGGCGACGGCGACCGACGTGCCCGCCCGCACGCCGAGCGTCAAGGCGATGGTCGAGGCGATCGAGCGCTTCCTCGAGGGCGACCGGGACCTCGCGCGACGGCGCGCGCTGGCCGAGGAGCACACGCGCCGCGCGGCGGTGCTCGCGGAGACTGCGCTGACCGGCGACGGGGGCGCCACCGAAACGCGCGCCCTGGCGCTGCGCGAGATCGGCCGCGCGATCGCGCTCGACCCCACCGACGAGCGCGCCGTGCGCACGCTCATGCGCCTGATGACCGATCCGCCGCGCGCGGTCCCCGCCGAGGCGGCCCGGGAGATGGGCCGCCGCGCGCGCCGCGGCATGCGCGACGGCGCGAAGATGGCGGCCCTCGGCTACCTCGTGTGGTTTCTCTACTCGCCCCTGATGCTCTGGACGGGCGTGCGCAGCTGGACGCTCTGGCTCGTCTCGTCGGCGGCGTGGCTCGTGGCGTCGGCGTGCGCGTACCGGGCGTGGCGGCGCCCCGCGCCCGACGGCGCGCCCCCGTACGGGATGATCCTCTCGGGCGTCGTGGCCGTCGCGACCACGACGGGCGCGTTCGGGCCCTTCGTCATCCTGCCCACGATGGCCGCGGTCGGCGCGATGCTCATGCAGATGCCCCCGGCGCCCCGGCGGCGGACGCCCACGGCGGCGCTCTACGCCCTGGCGCTCGCCGTACCGTCGGTGCTCGCGTGGGCGGGCGTGCTGCCGTCGCAGTACACGTTCGAGGGCGGCAACCTCGTGGTGCATCCGGTCATGCTCGAGTTTCGCGCCGTGCCCACGTACGCGCTCATCTTCTTGACCGACCTCGGCCTGGTGCTCGGCGGCTCGCTGCTGCTCGGGCGCTTCCGCGACACGCTCGGCAGCTACGAGGAGCGGCTGAGCGTACAGACCTGGCAACTGCGCCAGCTCATGCCCGACGAGGCCCGCCCGGCCAGCCTGGCCCACGCCCCCGAGAGCCTCGCCGTGCTGCCCGACTCGGTGCCACCGCCGTCGTCGGGGACGCCGTGAGGTGCGCGCGCGCCGCGCCCCTTCGCTGAGCGCGGTATCATCGGTCCGTGGTCGACGAGCTGCCCGAGGGCGCCCTGCGCGCGATCCAGCTCGCGCCGCTGCCGCCGCACCTGCGCGCGCTCTTCGAGGCCCTGCCCGCGCCGGTGCGCCTCGACGCCGCGCTGCCCGCGCGCCCCGAGGACCTGCCGTCGGCCGTGCTGCAGCTGCTCAAGCTCGCCGGGCTCGGCACGCGCCTGCACGAGGGGCGCGTCGCCGTCGCGGCGCCGGGCGACGCGCTGCGCGTGACG
>JAJYCT010000079.1 GCA_021778125.1 Myxococcales bacterium
CTCGACACCCGCACGGCCGTCGCATGGATGAGCCGCAGTGGCCTCGACGTCCACGCGTACACGGCCGACCTGGCGCAGCCCGACGAGACGAACGTCGCGGACATCCCGCCGGTTGCGCTGGCCCACGGCGCGCGCGTGGCACGCCTGGTCGACTGCCGCGAGGCGCTCGTGCGCGAGGGGATCACCGCCGTGCAGTGCGGCGCCTTCCACCTGACGACCGGCGGCAAGCGCTACTTCAATACGACGCCGCTCGGCCGCGCGGTGACCACGACCGCGATCAGCAAGGCGATGCGCGAGGACGGCGTCGACGTCTTCTCCGACGGCAGCACGCACAAGGGCAACGACATCCAGCGCTTCTTTCGCTACGGCGTGCTCGTCAACCCGCGCCTGACCATCTACAAGCCGTGGCTCGACCGCGCGTTCGTCGAGGCCTTCGGCGGGCGCAAGGAGATGAGCGAGTACCTCGTGTCGGTGGGGATGCCGTACACGATGGCGACCGAGAAGGCCTACTCGACCGACTCGAACGTCCTCGGCGCCACGCACGAGGCCAAGGACCTCGAGCGCCTCGACGTGTCGATGCGCATCGTCGAGCCGATCATGGGCGTCGCACACTGGAAGCCCGAGGTGCGCGTCGACGCCGAGGAGGTCGGCCTCGAGCTTGATCGCGGCGTGCCGGTGGCCGTCAACGGCAAGCGCTTCGACTCCACGTTCGACCTGTTCCGCGAGCTCAACGCGATCGGCGGGCGGCACGGCCTGGGGATGAGCGACCAGATCGAGAACCGCGTCATCGACGCCAAGAGCCGCGGCATCTACGAGGCGCCGGGCATGGCGCTGCTCAGCATCGTCTACGAGCGGCTGCTCTCGGCGGTGCACAACGAGAACACGACCGACCTCTACGCCACGCTCGGCCGCAGGCTCGGGCGGCTGCTCTACGAGGGGCGCTGGTACGATCCGGAGGCGCTCGTGCTCAAAGAGGCGCTGACGCGCTGGGTGGCGAGCGCCGTCACGGGCACGGTCGCCCTCGAGCTCCGGCGCGGCGACGACTACACGCTGCTCGACACGAGAGCGGCGTGCAGCGCGTACGACCCGCACAAGCTGTCGATGGAGAAGACCGAGAGCCTCTTCGGTCCCGAGGACCGCATGGGCGCGCTCGAGATGCAGACGCTCGGGGTGCTCGACAACCGCGAGCTCCTGCTGCACGTTGCGAAGGCGCTCGGGCCGGGCGCAGGCGGGGCGGGCAATCCGCTGCTCGGCGAAGGCCCCCACCCCGGCCCTCCCGCGCCGGCGCCGCCGGAGCGGGGGGAGGATTGATGTCCCCCCCCGTTCCTCCGCGTTCCCGAGGGGGGATGCCGGGAAGGGGGGCGCGGTTCCTCAGGCCGGCTTGACGGGCGTCGGGATCGCGAACCGGGCGCCCGCCCGCTTCGCCGCAGTGACAACCCACGGCGCCCACGGTAAGGGAACCAGTCGTGAGCCACCTCATTGCGTCGCACCAGGGCCGCCCGTCGGACGATCCGATCTTCGCGCTCAACAAGGAGGCGACCGCGCGGAGGCAGAAGGGCGAGGCCATCGTCAACGCGACCGTCGGCGCGCTGCTCGACGACGACGGCACGCTCGCCATCCTGCCGACGGCGGCGCGCGCGGTGCGCGAGGTGCCGGAGGTCGAGTGGGCGACGTACGCGCCGATCGCGGGCTCGCCCGACTTCCTGCGCGCCGTGACCGACGACCTCTTGTCGGCCGAGCCCGAGCTACGCGCGACGGCGGTGGCGGCGGCGACGCCCGGGGGCACCGGCGCCCTGCGCCACGCGATCGCCAACTTCCTCGAGCCGGGCCAGGCGCTGCTCACGCCGAGCTGGTACTGGGGCCCCTACCAGACGCTCGCCGACGAGGCCGACCGACGCGTCGAAACGTTCGAGATGTTCGGCGCGGACGGCGGGCTCGACGTGGGCGCGCTCGACGCGGCGCTCGGGCGGCAGCTCGCCAGCCAGAAGCGCGCGCTCGTATTTCTCAACGACCCGTGCAACAACCCGACCGGCTACTCGATGACCGACGACGAGTGGACGCGCGTCGCCGAGCGGCTCGCGGTGCGCGCGGACGAGGGGCCGGTCACGCTGCTGGTCGACTGCGCGTACTTCCTCTACGGCGCGCGCGATCCGCGCGCCTTCCTGAAGCACCTGGGGCCGCTCGCGCGCAAGGCGAACATCGTGTTCGCGTGGAGCGCGAGCAAGTCGTTCACGCACTACGGGCTGCGCGTGGGCGCGCTCGTGGCGTGCGTGGCCGACGGCGCCGAGCGCAAGGCGACCGAGGCGGCGCTGTCGTACTCGTGCCGCGGCACGTGGTCGAACTGCTCGCGCGGCGGCCTGGCCGCGATCACGCGCGTGCTGACCGATCCGGAGATGACCCGCGCGTGCGACCGCGAGCGCGACGCGCTCAAGGCCCTGCTGCACGCGCGCGTCGAGGCGTTCAACCGCCACGCGCGCGAGCGCGGCCTGCGCTACCCGCGCTACGAGGGGGGCTTCTTCGTGACGGTGTTCCACGGCAGCCCGCGCGAGAAGGCCGAGGCGATGCGCGCGCAGGGCGTGTACGTCGTGCCGCAGGCGAAGAAGACCGGCGGCGGCGCGCTGCGCGTCGCGCTGTGCTCCGTGGCGGAGCGCGACGTGGGCCGGCTGGTCGAGGCGCTGGCGTAGACCTCGTCCCGGATCGGGAGAGCGCGCGACCCGTGCCCGCGGCCGCGCGCCCTCCCTCTCCTCACCGCGTCTCAGCTCTTCGCCGGGGTGCCCGCGGGAGCCTCCGCAGCGGCGGGTGCCGCTGCCTTGGTGCCCTGCTTGTGCTGCCGGGTGGCCCTGGCCTTCACCGCGGCTTGCGCCTTGGTGGCCGCCGAGGCCGGCCTGGGCGCGGGCGCGGCCAGCCCGAAATCCTGCAGCACTGCAGGCTCCTTGCCGAACGTGACCCGCACCCACTCCGCGAAGGCGACCATCACCGGGTGCGCCTTCTTCTCCGCCGTGGCTGCCGCTCGCGCGCTGCTCAGCCACGCTGCCCGCAGGGGCGGTGCGGCGTCGAGCGCATCCGCGATGCTCGTGAAGGGCTTCGCCAGATCCCCGGGGGCCCACGCCGCGTTGGCCAGCGTGATGCTGCTGGCCAAATGCTTCGTGATGCCCGCCGCGAGCGAGCGATACTTGGTGCTCTTCTTGGTGCTCATGACGTTGCTACCTCCTTTCCGAAGCCCGGACCCTTCTCTGGTGCCCGTTCGCGGCTTCCGTCCGTCCTCCGGATCCCCGGGCCGCACGACCCGCCGCTTCGTTGCAGGAAATCGTCCGGGCCCTCGCTTGCTCTCGGGGCTCTCGAAGAAGGGGGGACGGTCGCGGAGCGAGATCGGGCGCCGCAGGCGGTCGATTTCTTCCGCGCGCCACGCGATCACGACCCGTCGGGGCGCCGGGAGCGCGCGTCGGAGCCCTGAACGCACGCGACGGGACTCCGAAGGCACGCGCAGGGATTCGGAAAGCGCGTCTCGGCGCCCGAGAAGCACGCGACCGGACTCGGGAAGCCCGCGTCGCCACCCGGAAAGGCCGCGCGGGGACCCGGAACGCTCGTGACGCCACGCCGCGCGGGCGATCCGGGACCCCGAGAGGCGGTTCGGGTGTACCGACGGGCCCTCGCGGCGTCCCTTCGCGTGCTCGCCGCGTGGCTCACGCTCCCCTCGCCCTGCGTGCGGGGCGAGGGGCGTGGGCGAGGGGTCACGCCGCGAGCATCTTCGCCAGCTCGCCGCGCGCGTCGAGCTCCGCCAGGTCGTCGTAGCCGCCGACGGGCAGGCCCTTGATGAAGATCTGCGGGACGGTGCGCCGGCCCGTGGCCTCGACGAGCCACGCGCGCTTGGCGGCGTCGCCCGTCACGTCGATCTCCTCGTAGGCGATCCCGCGCTGGGACAGCAGGCGCTTCGCGGCGACGCAGTACGGGCAGACCTGCGTCGTGTACAGGGTCACGTCGGTCATCCCCCTTTTGTAGCGTGCTACCTTCGCGAGCGCATGCCGGTCGAGCAGACCATCCACCTGGACCGCTACGCGCCCGACGCCAAGGCGCTCGTGGCCGGGGCGCAGAGCCTCGCGGACGAGCGCAAGCACGCGCAGGTCGAGCCGGTGCACCTGCTCGCGCGCGCGATCGATCGCGACCGCGGCGTGCAGGAGGTCTTCAGGCGCGCCGGGGCCGATCCGGCCGACGTGGGCGTCGAGGCCGAGGCCGCGCTCGCGCGCATCGTCAAGACGACCGCGGGCCTGGCGTACCTGTCGAGCGCGATGCTGCAGCTTCTGGCGCGCGCCGAGAAGGAGGCGGACGCCGGGCCCGTCGAGGTCGAGCACCTGCTCAACGCCCTGTCGCAGGAGATCCGCGGCGCGGCGGCCGTCGTGCTGCAGGCCTTTAGCCTCGGCCCGGGCAGCTTCCGCCCCCACATGGCGGCGCTGCGGTCGGTGCCGCGCAACGTCACGCCCGCGGCACCCCCGGCGGGCGACACGCTCGCGCGCTTCACGCGCGATCTGGTCGAGCGCGCGCGCAAGGAGGGCTTCGATCCGGTCATCGGCCGCGACGTCGAGGTGCGGCGCCTGCTGCAGATCCTCGAGCGGAGGCGGAAGCACCACCCGCTGCTCGTGGGCGACGCGGGCGTCGGCAAGGCCGCGATCGTCGGGGCGCTGGCGATGCGCATCGCCGCCGGCGACGTGCCCGGGGGGCTCGCCCGCCTGCGCCTGCTCGAGCTCGAGACCGGGATGCTCGTGGCGGGGGCCAAGCTTCGCGGCGAGATCGAGGAGCGCCTGCGCCAGGTGCTCGCGGCGCTCAAGGCCGACGACCGCGAGACGCTGCTCTATATCGACGGGATCGACTCGCTGCTGGGGCAGGGCTCTGCCGGCAGCGGCGTCGGCGATCTGCTCAAGCCGCTGCTCGCGCGCGGCGAGGTGCGCCTGGTGGCGTCGACGACGACCGACGGCGCCCGCAAGATGCAGGAGCGCGATCCGGGCCTCCTGCGCCGGTTCTCGGTGCTCGCGATCGAGCCGCCGACGATCGACCAGGCGATCGAGATCCTGCGCGGGGTGGCGTCCAAGTACGAGGCGCACCACGACGTGCAGATCGGCGAGGGCGCCATCGTCGCGGCCGTGCGCCTGGCGGCACGCTACCTGCAGGACCGCGCGCTGCCCGACGCCGCCATCGACCTGCTCGACGAGAGCGCGGCGCGCAAGCGCGTCGAGATCGACGGCGTGCCGGCGGAGGTCGACAAGGCGATCCGGCGCCTGTCGTCGGTCAAGGCGCAGCTCGCGTCGCTCGCGGGCGACACCGACGCGATGAGCCAAAAGACGCGCGAGCGCCTCGAGAAGGAGGCCGCCGCGCTCGAGCCCACGGTGAGCGAGATGCGCGCGCGCCTCGACTCGCGGCGCGGCGCCGTGGCCGCCTCCGGGGCGCTCGAGGCCGAGGAGGAGACGCTCGAGGCGCAGCTCGCCGAGGCGCGCCACAAGAACGACTTCGCGCGCCTCGGAGAGATCGAGCACGTGCAGCTTTCCGACGTGCGGCGGCGCCTCGAGGCGGCGCGCGCGGCGGTCACGCGCGAGGCCGGGCCGCCCGTCTCGTCGTTCGTCGGCGAGGAGGACGTCGCCGTGGTGCTGGGCGACTGGACCGGCATCCCGACGGCCAAGATGCTCGAGGCCGAGAGCGACAAGCTGCTCAAGATGGAGGCGCGCCTGGCCGATCGGGTCGTCGGGCAGGACGAGGCCGTGCGCGCGGTGTCGCGCGCCGTGCGGCGCGGGCGCGTGGGCCTGCGCGATCCGGGAAAGCCCATCGGCAGCTTCCTTTTCCTGGGGCCGAGCGGCGTCGGCAAGACCGAGCTCGCCAAGGCGCTCGCCGAGTTTCTCTTCGACGATGAGCAGTCGATGACCCGCCTCGACATGAGCGAGTTCATGGAGAAGCACATGGCGCAGCGCCTTGTCGGCGCGCCGCCCGGGTACGTCGACAGCGAGGAGGGCGGCTTCCTCACCGAGGCGGTGCGCAAGCGCCCCTACAGCGTGCTGCTCTTCGACGAGGTCGAGAAGGCGCACGCCGACGTGTTCAACTTGCTCCTGCAGGTGCTCGACGACGGGCGGCTGACCGACGGGCGCGGGCGCACGGCGAACTTTACCAACACGGTCGTCATCATGACGAGCAACATCGGCAGCAAGCGCCTGCTCGAGACCGATCCGAAGCTCTTCGAGACGCCCGAGGGGCTCGAGGCGCTGCGCGACGTGCTGCAGGAGGAGCTGCGCGCGTTCCTGCGGCCCGAATTTTTGAACCGCATCGACGACGTCGTGCTCTTTCGGCCCCTGTCCAGGAAGGATCTGCGCGGCATCGTCGACATCCAGCTGCGCAGGCTCGAGAAGCTCGTGGCCGATCGCGAGCTCAAGCTCTCGCTCTCGGATGCCGCCAAGGACCGCCTCGTCGATCTCGGCTACGAGCCGGCCTTCGGCGCGCGGCCGCTCAAGCGCGCGATCCTCAAGAAGCTGCAGGATCCGCTGGCCGAGGAGATCCTCCGGGGCGGCTACGCACCGGGATCGATCGTGAAGGTCGACGTCAAGGACGACGAGCTCGTCTTCGCCAAGGGCTAGAAACGGAGGAGGCGGAGTGCGCGTCCACTTGATCGGCGTCTCGGGCACGGGCATGGGCGCGCTTGCGACGCTCTTCGTCGAGGCAGGGCACGAGGTGAGCGGCTCGGACGTGGCGTTCGATCCGCCCATCGGGCCGGCGCTGCGGGCGATGGGCGTGCGGTGCCTCGCGGGCTACTTGGCGGCGCACCTCGATCCGCGCCCCGACCTGGTCGTTGTGGGCAACGCGATCCGCCGCGAGAACCCCGAGGCGCAGGAGGCCGAGCGCCTCGGCCTGCCGCGCGCGTCGATGTCCGGGGCGCTCCGCGAGCACTTCCTCGCGCGGCGGCGGCCGCTGGTGGTGTGCGGCACCCACGGCAAGACGACGACGAGCACGATGGCCGCGTGGCTCCTGTCGCGCGCGGGCCTGGAGCCCGGCTGGTTCATCGGCGGCATCCCCAGGGGCCTGGGCGCGGCGGCGGCGCGCGGGACGGACCTCGTGCGCCCCGGCCGGGGGCGCGCGCCGTTCGTCGTCGAGGGCGACGAGTACGACGCGGTCTACTGGCACAAGAAGGCGAAGTTTTTCGACTACGCGGGCGTGGCGGCCGACGACGTCGCGATCGTGACGAGCGTCGAGCACGATCACGTCGACATCTACCCGGACGCGGCGGCCTACGAGGAGGCCTTTTGCGAGCTGGTGCGGCGCGTGCCGGAGCGCGGGCTGCTCGTGGTCGACGCGCACGACGCGCGGGCGCAGGCGGTGGTCGCGCCGGCGGCGCGGGCGCGGGTCGTCTTCTACGCGCTTGAGGGCGACGCGACCGGGGACGTGACGCCGACGTGGCTCGGCGCGCTTGCGGCGCCTGCGGAAGACGGCGCGCAGACCTTCGACGTGTTTTTCGGGGGCATGTCGCTCGGGCGCTTCACGCTGCGCGTGCCGGGGCGGCACAACGTGCGCAACGCGCTCGCGGCGCTGGCGGCGGCGGTCGAGGGCTTCGGGGTCGATCCGGCCGAGGCGCGCCGGCACCTGGCGACGTTCGAGGGCGTCAAGCGGCGGCAGGAGCTGCTGGGCGAGCCGGGCGGCGTGCGCCTCTACGACGACTTCGCGCACCACCCGACGGCCGTCGACGAGACGCTGCGCGCGCTGCGGGCGCGCCACCCCGCGGGCGCGCTGTGGGTCGCGTTCGAGCCGCGCAGCGCGACGGCGTGCCGCGCGCTGCACCAGGAGGCCTACGCGCGCGCCTTCGACGTAGCCGACCACGTCCTGCTCGCTCCGCTCGGGCGCACGAACGTGCCGGAGGCCGAGCGGCTCGACCTTGCGCGGCTCGCGCGCGAGCTCGGGAGCAAGGCCGAGGTGGTGGGGGGCGTCGACGCGATCGTCGCGCGCGTGGCCGAGGGCGCGCGGGCGGGCGACACCGTCGCGGCGCTCTCCAACGGACCGTTCGGCGGCCTGCACGGGCGGCTGCTCGCGGCGCTTGAGCGACGCTGACGCGCGCCCTCCAGCGAGCCGCGGCGGGGCAGGGCGCGTCAGGCCTGCGCCGCGGCGTCGAGCCGCTTCAGGCCCTCGTCGCACTCGTCGACGACGAGCCGGTGCCCCGCGCCGACCGCGAGCGTCCGGCTGCGCTCGTACTGCTCGCGCGCCTCGCCGACGAGCCCGCGCCGGTGCTGGAGCTTGGCGAGCAGCAGGCGCCCGCCGATGACGTCCCAGACGAACTCCTTGCTCTCCGCATAGGCGATCCCCTGGCGCAGCAGCTTCTCGCCCTCGCCCGTGCCCTGCAGGCCGTCGAGGTACGCGAGGAACATGCGGTTGTAGTTCGCGAGGCGCTCGTAGCCGCTCTCCTCGCACAGCGCGAGCGACTGCCGGAACGCGCCGTAGGCGCGCGGCAGATCCTCGAGGTGCACGAGCGCGTCGCCCAGGTTGTGCAGGTTGAGCATGGCCTCGTAGCCGATGCCCAGATCGCGGGCCTGGTCGATGGCCTGCTCGCAGTGCAGCGCCGCGGAGCGGAAGTCGCCCGTGAGGAAGTCGACGAGCGCCCGGACCTTGGTCCGCGCGAGCACGGCCGCCTTGTCGTCCGGCAGGACGGCGGCCGCCTCGGCGATATCGGACAGCGCCGTGCGCCGATCCCCGACGCCGGCGTGGGCCTGCGCCATGTACATCACGATGCGGTGCTTCTCGTGGGGATCGCTCATCGTGCGCACGAGCCCGTGCACGCGGTCGAAGCGCTCGAGCGCGCGCGTGAAGTCCCCGCGCCGCGTCGCCAGCTCGGCCTCGGCGAGCAGCACGTCCTTGAGCAGGCCCTGGTCGCCCGAGGCGATCGTCTCGGCCTCGACGAGCCGCGCGCGCGCGCCCTCCATGTGCTGCGTAGCCGCCAGGACCTGGCCCGCCGCCACGCGGGCGCGCACGCGCTGCGCGCGGTCGTCGCCCTGATCGACGCGGTCGATGACGCGGGCGCAGAGCTCGAGGGGCTCGGGCGACGAGCGCACCAGGCGGACGGCAAACGACAGCGCCTCGAGCCAGGCGATGAGCTCCGCGGGCGCGCGCAGGCTGGTGTCGGTCAGGGTGATCGCGCGGGCGTAGTCGCGCGCGGCGGCCTCGAGCTGCTGCGCCTGCAGGCGGCGCTCGCCGCTCTTGGCGAAGTACGCCGCGGCGCGCTCGCGGTCGCCGGCCTCGTAGAGGTGCGCCGCGATGCGCGCGGCGTGCTCCCGGGCGCGCGCGCCGAGCACGGTCTCGAGCGCCTGTCCGGCGGCCGCGTGCATCTCGCGCGCGGCCTCGGGGGTGAGCGCGTCGGCGACGATCTCGGGGATGAGCGGCGACGCGAAGCGCAGCTCGCTCGGGCCCGACTGCACCAGGAGCTCGCGCTCCTTGAGCATGGCGACCGACCGCTCGAGCGAGGGCATCGCCTGCCCGAGCATGGCCGAGAGCACGGTCACCTCGAGCGGGTCGCCCAGCACCGCCGCCGCCTGCAGCGTCGCCCGGTCCTCGCTCGAGAGGCGCGCCACGCGCGAGGCGACCAGGCCGCGCAGCGTCTTGGGCAGCGCGAGCTCCTGGCCGACGAGCTTCATGCCGACCACGTGCCGATCCGCGACGGTCACCGCGCCGACGTCGGCCAGCGCCTTGAGGACCTCCTCGACGAAGAGCGGGTGCCCGCCGGCGCGCGCCCGGACGAAGCGCAGGAGCTCGTCGGGGACGGTGTCCACACCGAGGCGCAGCGCGACGAGCCGCTCGACGTCGGCGGGGCCGAGGTCGCCCAGATCGAGCGCGAGGTGACCGGAGGCACCCTCGAGCGGGTGCGTGAAGCCCGCGCGCGCCGCGAATGCGAACACGACGCGGGCGTGCCGCAGGCGCCGGAGGACCTCCTCGAGCACCGCGTAGCTCTCTTCATCCATGGCGTGCGCCGAGTCCCAGGCGAACGTGTGCGGCCGGTCCTCGCATAGGCTCTGCACCATGCGCGTGAACGCGTGGCGCAGGAGGACCTTGGCGTTGCCCGTGGCCGGAGCGACCTGCGCCCCGAGCGCGGCGAGCACGGCGTTGAGCTCGTCGGTGTGCAGGCCGAGCGCGCGCAGGCGCGGCTGCACGGCGAGGATGCGCTCCTGGGCGTCGCCCTCGGCGGTGCCGCAGAGCACCTGGAGCATGCCCACGATGCCGGAGAGCGGGAACTGGCCGCCACGAGGAGCGCAGGTGGCGATGTGGAAGCCGACGTTGTAGCCGCCCTTGCGCAGCCGCCGCTCGACCTCGTAGAGCAGGCGCGTCTTGCCCGTTCCGTGATCACCGCGGATCGTCAGCACGCGCGCGGCGCGCTTGGTGGCCGCCGCGAGGACCTCGCCCAGGCGGCGCAGCTCCTCCTTGCGGCCGACGAAGCGACCGAACGCCTCGGCGGCCCCGCGCACGTCCTTGACGACGACGGCGGCAACGCTCTGCGCGACGCGATCGCCCTCGCCCATCGGCTCGAACTCGAAGAGCGCCCGGACCTGTCGCATGGCCTGCGCGCTCATCGCCACGGCGCGGTCTCGCGCCCGCGCGAGGTCGCGCGTGGTGTCGAGCAGCGTCCCGAGGCGAGCGTCCTCCGTCGGCGCGCCGGCCGCCGACACGTGGATGCGTCCGATGTGGACGCCCGCGCCGACGTGCCCGGTGGCCTCGAGGCTGCGCAGGGCCACGAGCGCGCAGCGCGCGGCCATCTCGGTGTCGCGCCCGTCGGGCTCGTCGAGGCCGAAGAGCGCGGTGAGGTGGCCGGCCTCTCGCTGGAGCACGCGCCCGCCCCAGCGCTCGAGGAGGCTGGCCGCCTTGGCGACCAGACCGCCGGGGGCCTCGCGCGGGAGCTCGAGGACCAGCGCCGTCACGTCACGGCGCTCGCCGAGGTCCGCCGCGCGCTCGATCGCCGGGGAGCGCGTCCCGGCGGCGACGCGGACGCTCGACGCCGAGCGCGACGCGGGGATCTCGACGGGTGTGCGCTCGGTGGCGACCTGCGCGCCGTCGGCGTCGAGCCGCGGGGCGGGCGACGGCGCGGTGCCCGTCTCCGCGCCGTCGCGAAAGCGGCAGAGCAGCTCGGCGAGATCGTGGGCGCCATAGCGGCTGCCCTGCGCGTAGAGGAACGCGAGGAGCGCCTCGTACATGCGTCCGGCGTCGGAGTAGCGGCCCCCCGGCTCCTTGGCCATCGCGGTCTTGAGGATGGCGCCGAGCTCGGGCGGGATGTCGGGGCGCAGGAGCTCGATCGGCGGGGCCTCGCCCGCCTGCACGCGGCGCAGCGTCTCGAACGTGGTCGGCGCGCTGAACGGGTTCACGCCGGCGATGCACTCGTAGAGGACCGTGCCGAGCGAGAAGAGATCGCTGCGAGCGTCGACGCTCTCGCCGCGCGCCTGCTCTGGGCTCATGTACCCGAACTTGCCCTGCAGGCGGCGCGCGCGCGTGTCCTCGACGCCCTTGGGATCGAGCGCGCCGCGGGCCTTGGCGATGCCGAAGTCGGTGACCTTGACCTCGCCCTCGAACGACAGGAGCACGTTCTGCGGGGAGACGTCGCGGTGCACGATGCCGAGCGGCCGCATCTGCTCGTCGCGGCGGCGGTGCGCGTGGTCGAGGCCCTTGGCGACCTCGGAGGCCACGTAGACGCCCATCTGGATGGGCAGCGCGAGCTGCTGGCGCCGCGCGCGCGCGAGCACGCTCGCGAGGTCGAGCCCGTGGACGTACTCCATCGCCATGAAGTACGCGTCGGCCGACTCGGAGGGCGCCTTGCCGAGGTCGAAGACCTGCACGATGTTCGCGTGCGAGAGGCGGACGGCGAGCTTGGCCTCGTGGATGAACATGTCCACGAAGTCCGGGCTGCGGGCGAGATCCGGCAGGATGCGCTTGATGACGAGGACCTTCTCGAAGCCCTCGACGCCGTAGCTCTTGGCCTTGAACACCTCTGCCATGCCCCCCTGCCCGAGGCGTTCGAGCAGGCGATAGCGGCCAAAAGCGGCGTTCACGGTCCGGCAACCCCCAGGAGAAGCGCGAGGAAGCTAGCACTTTCGCACGCAGACGGCGAGTCGGGCGCCGAGGCCGGCCGGTCTGCGCGCGAGGCCGCACGGTGCAACGGGGCCGGGCAGGGGGCGCCGAGAGCGCGTCGCTCACGGCGCCGGCCGCACCGGCGGCGGGCCGGCCGAGATGGGGAACGGCGGCGGAGGGACGGGGCGGCGCACGACGTACACGGGGTTGGTGAAGGCCAGCGGGGGCACGGGCATGAAGGGCAGCACGTCGTTCATGCGCCGCTCTCCCCGGGCGATGATCTGGACCCAGGTGTTGTCGGGCCCCACGAGGATCCGCAGGTCACGGTCGAGGCGGATCGTGCGCTCGCCGGCCTCGGCCAGCGTGCCCGGCTCGGGACCGACCTGGGTCGGGCGGGAGGGGACGTCGAACGTCTGGGCGACCTTGCCGCCCACCACGACCTCGACGCGCGTGACGTCGATCCAGGGCGCGGCGCGGACGCGGACGTGGCCGACGAGGGGGTCGTCGGAGGTGACGACCTCGTCGCCGGGGTGCGCGCCGGCGAGGTCGAACTCGACGACGGGGCCGCTGGTCACGGTGGCGTGGCCCTTCTTGATGGCCGAGACGACGGCGAGCGGGTCGACGGGGGCGTCGGGCGCCGTGCCGGGATCGACGGTGACCAGGGTGCGCGGGTAGCCCGCCCAGTGAAACTGGATACGGTGCGAGTCGCTGCTGCCCGTGGCGGTGTAGCGCCAGCCGAAGTTGAGCAACGCCCAGTAGTCGCGCAGCACGCCGTCGACGCGCTCGGGGCGCTCGTCGTCGTAGCCGTTGTAGATCTCGATCCCGTCGAAATCGACGCGGTTGTGCAGGCGCGAGCGCGGGGCCCTGGGATCGAGGCCGATGTTCGCGAAGTAGCCGATGCCCTTGGGCAGGCGCGGGTGGTTCAGCTGGAAGTAGCGGCGCGGATCGGCGCGCACGGCCTTGAAGATGGCGTTCATGGTCGTGTGCTTGAACGGCGGCGGCGGCGTGCCCGGCGCGTACGGGAAGACGCCGAAGTGACCGAACCCCTTGTTCATGGTCGTCACCTCGACGCCCGGAACGGTGAGCAGGTCGGCGCGCAGGTCGAGCGTCTCGAGCGACGAGGAGTAGTCGCCGACGACGTTGTGCTCGGTGGGCACGGCGAAGTCGATGCCCGCCGCGACCAGCGACACGACGCGATCCTCGGGGGTGACGGGTGAGTCGAAGCTGGGGCGCGCGTGCACGTGAAGGTCGCAACCGAGCACGCCGGGCGTCGGAACGACGTGCCGCGGCGCGAGCTCGATGTCGGTGACGCGGCCTGGGGCGACGTCGACGACCTTGGCGTCGACGCTCCACTCGATGCCCTTGGTGGCGGCGACGCGGTAGCGCCCCGAGGGCAGCGGCGTGCTCACGTCGCCGCGCAGCGCGTCGATGATGGGACCGGCGCCCGACGCGCGGTAGTCGGGGCCGAAGCTGGGGTCGATCGTGCCGTCGACGCCGTGGACGAGCAGGCGCGCGGTGAGCGGCTCATGCGTGTCCGGATCGACGATCGAGACGTGCAGATCGCCCCCGGGCGAGACGTCGAGGAGAAGGTCGCGGGGGGTGCCCGGGACGTACGAGACGACGCTGCTCGAGCGGCCGGGGTCGATCGCGGCGTACCACTCGACGACGCTCGCCGGCGCGTCGAGTTCGAAGGCTCCGCCCTCGCCGGCGTGCGCCCGTACGTGCGGGCTGCCCTGGGCGTCGCGCCCGAACACGAGGGCGCGCTCGGTTGCGCCGGTGACGCGCCCACGCACGGGCGCGGTAGGGATCCCTGTCAGCTCGGCGAAGGTGCGCCAGATCGACCGGCTCGACGCGCCGACGGCGACGCGCAGGTCGGCGACGCGCCCGTCGCCCTCGGGCGCGTGCACCGGACCGGTGACGGCCACGCGCATTGGCTCGTCGGGCGGCAGGGCTTCCTCGACCATCGCCTCGACCGTGAGCGGCCCGAGCGTCGAGAGGAGGCCGAGCGGATGCGGATCGGCGTCGACGAGCAGCGCCTCGCCCTCGACGGTGGCCCGATCCGCGATCTGTCCGACGCCGGACACGAAGACGACCTGGCCCTCGCTCGACAGTTCCGCGCCCAGCGTAAGGGTGTGACCCGCGAGCTCGGTGCCCGACGTGACGTCGAGATCGATCGCGACGGCGTCGTGCGCCGGATCGGGACGGATTTCGAGCGTCGCCTCGACGGTGGCGTCGCCGAGCGCGACCGGCAGCGTCGCGCGCAGCGCGTCGCCGACCGGGTGAAGGTCGTCGCGCGAGAGCACCAGCGGTCGGGAGGTGCCGTCGACGACGAGGGCGAGGTCCAGATCGCGGACCAGCGCGCCGTCGCGGCTCTTGACCGTCAGGCGCGCCGCGCCCGGGTGAAGATCAAAGACGGCCCCGCGCGCGTCGAGCAGCATCGCGGCGCGCGGCGTGACGCGCGAGTGCGCGTGGGGTCGCGTTGCGAAGGCGAGGCCGCACGCGACGAGGCCGGCGATGAGGCCCACGGCGACGAGCTCGCCCAGGGGCTTGGAGCCGAGCGACATCGTCACGTCAGTGTAGACGAGGCGAGCGCTGCCGCATGCGGTCCGGAGAGGACGGCCAGACGCTCGCGCGCCCCGGCGAGGGAGAGGCACACCCCGAGCGCAGCGGCCCCGCCGAGCGCGGCGCGGGCCTCCTCACCCCACTCGACGAGCAGCACCGCCCCTTCGGCGCGGCGCTCGCGCAGGCCCAGCCGCGCCACCTCCACACCGAGCGGGACGGCCCCGCCGCGCAACCGGTAGAGGTCCGCGTGGACGACGGAGCCAGCGCGTGCGGTGTACTCGTGCACGAGCGCGAACGTGGGAGACGTGATGGGCCCGCGCACGCCGAGCCCTCGCGCGATCGCGCGGACCAGGAAGGTCTTGCCGGTGCCCAGATCGCCCGCGAGCAGGACGAGGTCGCCGGGGGCGAGGACGCGGGCGATGGCCGCCCCGAGGTGGGTCGTGTCCCGTCGCGAGCGGAGCAGACGGCGGACCTCCTCCACGCGGCCGCGCGTCAGATGGCGTCGGGCTCGGGCTCGGCCTTGGTCCCCGACGGCGGACCCGCGGGCTCGCCCTCGTCGTCGTCGGCCTTCTGCCTGGCCTTGGCGCTGAGCCCCTTCTTCTTGCCCTTGCCCGTCTTCGCAGGGGCGGGCGCGGCTTCTCCCGAGGTCGCCTCGGGCTCGTCGACGCCCTCCTCGTCCTCCGCCTCGTCGGCGGCCTCGCCGCGGAGCTCACGGATCATCGCCTCGTCGCCGAGGCTCATCGCCAGACGCGGGTTCTTGCGCGCATCCTGCCAGAAGCGGGCGTAGAAGTAGGCGGCGACGAGGGCGCTGGCGAGACCGATGAGCTGGCTCGTCGAGAGCTGGTACGGCACGGTCTGGGCGAAGCTCGCGGGCTTCAGCGCTAGGTATACGAGCACCGGGGGCACGAACGCGAGCGCGCGCGCGACGGTGCGGGCGCGCGCGTTGGAGATGCCGAGCGAGATGCCGTAGGCGAACGCAACCGCGAAGAGGACCAGGCACACAGGGATGAACGTGTGCTGGTCGAGCATCGGCCCGTAGCTCCCGCGCTCGACGTCGTCGCGCCAGATCTCGAGCACGAACCGGAGGAAGCCGTAGCCGAACGCGAACAGGAGGAAGACCTGCCCGCGGAAGCGGAGGTAGCGGCGCTGCCAGAGCAGGACCACCAAAAGCAGCAGGCCGACCAGCGACTCGTAGAGCTGCGTCGGGTGCACCGGCAGGCTCGAGTTCATCTTGAGGACCTCCTGCTCGAGGGGGCCGCCCCGGTAGAGGTCGAGGTGGCGCACGAACGCCGGGCTGCCCTCGCCGCTCACGAGCGTGCCGGGGGCCCAGTGGGGGAACGTGCCCAGCGTCTTGAGCCAGTGCGGCGCGGCGTCGGGCAGGCGCGTGCCGAAGTCGCAGCCGAAGAGGTAGCAGCCGATGCGAGTGATGAGCAGGCCCGAGGCGAGGCTTGGCACGGCGTCGTCCGCCCAGGCGAGCAGGCGGATGCGCTTGGGTGCCAGGAACGCCCAGCTTCCGAGGAGGCCGCCGAGGAAGCCGCCGTAGGCGACCAGGCCGCCGTTGCGCAGCGCGAAGAGATCCGCGAACGATTTGAACTCGTCGGGGTTGGTGACCACATACAGGAGGCGCGCGCCCGCGAGGGCGGCAAGGGCGGTGATGACGTAGCAGTTCGCCATCGTCTCCTTGGGCAGGCCGTCTCGCTCCGCCAGCGGGAGCGTGAGGTACCAGCCGACGACGAGCGAAGCTCCGAGCATCACGCCGTACGCGTAGATGGGGACGTTCGCGGCCTCGTACGAGACCATGTGCCACTTCCAACCGGCGCCCGCCGCGGCGGCCGCGACGACGAGCGACGAGATGATGCCGCTCCGATCGCGCCGGCGCGCGGCGAGCGCCGCAAAGACGACGGCGACCGCCGCCAGGGCCGCGAGCGCCCACCAGAGCTTGAGCGGCATATGCGGGAGGGGGATGCGGAAGAGGATCGGGTGCATGGTGGAACGGCCCTTCGCTTACACGAAATCCCGGGGGAGCGCACCTCGGGAGACGCGCGGAGGCGGGGTACGCCGGGGCGAGGCCGCCCTGCCACGGGGGGCGGCCGACCGCCCCCGATCGCCCCACCCGCGGGGGCGAACGAGGCGGGCTCTGTGGTAGATCCCTGACGCCATGCAAGTCCGCCCTTGGTGCGCGCTCGCGGTGGGGCTCACGTCCGGCTGCGTTCCGGCCGGTAGCGCAGGACCTCAGGACTCCGGAGCCGCGCCGTCCAAACCCGTCGGGACACCGGCCACTACCACGCCGCAGGCGCCCCCGCCCGCGTCGGACCTGCTGCACACGACGTTCGAGGACAGCTTCGATCGCGCCGCCGCACCTGCGGCACCGTCGCCGGCGGACGCCCCCGCCCTCGCCGCGGGCGAAGATCCGGGCCCCGACTGGATCGCGACGGCACCCGGCATCTGGCGCATCGAAGGCGGGCGGGTCTGCGGCGAGCACGCGAAGAACCACGGGCTGTGGCTCAAGCGGACCTTGCCGCTCAACGCGCGCATCGAGTTCGACGCGGTGAGCGAGTCGGCCGACGGCGACCTGAAGGCCGAGTTCTGGGGCGACGGCCGCTCGTTCGCAACGGCACTCTCGTACACCAACGCGACGAGCTACCTCACGATCTTCGGCGGCTGGCACAACAAGTACCACGTCATCGCACGCATCAACGAGCACGGCAACGACCGCAAGGAGATCACGGTCGACCCGAGCTCGGACGACCCGCGCGAGAAGCCCGTCGTCGCCGGACAACTCTACCACTTCAAGGTGGAGCGGGCCGACGGCAGGACGGTCCGGTGGTGGGTCGACGGCAACGAAATGCTCTCGTTCGCCGATCCCCAGCCGCTCATGGGCCTCGGCCACGATCACTTCGGGTTCAACGACTGGGACGTGAAGGTGTGCTTCGACAACGTCAAAGTCGTTCCGCTCAACTGACGCGGAGCGGGGCCCGTGGACGCAGGCGAGATCGAGAAGTTCGTGGGCGACCTGGAGATCGCCGTCGATCGGCTCCGCGCCCTCTACGACCAGTACTTCATGGGCATCGAAAAGCTCGAGCCCATGGTGCCGCGCAAGGACGTCGAGCGCCGCGTGCAGGTGCTGCGGCGGGAACAGATCCGCAACACGGCGCAGCGGTTTCGCTTCCAGATGCTGCTGCAGCGGTACAACACGTACCAGACGTACTGGTCGCGCATCTGCCGCGCGATCGAGAATGGCACGTACAAGCGTCACATCTTGCGCGCCGAGCAGCGCTTCGGCGACAGCCCGGTCCGGCCCGCGGCGGCGCTGCCCGCGCCGGGCGCCCGTCTCTCGGGGCCCCTGGCCGCGGAGCTCGACCAGGACTTCGCGCCTCCCGAGGAGCTTTCCGACGCCGACCTCGAGCTGCTCGACGACCCGTCGGCGTCTGCGGCCCCGCCCACGCTGGCGCCGCCCCGGAAGG
>JAJYCT010000080.1 GCA_021778125.1 Myxococcales bacterium
CACGGCGAAGAGCGCCGAGCCAGCGTAGAGCAGCGCCGCGGTCGTGAACGCGCCCAGGCCGCGGCCGAAGCGCTGCACGAGCGGCGTCGTGACGCCGAACGTGATCGCGGCGCCGAGGGCGAGCGCGCCGCCGGCGACGATCGGCCGCTTCATGCAGCCCGGCCGCGGAGGGCGCGCCGCAGGCGGTCCACGGCGAGATCGACGGCCCGCGCCGCGTCGTCGATCGCCCCCCCGAGCATGAGGAAGCCGTGCATCTGCCCCTCGAAGCACACCTGCTCGACCTCCGTGCCGGCCGCCCGCATCTTCTCGGCGTAGGCGCGCCCCTCGTCGCGCAGCGGATCGAAGCCGGCGGTGATGACGAGCGCGGGCGCCAGGCCGGACAGGTCGCTGGCGAACAGCGGCGACCCGAGCGGGTCACGCGCGGCGCTCGCGTCGGGCAGGTAGAGCCCGAGGTACCAGTCGCCGGCCTCCTTGCCGAGGAAGTAGCTGTCGGGGAACAGCGCGTGCGACGGCAGGCTGCGCGTGAGATCGGTGCCCGGGTAGACGAGCAGCTGGAACGCGGGGCGAAGGCGCTCGCCGCGCAGGGCCTGGCTCACGACGGCCGACAGGTTGCCGCCCGCGCTGTCGCCTCCGACCGCCACGGCGCTGGCGTCGATGCCGAGCGCGGCCGCGCTGGCGAGGATCCACCGGGTCGCCGCAATCGCGTCGCGCGGGGCCGCCGGGAACGGGTGCTCGGGGGCGAGGCGGTAGTCGACCGACACGGCGACGGCGCCCGCGCGGCCGGCGAGCGCGCGTACCACGCGGTCGTGCGAGTCGAGCGAGCCGACGACCCACCCGCCGCCGTGGAAGAAGACGAGCCCCGGCGACAGGCCCCGCGCCCCCGCGGGCGTGTACACGCGCGCGCGCAGCGGGCCGTCGGCGCCCGGGATCGTGCGGTCGTAGGCGGCCACGCCGGGCTCGGGGTCCAGGTCGAGCGTGGGCGCGGTGCGGTCGAGCTCGCGGCGCGCCTGGGCGACGTCGCCGCCGGTGAAGGGCGGGACGTTGAACGCCTCGATGAGCCGGAGCAGCGCCTGGAGCTGGAGGTCGAGCCGGAGGCCGTCGGGCGAGCGGACCTCGGCCCCGACCGCGCGGCGCAAGACGGGCGGCGGAAGCGACAGGATCGAGCGCGCGACGGCCCGCTCGATCGATCGGGGGAAGCGAAGGGGCATGAGGGCCCGGAGAGGTTAGCAACACGGCTGCCCTCCTGCGCCTATGCTCGGGACGATGCTGGGTGAGCGCCTCCACGAGATCTGGCCGCTCGCGCTGCGCCTGGCCGGGATGGCCCACTGGGCCGTGGTGCTCGGGCTGGCCCCGCTCGTGCTCCTTCGCCGCAAGGAGCCCTCGGCCACGATCGCGTGGCTGCTCTCGCTCGTCTTCCTGCCCGCGCTCGGGGCCCTGCTCTTCCTGCTGTTCGGGCGTGACCGGGTGCGCCTGCCCGCGCGGCGCAAGCGCGCGCTCGACGCGATCGTGCGCACGCAGGTCGCGAGCGCGCGCGACGAGAGCAGCGGCGCGTACGTCCCCATCGCCCTCGAGAGCCCCCTGGAGCGGGCACTCTTCCAGGTCGGCGCCCGCCTGACGCACCAGCGCGCGACGAGCGGCAACGCTGTGCAGGTGCTCGCCGACGGGGCCGCGACGTACGACGCGATCGGCGCCGCGATCGACGCGGCCCGGCACCACGTGCACGCGCAGTACTACCTCATCCGCGACGACGCGACGGGCCGCTGGTTCCGCGACCGGCTCGTCGCGGCGGCCCGGCGGGGCGTGGCGGTGCGCCTGCTGATGGACGGCTTCGGGTGCTTCGGCCTCGGCGCGTCGTGGACGCGGCCGCTGCGGCAGGCCGGCGCGCGCACCGCCACGTTCCTGCCGATGCGCAGCGTGCTCCTGCAGCCGGTGAACCTGCGCAACCACCGCAAGATCGTCGTCGTCGACGGCGAGACCGCCTTCACGGGCGGCTTCAACGTCGGCGACGAGTACCGCGGCGGGCAGATGGCAGGCGTGGGCGGCTGGCGCGACGTGCACATCCGGATCGAGGGTCCGGCGGCCGCCGAGCTGCAGCGCGTGTTCTTCCAGGACTGGGCGTTCGCGACGGCGGAGCCGATCGATCCGGCGACGTACTTCCCGGCCGCGGTGCGGCCCCGCGGCGACGCGACGGTCGCCATCGTACCGAGCGGCCCCGACACGCGCACCGAGGCGATCCACCGCCTCTTCTTCGGCGCGATCGTCGGCGCGACGCGCGAGGTCCTGGTGACGACGCCATACTTCGTGCCGACCGAGGCGCTGATGGTCGCGATGGAGGTGGCGGCGATGCGCGGCGTGCGCCTCAAGCTCCTCCTGCCCGCGCGATCCAACCACCGCGTCACCCTGCACGCGGGCCGCAGCTTCTACACGCGCCTGCTGGACGCGGGCGTCGAGGTACTCGAGTACCAGCCGGGGATCGTGCACGCCAAGACGCTCGTCGCCGACGGCCACGTGTCGCTCGTCGGCAGCGCGAACATGGACATGCGCAGCTTCCGCCTCAACTTCGAGATCCACGCGCTGGTGCACGACGCGCGCGCGGCGGCCTCGCTGTGCGCGACGTTCGAGGGCTACGAGCGCGAGGCGCGCGCGGTCGAGCCGGCGGCCTGGCACCGCCGCCCGTGGGCGGCGCACCTCAAGGAGGGCTCCGCGCGGCTCGTCTCGCCCCTGCTCTGAGGTAGTCTGGGCCGGGTGCGCCCGCTCCAGCCACGCCCCGATCGGCTCCTCGACCCCACGACGAACGAGCCGCGCCTGGGCTCGTTCGCCGGCGGACTACCGCCCGTGGTGGACTGGTCACCGCTCGCCGGGCGGGCGGAGCGCGCGACGCGGCTCAAGCGGTGGGTCTACGCCGCCGTCACCACGCGCGATCTGTACCTGGCCGTCGCGGTGGTCCACCTGGGCTACGCCGCCAGCGCCTTCGCGTACGCGTACGACGGGGCGAGCCGGCGGATCCTGGCGCGCCGCTCGTGGATGGGCGCGCCGCAGGCCGCGAGCGTTCGTCGCACGGCCGCGGGCGAGAGTATCGCCTCGTGGTGGACGCACGACGCGTGGATCCGCCTCGCGCCGGCCGAGGGGCTCGAGGTCGACGCGGGCGACTTCCGGCTCGACGTGGAGCTCGACGCGAAGGCCGCCCCGCCGGCCATCGGCGCGGTCGCCCGCGTGGCGCCCGGACGCTACGACGCGACCGAGAAGCGCGCGCTGCTCGCGGCGCGCGGCACGCTGCGCGTCGGCGGCCGCACGCTGTCGCTCGACGGGGGCCTCGCAGGCTACGACTTCACGTCGGGCCTGCTCGCGCGCCACACGCGCTGGCGCTGGGGCTTCGCGCTCGGCTGGACGCAGGGCGGCGAGCCGTTCGGGCTCAACCTCGTGCAGGGCTTCGTCGGCGAGGCCGAGTGCGCGGCGTGGTGGCGCTCCGAGCTCGTGCCGCTCGCCGAGGGCGAGCTCCGCTTCGACGAGCGCCGGCCGGCGAGCCCGTGGCGCGTACGCACCGTCGACGGGGCGGCCGACCTCACGATGACCCCGGGCACCGTGCACGAGGAGCGGAAGAACCTGCTCCTCGTACGCTCGCGCTTCGCTCAGCCCTGCGGCGCGTGGTCCGGCGCGATCGCGCTCGAGGGCCGGTCGCCGCTCGTCATCGACCGCGCGCTCGGCGTCACCGAGGACCAGGACGTCACCTGGTAGGCCGCCTCCTCGAGGATCGCGCAGCAGCCCTCGAGCGTGTCGCAGTGGTTGAGCCGCTGGCGCAGCGACGCGGCGCCTGGCAGGCCCTTGAGGTAGCCCGAGAGGTGCCTGCGCGTGCAGTGCACGCCGAACGGCTCGCCGCGCTGGGCGACGTTCGCGACGAGGTGCTCGCGGCAGAGGGCGATGCGCTCGGCCTCCGTGGGCGGCGGCAGGGCCTCGCCGCGGTCGAGCAGCGCGCGCGCCTCGCGGAAGATCCATGGGTGCTCGATGGCGCGCCGTCCGACCATGACCCCCTCGCAGCCCGTCTCGTCGATCGCGCGCCTGGCGTCCTCGGCGGTGCGCACGTCGCCGTTGACCAGGACGGGGATCGACACGGCCGCCCGCGCGCGCGCCGCCCACGCCCAGTCCGCCGCGCCCGAGTGGCCCATCTGCGCCGTGCGGCAGTGGACCGTGATCGCCGCGACGCCGGCGTCCTCGAGGCGCCGCGCGAGGTCGACGATGGGCATGTGCGACTCGGGGCCGAGGCCGATGCGCGTCTTGACCGTGACCGGGAGCGACACGCTCTGCACGACGAGGCGCGCCATGGCGACCATCGCCTCGGGCTCGCGCAGCCAGCCGGCGCCGGCGCCGCGCCCGGCGATCTTCGGCACCCAGCAGCCGCAGTTGATGTCGAGGAAGAGCGGCTCGGCGCTCTCGGCGACGCGGGCGGCCTCGGCGAGGCGCTCGGGGTTGGCGCCGTAGATCTGCACGGCCGTGAGCTCGTCGTCGTCGGCGAGCGCCAGCTTGCGCCGCGCGTTCTTGCACCCGCGCAGCAGGCCCTCGACGTTGACGAACTCTGTCATCGCGATCGTGGCGCCAAGCGTGCGGCAGAGGCGCCGGAACACGGCGTCGGTCACGTCCTCCATCGGGGCGAGGACGACGGGCTTCTGCGCGTAGAGCGCGCGCAGGCGGTCGTGCGTCGCGGGCATCCGGGGCGGTGTAGCACACGGCCGGCGGAGGGCCGCTCCGCCGGGCGCTTGTCCCGATTGCCCACTCTGGCGTCAACTGGAGGTCGTGCCCAAGCCGCCCCCCCCGCCCCAGCAGGGGCTCGACGAGGTCGAGAGAGCGCTGTCGGTCCTCGGCGGGCGCCACCCGGAACACGAGCGGATCCGGCGCGAGACGCACGCGGCCGCCCAGGAGCGGGGCCGGGCGCTCGCGAAGGAGCTCTCGGCCAGGGCCAGGCGGCGCGTCGCGCGAGCTCTGGGGGGCGTCGCGCTCGCGCTCGCCGTGGGCGCCGCCGGGCTCGTCGTCTACCGGCTCGCGGTGCGCACGAGCGCGATCCGCGCCGCGCTGAGGCGCGACGAGGCCCCCTTCGTCGCCGCGGGGCTGCAGGAGATCGCGTCCAACGAGATCAAGGCGCTTCTCCAGCTCGAGGCGGACGTCCCCGAGGGCAGCTGCGCCGTCGCGCTGGCGACGAGCGGCACGCTCCGCGTGACCTTCGGCGGGGCCAGCTACGACGGCGGCCGGACGATCGGCTTCTGCACGTGCGGGTCCGGCAAGGCCCGGCTCGAGGCGCAAGGGGTCACCGAGGACCCGGTCGGCGTCGCGCTGCTGCGCATCGACGCGCGGACCGTCGGCGGCCCGCTCGCGCGCCCGTGGTCGCCGTTCCACCCGCAAGTCTGGGGCGAGGGCGGCGCCGAGTGCGCCGAGGGGATGCTCGACGCCTGGCTGGGGCGGCAGCCTCCCACGCCCGCGAGCGACGCACCGGCGGGCCCCGCGACGAACGCGCTGGAGGGGATGGGCTTCCGCGCCGTCGCGACCCTTCCTCAGGGCGTCCCGTTCGCGATCGTCGACGCGGCCGCCGACGCGTGCCACCTGGCCGTCGGCGACGGCGACCTCCTCGCCCTCCGCACGGCGGGCGGCACCCGCCCGATCGCGCACGCCAGGGGCGCGCTGGCCTGGTGCGCGTCGGCCGCCGCGCGCGTGAGCGTGTGGCGCGAGGGCGAGACCGGGGGCGCCGTGACGGTCTTCTCGGCGCCGGGCAAGCGCCTGGGCGGCCTGCTCGGCGTACGCGAAGGCGCCGGCGAGGCGGGCCTCGCGCTCGCCACCCGCGCGGTGTGGCAGCCGCCCGACGACCTCGCGTGGGAGGCACGGATGCTCCTCGCCGCCAGCGCGCTCGAGGAGGCGTCGAGCGGCCCGATCCCCGGGGAGGCCACCGCGCCCGACGGACGGCTCGCGACCGTGGTTTCGACCGTGCCCCTCGCCTGGGAGCCAGCGGGCAACGTGGCCGGGTGCGATCCGGCGCGGGCGGACGGGGAGAAGACCGAGGCGCTCTGCGCTCTCGTGGCGCCGGCGTCGCTGTGGCGCAAGGGCGAAGGGGCGGCGTTTGCCGCGCGCGCCGAGGTGCCCGTGTGGGCGTCGTCGCTCGCCGCGCGCCGGGAGCCCGACGCCGTCGCGCGGCTACCGGAGCTGCTCGGCCTCGCGCGCCGGCTCGCGCGCTCGGGCTTCGTGCCGACCCTGTTCGAGGGGGCGACGGAGCTCGAGAGCGGAGTGCGGGTCGTCGGGCGCGCGGGCGAGGACGCGGTGGTCGCCGTGGGCCTCGCGCCCGCGCCTCCGTGGGTCCACCCGTACAGCGACGGCGTGCCATGGGACCTGGGGGATGCGCCGCGCGTCGTGTCGCTCGCGCCCGGCGCCGCCGTCGTCCTGCACGCGTCGCCCGCGCCGAGCGTCCCCGCGGCCAGGCGCCGGACAGTCGTGTTCCGACACGCGGTGCGCTGAGGCGCCGCGGCGCCGCGGGCAGGCGCGCGCGCCCTCAGTTCGCGCAGGGCACGCTGTAGTCGGCCGGCGCAGGGACCGTCGCGGTGCCCGTCTTGAGGAACGACTCGAAGAAGCACCCGTACTGGTACTTCACCGCGTCGAGCTGCGAGTAGATGGCGTGCGGATCGTAGACACCGTCGCCCTGGTACTGCACGACGACGCCGGTGTACGGCGCGCCGCCGAGCGACGTGAGGTCGTCCTTCACCGGGTAGGGCAGGATCCCCTGCCGCCCCTCGAGCGCGAGCCCCTGCTGCATCGTCGGCCACACCTCCGTGCCCGCCTGCCGGTTCTCGTAGGACATCGCCACGGCGTCCTGCACCGCCATGGGGAAGTACGAGTCGCCCTGCCCGTGCGGCTCGTAGACCGGACGCACCGGGTGCCCCGGCAGCGGGTCGTGCCCGAGGCGGGGCATGAAGACGATCGGATCGACGGGCTCGAGCGCGAGCTGCGCGACGTGCATCGCCGGGTGCAGGTGCGAGAACGCGCCGTGGATGTCGAGCAGCAGCCCGAGCTCGCCGCGCGCGTTGGCGATGAACTGGGTCTGCAGGATGAACCAGCTCCAGTAGCCGCCGGCGCCCGTGGGGACGACGGCCTTGATGCGCGGCTCCACCGCGCCGATCATGTTCGCGTACATCGCGCCCATCGACTGCCCCTGGGCGAGCAGCGGCGCGGTGTTGAAATGGTAGCTCGTCTCCCCGGGCGGCAGCGACAGCCCGGTGCACGCGGAGACGGTGCCCGGCGCGATCGTCAGGCGCCCGAGCGCGTCGGCGAAGAGGCGCTGCTCGATGACGCCCTGGCGGAAGTCGTCGCGCGTCGCCGCCACGTTGTTGATGTCGAAGTACTCGGGGAACGCCATGTTCTGGCCGGCGGGCCAGCGCTGCGGGTTGAGCGGCAGCGCGCTCGCCGCCATGGCGACGCCGCGCGCGGCCATCACCCAGGCTGGCCCCTGTCCGGGCGTGTTGCAGCCGGTGACGTTGTTCCACGCGTCGAGCGCCTGACCGAGCGGGCAGTTGGCGGTGTCGGTCTCGGGCCGCCACGTGCCGCGATCGGCGATCGCCGTGCTCTCGCCTCCGGTGCCGTGGAAGAAGAGGATGAGCGGGAATCCTCCCGCGGGCATCGCGGCCTTGGGGAGCGTGAGCGTCACCGGCACCGTCAGCGTGCCCTGCTGGATCGGCGCGCCGTTCGCGTCGAGCGCGAACAGGCCCCCCTGGTCGTACGGCGGCGACGCGTAGCCGACCTGGTACTGCGGCAGCGTCACCTGAGCCTGCAGCTCGCAGAGGCGCGCGTTGGTGTCGAGCACGTGCGGGTCCACGGCCACGTTCGCGATGGAGACCTGCTGCGTCTGCAGGACCTTCGACGAGAGCTGCGCGAGATCGGCCACCACGTCGCCCGTGGTGAACACCGTCGCGGCGGCGACGCTCGCGACGTCGACGCCCGCCTTGTGGAGCGCCGGGGGGAGCGCGGCGTAGAGCTTCGCCGTCGCGTCGCTCCCTCCCGCGAGGGCCTGCGCGAGCGCCGGCGCGACCCCGAGCGCGTGGCCCGCGGCGTCGTTGGCCGACGTCCGCACGACGAACGCGTAGGTGCGGTCCGGCGACAGGACGATCCCGGGCCGGACCGCGACCGCGAGCACGCTCGAGGGCACGTAGACGTCGGGCGTGATCGTCTCGGCGATCGTCGGGTAGAGCTTGCCGAGATCGGGCGACCTCGGATCGACGTCGACGAGCAGCACGGGCGACGACGCGGACGCGGCGACCGCCGTCGTCGACGCGCGCGGCGCGACGTCCCCCGTGAACCGGAACCAGGCCACGGGGACCACCGGGAACCCGGGGCGCTGCTCGGCCGCCTTGCGCAGCCCGTCGAGCACCCCGCTGCTGGTCGGGTTGGGAACCCCCCTCAGATCCGGCGTCCCCGAGGGCGACAGGCGCAGATCGCTCGGCCACGGGAAGTCGAAGAAGTGATCGGGCGACGTCAGGTCCGCCGAGGCGTCGAACAGGACCGTCACGCTGGAGGTCGTCGGGGCTCCCCCGGACGAGGACGACGAGCAGGCCGGCGCCACCGTCGCGAGGGCGACGCACAGCGAGAGGCCGAGGACACGGAGCCGCATGCCGCGCACTCTAGGAGCGCTGGCCGGGTCGTGTCGCCCCCTCGTGCACCTTGCGCAACGCGTCAAGCCACGGAGCCTGGCGATGCGATGGACGCGAGCCCGTCGCGGCGATCGGCACGAGACGAAGCGCAAGTTCGGTGTTCACTACCGAAGATCCATCGCACGTATTCGCGCTGCCCCCGCCGCGGCTACCCCCGCGCCAGAGGCAGCTGCGCTGAGTTCCCAAAGACCGCTGGCCCCGATGACGAGAACGCGCATGGATTCATCCTCCGGTGGGTGACGACGGGGTCAGCCCAGGCCGATGACGGGCGCTCCACGAGCGACGCCGGCGAGCGCGTCCGGGGCGACCGGTCCACGGTTCAATCCCGGCGAAACCCCGAGCACACCCCGTCCCTGCTCGTCGCCGCGGTCTGGTCGCCGATGAACACGGGGCTCGCCGGCGGGATCGCCGCTCGGAATTGCTCGGCGAATTCCTGGGCGCGTGGCCCATTGCACAGGCTGCGCGCCATGGACTCGAGGGCGTTGCGTACTGCGCCGACGATCGACCCGGCCTCCCGGCCATCGAACGAGCCGGCGTCCTGACCAGCCGCGGCCGCCGCGCGGAGGATCGCGGCGCGCAGCGTCGGCGCTTGGTCCCACGTGGCGACGAGCCCATCGCCGCCCGGGGTCGCGCTCGCGAGCATCGCGCCCGTGAGGGCCGCGCCGTACTGCGCGGGGTCACCCTCCATGTCCTGGAGGATCTCGTCACGCACGTCGTGCCCCGCGCGCTGGTTGAACAGGCGCGCGAGCACGTACCGGGTGAGGGCGACGTCGCGCGCGGCGATCAGGGCCTGGACCAGACGTTGTCGCCGGCGAAGCCCCCCGCGATCGGTGAAGTAACGGTAGAGCGGCGTCTCGCACGGATGGGGCTCGGCGCACGTGAGCACCCTCGACTCGTCGTTCGGCGATCCGTGCAGCTGTCGCTCGAAGAGCGACCACGCGTAGTCGAAGGCGGGTAGGCCCCCGAGCTCCTCCGGCGGAGCCACCGCCATCATGTGCGTCTCGAGCGGCACGAACACGTTGCCCGACGCACGCCTCAGGTCGTCGGCGGGCAGCGAGGCGGCGAAGGCGCGATACCAGCTCGCCCACGCGTCGCGTACCGCCGGCGCGTTCGTCGCAGGGCTCTGCGTGGAGAAGACGACGTGGACGAGCTTGTCGCGCGCGACGGTCCTGCCGGGCTCCGTCAGACGCGGATAGACCGCGGCGAGCTCGATCACCGAGCGGGCTTCGTCCGGATCGCTCGCCTGGGCCCAGACGTAGGCCGCCAGCTCGCCCGGGCCGATGGCCGGCGCGCTGCGTCCCGCGAACTGCGCGCCGAGCGTCGCCCGCACGATCGCGCCCTTCGCGCCTTCCCAGCGGATCGACGGCGACCAGTCCGGGCCGAGAGCAAAGACGAGGCGACCCGGCGCGAGATCGTAGCGCGGCTCCCGGTCTCTCCCGAGCGCGTCGTAGCGCAGCTCCACCGCCCGTACCTGGGCGAGCATTCGGCGAGTGTCGATCGCGACGTCGAGCTGGTAGTACGCCGTGCACGCCGTGATCGGGCGGCACGACTCGCTCGACGTCGGGTCGTAGCGGACGAGCAGGCCGATGAACCCCTCGACGAGCTCCGCCAGGACGAGGTTCTCCTTGCCCGTCCCCTCGATGAGCGCCTGGTCGATCGCGAAGTCGACCGGATGCCCCACCATCCCCCGCAGCGTGACGAGCGCAGCCCGGAGACGCTCGCGGTCGGCGGACGAGTCCACGTCGAGCAGCGGGCGCAGCGATCCGCTCCGCGCGCCGGCCCCTCCGCACGCGACCGAGAGCGCGACGACGGCGGTCAGCAAGGCAAGGGCGACCCGCGTCATCGCCCGTCGCACTGGAGGGCTCTTTGCTTGTCGGGAGGTAGGTGCGCGACGTCGGCTCTGTAGGAGGCCTCCTCGGTCGCCGCCGCGCTCCGATAGCAGAACGTGTACCTCAGGCGGGAGCATGCGACCTGGCTCGTGTCCCCGCAGAGCGCCAGCAGGCGGCGCGCTCGGTTCGCCGGGTCGGACCGCCACAGGCGCAGGACCTCGCCCTCGTACGCCTGCGACTCGATCAGGAACTGGTGCGACTGACCGAGGCGCACGAGCAGGTCTCCCCAGATCGCCGGGTCGTCCTCGTAGGCCTGAAGGAGCGGTCCCGGCCAGTTGATCGTGATGAGGTAGAGGTTCTCCTGCAGCTCCCGGCGCATCGCGGGGTCGTTGCGGCTGCGCACCGCGCGCGCGAACGTGCCGAGCGCGTCGGGGTGCTGATCGACGTAGTGGTAGAAGGGACGTCGGGAGTAGTAGGCGCCCGGAACGACGATCTCGCGCACCGCGTTCGGAAGCCGCAGCGCCTCGGCATCCGGAACTCCGGACGGCACCTGCGGGTGACCGAGCGCGGCCCACGCGTCGAACGCCTTGCCGGCGTACGCCAGCGGCTCGTACCCCGGGAGCGGGACCTCCGCGGAGTAGACGAGCGAGATCAGCGTGGCGTAGGTGTCGGTGTCGAAGGTCGGCTCCGCTGCCTGGACCCACGCGGCCAAGCGCGCGAGCACGGGCGGTGGGACCACGGCGCCGTCCCAGGGCGCTCGATGCCGGGGAGGAGCTGCTCGGCCGATCTGAGCCAGGATCTCGGACCGTGCGCGCGCGCGCAGGGGCGGCTCGAGCAGAGGCTCCAGGTCCGGTAGCGCAAGGACCTGCCACGGGGGAGGGCCGTCGCGCCACTGTCCGATCGCGTGCTCGAGGTAGGAGAGGTAGACCGCGTGCTCCTCCGGAGGAACGGACTGCGCGAGCCGGCCGGAGTAGCGCGCGTCCCAGCGGCGAAGGCGCTCGGCGTCCAGCACGTCGTCGGCGTCCCATCGCTCGCCGACCCGCAGGCGCTGGATGATCGCGTGCTCGCTCGCCTCGTAGGTGCTCTTGCCTTCGACGGGCACGTACACCGCGTCGATGCGCTGGACCTCGGCGAGCAGCGCCGTGAGCACGGGATCGTAGATCGCCTTCCACCCTGCTACCGACCGGGCGAGCTCCTCGATCTCGTGTGCGACGACCTCGCCGTACTCGCCGTCCGTCCCCGACGCGAGCGCGGCGTCGACGGTCACGCTGACCGGGTGCCCCACCGACTGCGCGAGCGCCGAGAGCGCCGCCGCGACGCGAGCCGGGTGATCCCCCAGCACGCCGCTCGATCCGTCGCGGACGTGGAGCGTGCCGCCGCCCGCGCTGATCGTCCCGCCGCACGAGCCAGCGAGCGCAGCGAGGACGGCGAGCGCCGCCGGGGCGGGGAGTCGTGCCGGCACGCGAGGCATCGAGGCGCAACGGTACCGCAGCTCGCGTGCGAGGAGTCCCCGAGAAATGGCGCGGGCCGACACCATCGCGAGGATTGCGCGATGGCGCCGGCCCGTTCCGACCGTGTCTACGCTGTGCTGGCCGCGAGCGGACTACGGCGTGTACGGGTATCGGAGGATGACGATGCCCGAGCCACCAGCGCCGACGATCGCGTGTACGCGCTGACGTCGAGCGGTCAGCAGGTGATCGTCGGCGGATGGTTCAAGACCATCGGCGGTGCCGCGCGGCGCTCGCTCGCGCGGCTCGACCAGACGACGGGCGCGCCCGACGCGTGGAGCCCGACGCCCGACAAGTCACCGCTCACGCTGATCGTCGCGGGCGGCAACGTGGTCGCGGGCGGCGCCTTCACGATGCTCGGCGCCGTCGACGCGACGACTGCGGCGGTCCGCGACGTCGGGCGCCGTCATGCCCTGGAGGGAAGGACTCTCATGACCGACCGCCCAGGTGCCGCCGGATCCACTGCCCCAGCGCAGCTACCGGAGACCGGGCCGCCGGGCCGGGAGCGTCCTCCTGTGACGCCGGCGCCGCGGCAGCGGCTGGAGGCATGGGCTGGAGCGCATTCCATTCGAGGCGCTGGCACTTCCCCGTGGCGTGCTTGATGGTGAGGCAAACTCCGGTCATCTCGTCGACGATCTCGCCCTCGACCACGTTCCCGTCTCGAAGGTGAACGCGCACTCGCTGCCCCTTCCCTGCCTGGTAATCCCAATCGACGAGCTCGCCCTGCGGCTCCGCGGGAGCCTGGAGCCGCAGCAGGGACGTGCCCGCATAGGTCAGCGTCCAGCGCACCATGGTCTTGACCGGATGCAATCGCTTCCAGAGGTCGTCGGGCATGAACACCGACGCGGAGCAGAAGCGGCACACCGCGGTACGGTCGGTAGCCTGGGTGAACGTCAGCCCCGCGCCGCACGCGGGGCATGCCATGACGACCGGCTTCGCAGCCTCCTCGTTCACGTGCAGATCGAGGCTCGCCTGCTCGCGAGCGACCTCTGCGTCGCCCCCGAACACTTGCAGCGCCGACGGCAGATGCGCCTTCAGCCACGGGGGGGCGGGAAACGTCGGCATCCCGGTTCCGCACCTCGCGCACGGCAGCGTCGTGGCGACGCCTTGCTGGCCCAGGTGCGCGAGCACCGAGACGGCCGCTCCGCAACGGGCGCACTCCGGGCTCGGGTCGTCGAAGCGCGCGTACGCGTAACCGTCCCACGTCGAGTCTCGCGCGACTGCGTCGACGAGCACCTTGTAGAGATCCGGCGCGCGCGCGTCCTTCGAGCAATGAGGGCATCGGGCGACCTGCACCGGGCCGTTGATGGGAACCGGCAGACGGCAGTGGTCGCACCGGATCGAGACGGTCACGGTGAGGCTACGGACCTCGCCGCCGACGTCGCTCCAGCTCATGGCGCCCATGGTGGCACCACGGTCGCGAAAGGACAAACGCGTCGCGCGAGATCCGGCGCGCAGAAGGCGGTCAGTGCACGCCGAGAAGCTGAAGGACGAACGCGCAGACCACCAGCACGGCGTACACCCCGACGACCGGCGAGTCGTGTGTCCAAGGGGGCCGCGAGCATCAAGGGGCGAGGCGCCACGTAATCCCCGTTCGGGGCGCTCCATCCCTACTGGAACGTGGTCTACTTGGCGTCGAGGCCCGTCCCCCGAGCAACCTTGGATGCCGGGATCCCCGATCCCGCCCACCGCTACGAGCGAGAGCTCCTCAGTCGCCGTCCTTGTCTCTCAACAGGAGGTCGAGCGCCGCGCCGATGACCTGCCCGATCATCTCCTCGCGATCCTCTTCGCGCCCTTCCATCGCCATGTCGCGTCCCGTGCGCGCTGCGCTCGCCAGCGCGGATGCCGTCTCGCGAACGATGGCCCCCGGCCCGCGCAGGTAGACGGCGCCGGCGTCGTTGCGGGCGCTGGCCACGAGCCGGGCGATCTCGCGTGCCTCTTCGCGCGACCGGGCGAAGCCCGTCGCGGCGCGCTCGAGCTCACCTCCGTCGAACCAGGTCCCGTGCACGGCGCACGCGTCCACGTGGAGCCTCGCGGCCGGTACGTAGGTGCGCTTCATCGCGGACCCGCAGGTCGGGCATGGAACGCGCGAGCCGTCGTCGGACGGCGCCCCTGGTTGGGGGCGGGTCCGAGACACGGCGATCTCCGACGGCGCCAGCCGCCCCTCGACCAGCTTGCGACACGTGGCGTTGTCGAGCCAGACGCCGGCGCACACCACGCAGTGCCCGATCGCGACGTCGGGGACGTTCGCGCGCTCGAGCGGACCGGAGCAGCGCGGGCACGCCGGGCGCGCGGGATCGACGACGTTGCCCGCCGCGACGTCCGGAGGGTGAGTCGCGGCGGTCGTCGCGGGCGGCGCGGTCGCGACGACGCGCTGCACCGCGGCCACGTTCGCGACTCGCTGCACGCCGTCCCGCTGCGCGACGAGGTGATCGTAGAGCAGTGCCTGGGCGAGGGCTCGTCGCACGCGCCCGTCGAGCGATGCGCGGACCACGCCGTAGCGCGCCACGGCATCGATCGACTCGAGCACGCCCAGCCACACGCGGCGCAGCGAGGTGCCGGCGGTCAAGCGATGGGCCTTGCGAAGGGCGGAGATCGGGCCATCGCCGTCGTCGACGCTGACGAACCCTGCCAGCGAGAGCCTCAGGTCGAGCCACCAGCCGAGCGGGGGGAAGAGCACGCCGGCGAGGAGGACGACGACCCACCGAGCCACGACGAGGAGCGCGTAGGCCGGGGCGCGGCCCATGTGACTCCAGAGCTGCTCGCTGTCCACGTCTTCCCCGCGCGCCGCCGCCAACGTCGCCGCCTGAAGCCCCGGCGCGAACGCGATCGCGGGCAGGAGCGACACCGCGAGCACGGCGACCCCCGCGCGCCGGTCCGCGATCACGTACCGAGCGAGGGCAACCCCGGCGAGGCCGATCAGGCTCGGAACCCGCAGCGCGAGCGACCGCACCCGAAAGAGCGCGCGGCCCCTCGCCTGCGCCCTGCCCGCCGCGGCGTCGACGAGCCAACCCAGGTCGGGATCGCCTTGGGCGGGCGCACGACTGCCGCGGTGGCGCAGGATCCACACCACCGCTTGCCGCACGACCACGATCGTGGCCAGGGCAGAGACCACCCACTGCGAGGTCGTCCACGGCAAGGTCGTCAACGGGTTACCCTCGCCTCGCTCAGTGCAGCCGGTTCCACCCGTTGAGCGCCGCGACGCGGTAGGCCTCCGCCATCGTCGGGTAGTTGAACGTCGTGTTGATGAAGTAGGACAGCGAGTTGGGCGAGTAGTGTGTCCAAGGGGGCCGCGAGCATCAAGGGGCGAGGCGCCAATCCCCGTTCGGGGCGTTCCATTTCTACTGGAACGTGGTCTACTTGGCCGCCCACGAAGACGCGACGAATACCCGCTTCACCGAGAACGACGCAGCTCCTCGCGTCAAACCACTTCGTAGCGGGACACGGCTCGACCAGGGACAAGGCGACCGCTGTAGTCTGCGACATCGCACGGTCAGACGGGCATGACCGTCGACAAATTCACAACTTCGACCGGCGCCGCCTCCGCTCACGAACCGGCCCGTTTCACGGCCCCTCGAACCGACTCGCGATCAGGCTGCACGAACTCTGGGGCGCGCATGAGCGTCTCAGGGGCACCTTGAAAGGGCTGGACGAGCGACCTGGGGCGCCGTAGCCTACGGACAAATGCGCCCGCGTCTCATGGCCGCCGCTGCCCTTGCGACATTGAGCGCCCTGTCTGTCCCTGCGCACGGAAACACGCACCCGTACATCCTGACGGAGAGCGTAAACAGCTACAAGGCGTGCTGCGGGAACACGACGAACTGCGACATTACGTCCAACACGGCTGCGGACAACTTCATCAATACCATGTTGTACTACCCGTTTGGTACAAACCCGGCGGGCTTCCAGTGCTGGAGTTTCCCGAGATCGGCCGCTGTCGGCAGCGTGACGTGCTGAGCGTGAGCGGATAAGGCGGGGCTGGGACATGTCCCCCTTTCCCCCAGGAGAATCGCCGTCGGTATCGCGGGGGCGCCGTCGGTGCCGTCGCCCGGGGCATCGGCGGCGCGGTGGATGGGTTGGAGGGGGATGGGCGACGGCCGCGTCATGCGCCGCTGAGCAGCGCGTCTGCGATGCCCTCCCAGAGCCGGTAGTTCTTGAGCAGGACGTTCTCGAAGAACTGCGCGACACGCGCGATGTAGCGCGCCGCCATGCGCGGTCGGGTGAGGAGCATCAGCGCCTGCACGCCAGACGTCATCATGGCCAGGTGCGTCAGCCGCTGGATCGACTCCCACTTGCGGACGCGGAAGTCCTCGACTCGGGCGAGCTGCTTGAGCGCCCGTGTGGCTTCCTCCGATCCCCAGCGTCGCAGGTACGCCAAGACGATCTGCTCGGCCTGGTCGGCGTCGGTGACGCGCGCGTTGGTCAAGAGCACGATGTCCTCGTCGCGCCCGCCGTCGACCACGATCATCGTCAGCGGCGCGTCGATCCCGGGCAGCCGTACCGGTGCGAATCCGAAGGACGCCGGAGCGACCTTCGGCTCGTGGTTTCTCTTGTCGACGTAGGGCACGTCGACCGAGTGCGGCTTGTGCAGTCCCGCTGCCAGCAGATGCATCGGCACAAGCTCGCCGTCGCCGAGCAGCACGTAGCGGGTCTGCGTTTGCCGCACCACCCAGTGGATCCGCAGCGTCATGAGCGTCTTCAAGAAGTCGATCGCATCGAAACCGCGATCGAACAGCCACGTGTGCTCGCGTCCGAGCCGCGCGATCACCCGCAGCATCGGCCGCAGGAACGCGTCGTACCAGGTCTTGTACTCGGGGGCCTTCGTCGAGAACACGTCGCTGACCAGCGGCAGCATGCGATGCAGCTCGTCGAGCGCGTCGATCTGCACCGTCCAGTAGCCGGGCACGATGCGCTTGAGCGGATCGCTGGCATCGCGAACCACGTCCAGGTGCTCGAACGCCTTGCCGTACGGCTTGGCGATGTCGCTTCCGTCGACGGTGATGAACGCCAGCCGCTTCGCGGTCCGCGCCACAATCTGCAACCAGCCGTCGCGAAGACCGTCGAGTGTCGAGTCTTCCGCCGCGAGCCGTTCGGACACGTTGCGCTCGGGGTCGATCAGCTCCTCGTCCGCGCCCTTGAGTCTGCGCGCGACCTGGCTCAGGTGAACCTTGCCCGTGCCGGCAATGCTCACCACGATCTCCGCCGCCAGCGCCGTGTCCTCGGCGCTCAGCCCGCCCGCTTTCGCCGCTTTTTGGACAGACCTCTTCAACCGCCGGATAGTCGATGCCATCAAGCGCCTCCTTTCGTCCTCAGTCTGGGTTTGGAACTCTCGCAAGTCCCCAATCACAGACAGATGGAAGGAGGCGCAACTTTTCAACATTCTTCTATCCCACACCGGCTACGCGGCGGCGGCCGGTCTCGGGAAACTCCAGTCCTGTGAGGACTGAGTGTAGATCCCTCCTCCATTGGGAACGCTCCAGAAGATCGCGCTCGAATTCGCAGCGATGGCATTGATCGTATCGTTGGAAGCGACGAATGTGCTGGCGGTCCCTCCGGCCAGCGGCACCGAGACGATGTCCATTCCCGGGTTGGGGGCCGGAACACCTTGGAGCCAGAACAGTGCGCCGGCTCCCACTGCGAGACTCGCGACCCCAGCGGGGAGCGAACCGTTGGCGGCGATGGTCGTGAGGTTCGAGCCATCTAGATCGTAAGCCATCCGCGAGCGACGTCCCGAGGGCCCTTGACGCGCCGTGCGAGCCCCCCTGGTGGTCGCCTGTGTCATGCGCCGTTCGCCTCGGGTAGGGCCTTGGTGGAGG
>JAJYCT010000481.1 GCA_021778125.1 Myxococcales bacterium
TGGACCCCCTGGGACTGGAACCTCCAGCTCGCGCCCGCGCTCAGCGGCGGGGTGGAGTGGGTCGGTTCGGGCGGCAGCCCGGTGTGGGACGTGGCGCCCTCCGGCGACGCGATCTTCTCGCTGCGCCCGACCGAGGCCAGCGCGCTCACCCTGGCGGCGCGCTTCACCCGGAGCTGGAGCGCGTTCGGCGTGCAGTCGGCGATGACCGCCGGGCTCGGCTACGCGGTGCGGGTGGGGAAGGTGGAGCTCCGCCCGGAGGTCACGTTCAGCTACCTCACGGGGGGCCGGGGGGAGTTCTTCGAGCTGTACCCGAGCCTGACGGTGGCGGGAGCGGCGCGGTAGGGGCAGGGCGGACGTGGTCGACGACCACGACCCCGACCGCTACGCCCCGGCAGATCTCGCCGCCGCTGCGCGAGCGGCTCGACCTGCCGCCGACCCCGACCCCCCGGCAGATCTCGCCGTCGCTTCGCGAGCGGCTCGACCTGCCACCAACCCCGACCCCGACCGCAACCCCCTCGCCCCGCGAAGCGGGGAGAGGGCCGGGGTGAGGGGCCGGCTGCCGGAATCACTCCGGAACTAACAGCGCATCTCTCCCCGCGTCGACCCCGACCCCGACCCGCGGTCGCTTTCGAAGCGGATCTCTCGCAGCGCGCGCGCCAGGCGATGAGGCCGCCTGTCACGCACGCTGCACGAGGTCGAGGTCGCGGTCGTGGTCCCGGTCGCGGTCGCGGTCGATCGGTCGCGGTCCGGGTCGCCTTCGTCGTCGGCCGTTCTTGGTTTTCCATTTCGGCCTCCCTCCTCTGGCGAGGAGGCCGAAATGGAAAACCACACTCGATTCGCCTTTCAGAAGCTCGACATCTACCAAGCCGCACTTCAGCTCGCGCAGCGCGTGCACGAGGCCCGCATCCAGGATTCCGAGCTCCGGGATCAGGCCACGCGGGCTTCCAAGAGCGCGTTCCTCAACGTGGCCGAGGGGCTCCCGCACGATGCGCCGGGGCTCCGCCGCCGGCACTTCGCGCTGAAGAAGGGGGCACACTGCACCTCCTGGCTATGCGCCGGATATTCCTAGGGCGAGCTGTTTGGGAGATGGTACTTCAGGGTCGCTGTTCGCCTTGAAGAGACGCTGCCGCAGGGCCGGGTTGAGTAGCTCGTCGCGCTGGAAGAGCCAGGGGCCGTGCGGGAGCGGCTGCCGAGCGGCGAGGACCCCACGGGCGACGGCACGTTTGATCGTCTTCGGCGTGACCTTCAAGAGCTCAGCGGCGGCCTGGAGGGTGACCCAGGTGTCCGTGGTAGATTGCCTCGCGGCATGGGCGGGGATGCCCCGCGCGCTGCGAAAGGATGCCACGAGCGCACGGCTCCAGGAATGGCCACTGGTGGTGAGTATGCCGGCCCTGCTCAGCCAGCCGGCGATCTCGGCGTCGCTGCACACCAAGGCGAGCAAGCGCATGGCCTCGACGATGTCCGGCGGGGTGTGCTTCGCGTTGTAGCCGCGGCGGCGCTTGGGGACACGGAACTCGGTGTGGACGCCGCCCTTCCAGTGGACGACGAGCAGGATCTGGCAGGAGGAGGCCGTGTTCACGTCGGCGACGATCTCTTCCACCAGCGCTCGCACGATGCGCTTTTTCAATCGGACATCGGTCGTTGGAGCGTTCCAGATCTGATTGAGATCCGAGGCGAGCGCGCTGAAGGCATCCGGAGGCGGCAACTCGGCCGCCTCCCTGCGGCGGCCCTCTTCCTTCTGTAGAACACGGCCCTCGACGATCTGGGCGTGCTCGAGGGCCTGGTTCCATCTCCGCTCGAGTTCGTCGACAACCAAGCGATTCTCCGGATCGGCTGCATCGAACTGCCGCCCCGCTCGGTCTGCTTCATACCGAGCCGCTCTGGCTTCGATCCGCAAGGTCTCCAGCGTCTCGTCGCTCGCTTGGGATCTCTCGGTGGCCGCGCGGAGGGAGGCTTCGACGGCAGCGGGAGCGACGACATCGAGCACCGCTTGCCCGATGCGCTCGTCGACCTCGGCCCCGCTGAAGCTGATGCAGCGAGGCTCACCGTGATCGGAATTTCGCCGATCGCAGCAGTACCGATGCACGCTGCCGTCACCGCTGTAGCCGACGAGCAGCTTCTCACCGCATCGCCGACACCGCAGAAGCCCGGCGAGCAGGGCGGCGCCGCGTTTGGCGGCGCCTGGATCAACTGCCCTTCGAGCCTGCGCGTTCCTCTGGAGCATTTGATGAATCCGCTCGAACGTCGCCTGGTCTACGTACGCTTCGTGGTGGTCCCGGTAGACGATCCACTCCTCTTGCGGCCTCTGGACCACCTCGTGACGAATCATACCGTCTCGGAGCACGGTTTTCAGTGCCGTCCTGCCGTAGGCGTAGGTGCCAGCATAGACCGGGTTGGTCAGCAACTTGTAGAGCCATCCCTGGGAAGGCGCTCTCCAGCGGACCTCGCCTCGATGGTTGCGGTTGACCGGGACCCCCAGTCCCTGCTCGCAAAGCCACGACAGACATTGCCGAGCGCTTCCCAACTCGAGACTCTTGTCGAACGCGAGGCGGATGATCTGCTGGACGCGCAGGTCCGGCGTCTTCTCGAGCTTGCCCTCTTCGGTCTTGCGATACCCCACGGCGATCTTGGCGAAATACTCGCCCCGCCGGGCCTTTTCCCGGCGGGCTTCATGGGCACGCAAACGCAACAGCTCAAGTTCGTATTCGTTCAGGCTTCCCTTGAGCCCCAGCAGCAGTCGGTCGTTGCCTTGGCGCGCGTCGTAGATCGCGTCCTGGTCGACGAGCACGGTGTCGACGTACCGGCAGACCTCCACCAGCTTCTGCCAGTCCCGGCTGTTGCGGGCGAACCGCGAGACCTCGCGGGCGGCCACCGCGCCGATCTCCCCGAGAGAGACCAGGGCAACCAGCCGCTCGAACCCTGTACGCTCGGTGGATCCGGCCGCGGACCGGCCGAGATCCTCGTCGATCACCTCGATCTCCTTCCACCCGAGCGTCCGCAGGCGGTCGCGCATCGCGTATTGGAGACGGCGGCTCTCCTCGTTGTTGGTGACCTGTTGGGGCGAGGACTGTCGGATGTAGAGCAGCGCTTTCCGACGGAGGTGGCTCGCCGTGATCTTCTCACTCATGATTTGCCTCCTTTCGGCCTGGGATGCCTACGCGAACGTGCTCTTGCAGCAGGCGCGTCAACAGCCGCAGAACCTCGCTGCGGGTCTCGCTCGGCAGCGAACGCCAGATGGGTAGGACTGGACGAGCTTCCAAGAGGCTCAGCTGATGGCTTCGCGGTCTGATTGTCATGCCGCGTCTGTTGCTCGCTCCCCGCTCCCACGTCCAGCGATGAGTTGGCTGCCGCCTCTCGAAGCAGCCGCTCCAGTTCTGCGAGCGCGCGGCAGCTCACGCGCGCTTCGGTGCGCAGCTGCGCATCCAGGCAGCAGGCGCCGTCCAGCATCCACTTCGGGACCAGAAAGCCCCGGTCGTTGCCTTCGACGAAGCAGCGGACGGCCTCTCCACCGCGATAGCGTTCGCCCAGGCGGACGCAAACCTCACGGCCGTAGAGCGGGTGCCACGGGTACCCAAAGATCTTCAGGTCAGTCTTGCGGGCATTGTGTTTCCTTGATGCTCGCGAACGGCAGCCTCCACGAGACGGTGGCGGCGGTGGACCTGGCGCGGGCGATCGGCGCGTTTGACGCCGCGCAAGCGGAGGC
>JAJYCT010000081.1 GCA_021778125.1 Myxococcales bacterium
CGGCAATCGCGCCGGCTGCGGCTCCTGCCGCGCCTCCCGCGCCCGCCGCCGCGGCGCCGGGGGTCAACGGAGGAGCGCCGCACTCGTGACCGAGTGACCGCGCTGCCCTCGTAGGGCGCGCGGAGAGCCAGGGACAGGGGAGCGCCCTCGTGAGAGGGGGGCGCTCCCCGGGTCCCGATCCCTGACGTCGCCATGCCCGCCCCCGGAGCCGACCCATGATGTCCCGCCATCCGACGACCCTCGATTCGATGCAGCTCGACAAGCTCTACGCGCACCTCGATCCGGAGTGCCCGGCGCCCCTGCAGATGGACCTCGTCGACCAGGCGATCGGCCTCGGTACGCGCAGGGCCCTCGAGGCGGTCTTCGACGCAGCGGCCGAAGGGGCGCGCGGAGACGATCGGGACGCGATCATCGCGCGGCTCGCCGCCGCGCCCGGCCCGAGCGCCAGCTACCTCATCGCGCAGCTCGCGCCGCGCGACACGCCGGCCGCGCGCCTCGCCGCCGAGATCCTCGCGCGCCGCGGCATCACGCGCGGCCTCGGGGACGTCATCGACGCCTGCGGCTCGCCGCAGGTCTACGAGGCGTACGTCGCCCGCGGCCCGCGGGGCATCCGTACCCTGTGCCAGGCCGTCCCCCTGCCCAACCTCGAGCGGATCGCTCAGCTCGCCGCGCACCTCGCGTCGCGGCGGCGGGTGACGGAGGCCACCGTGCGCGAGCTCCTCGACGAGCCCCACCTCGCCGCATCGGTCGTGGCGGCCGCGACGCTCGGGCAGTGGGACGAGCCGTGGAGCGTCGAGGCGCTGATGACGGTCGCCGCCGACGCCGCTCGCCCGCGGCGCCTGCGCGACGAGGCGCTCGAGGCCCTCGCGCACCTCCAGGCCCCCGAGGCCGGCGAGCTGCTGGCCGCGGCGCTCGACGACGAGACGATCGTCGAGCACGTGCGCGCCATGTGCGCCAACGGCCTCGGCTTGATCGGCAACACGGCGGCGCTGCCGGCGCTGCGGGCCCTGGTCGAGCGGGGAGTGAAGGACGCGTTCCTCAGGGAGTGCGCCGAGGACGCGCTCCGGAGCATCGAGACGGGGGAGGAGTGGTGAGGCCCGCGCAGCGTTCCCGGTCCCGACGTCTTGCCGTACCCTCTGCCGCCCCGGAAGCCCCGATGACCACCCGCGATCCGAGCCCCCTCGACGAGACCCTGGCCGATGACCTCCGCGGCAGCCCCGATCGCGCCGTCCGCCTGCGCGCCGCCGCCGCCCTCGGCGACCGGCCGCGCGCGTGGGACCGGCTCACCTTCGGCCTGAACGACCGGGATCCCGAGGTCCGCGCCGCCTGCGCCGCTGCCCTCGCGCGACAGCTCGCCGCCGCGCCCGCGCTCGGCACCGACTACCTGACGGCGCGACTCGAGGACGACTACCGCGCGAAGGCGATCCTCGCGGCCGAGATCCTCGTCCATCGGGGCATCGCGCCGCAGGAGGTGACCGACGCCGGGTACCTCTTCGCGGTGTACGTCAACGCCGGGCCCGCCGGCATCCGCACGCTGTGCCGGGCGATCGCCGCCGACGACGGCGACGGCCGCAACGAGATCGCCATGTGCCTGTCGAACGACCGGTTGAGGACGCAGGCCACGGTCCGCGAGCTGCTCGACGACCCGAGCCTCGGCGCGTCGATGACGGCGGCCGCGACGCTCGGACGCTGGGACCTCCCCTGGAGCGTCGAGGCGCTGATGCGCGCCGCCGGCGACGCGGCCCGTCCGAGGAAGCTTCGCGACGAGGCGCTCGCGGCCCTCGCGCGCCTCGAGGCCCCCGAGGCGGGGGAGATGCTCGCCGCGACGCCGAGGGGCGCCTGGTGCTCATTCCGGCCCTTCACGAGCCCGAGGAGCTCCTGCGCGATCGGCCCCCGGTCTCGCGCATCGTCTCCGTCGAAGAGATGGATCGCGCCCTCGCGCGGGCGGTGCGACGTGGTCGCGCTTGATACGAACGTCATCGTGCGGGTGCTCGTCGGCGACGACCCGGCTCAGACCCGTTCGACAAGCGCCTGGCGCGCACGAGCGGCGTGAAGCTCATCTGAAGCGGCCGAGGCCCTGTCCCGCGCCACCCCCGATCCGTCCTGGGACACCCCGGACGCAGCGCAACCGCGCGACACTCCACGCGCGCCGCATCGGCACGCCTCCCGCAGGGCTGCGCCGCCGCTCGCCATGCCGCATACTCCCCTCATGCACGAGGCCCAGCCAAAGGCCGGCCCCTACACCTGGGACGACTTCGTCGCCCTCGAGGAGGACGACCTGCGTGAGCTCATCGACGGCGAGCTCGTGGAGGTCGAGGTGCCCACCAAGCTGCACGAGTACATCGTCGCGCTCGTCGTCCACTACCTGACGGCCTGGGCGCTCCCCCGGCACGCTGGAATCACGCTCGCCTCCGGCTTCAAGGTCCGCATCACCGACCGCCGCGGCGTCATGCCCGACGTCCAGTTCTTCCGCTCCTCGAACCCCGCCTCCCGCGGCGACGCCGTCGGCCTCGTCTCGGGCCACCCCGATCTCGCCGTCGAGGTCCTCTCCGACTCGAGCCGCCGCTACGACCGCATGACCAAGCTCGCCTGGTACGCCTCCATCGGCGTCCCCGAGTACTGGCTCGTCGATCCGGCCACGCGCACCCTCGAGCGCCTCGTGCTGCACGGCGACAAGTACCTCGTCGCCGACGTCCTCGCCGACGACGCCGTCCTCCGCCCCGAGTCGTTCGAGGGCCTCGAGGTGCCGCTCGGCACGCTGTGGCGGCTGCCCGAGGCGCCGTAGGGCCGGGCAGGCCCTGCCCAAGGACGTGCGCGAGCCGCAGCTTCGCCGAGGATCTCGAGGTTGCGAACGACGGCGTCGATGAAGCCAAACGCCGGGCCTCTGTGCCGCCCCCAGTGTCCGCGGACACCCTGCGATCGTCCGCGGACACCCTCGCCGCTCGCCAACCCTGCGATCTCCCTGCTCTCATACCGCGGCACGCGAGCTGCTCGTGGCCGGGCGCGTCCCACCCTTGCCAGCCCGCGCTCCGGCGGGCACTGTGAGATCCCGATGACCGGTCACGAAGTCGCCATGCTGCTCGAGGAGCTGCGCTCCCAGTTCCGGGTCTTCGGCGAGGCCCTCCAGGGCACGCGCGAGGTCCTCGGGGCGAAGATCGACGGCCTCGATACCCGCCTGTCCCGCGTGGAGCTGGACCTCTCCGTGGTCAAGACCGACGTGGCCGGGCTCAAGACCGATGTGGCCGGGCTCAAGACCGACGTGGCCGTGCTCAAGACCGATGTGGCGGGCCTCAAAGGCGACATGATCGACGTGAGAGATCGACTGGAGCGCGTCGAGCATCGCCTCGAGCTCAACGGCGCTCCGGCCAAGAGCCGCACCCCGCGCAAGCCTCGGCGGTAGCAGATCGCGCCCGCATCGCGGACCGAAGGCGACGCGGCGAAGCTCCTCACCCCGCCTCGCCACGCGCGCCGCCTCGGCACGCCTCGCGCAGTGCTGCGCCGCCGCTCGCCATGCCGCATACTCCCCTCATGCACGAGGCCCGGCCAAAGGCCGGCCCGAGGGCGAAGCACATCCCGCTCACCGAAGCGCTTGCGCGTGCCGTGGAGCTCTACCGCCACGAGGTGTTCCTCGAAGCCATGAGCGCGGGCTACGCCGCGCTTCGCGCCGATCCGAAGGCGTGGGCTGAGGAGCAGGCCGAGCGGGCGGCATGGGAGACCACGAGCGCGGACGGCCTCCAGAACGAATGAGCGCGCCGCGTCGCGGTGAGGTGTGGCTGACGGGGTTCGATCCGATCGAGGGACACGGGCAGGCGGGGCGACGCCCGGCGCTCGTGCTCAGCGTCGACGGATTCAACGCCAGCCCTGCGGGCCTCGTCACCGTGCTTCCCGTCACGGGCACGCTGCGCCCTCGGATCCCGTCCCGCGTCCGGTCGAGGTGCGCCCACCCGAGGGCGGTCTGACGAAGAACCGCTACGTCATCGGCGAGCAGGCGCGCACGATCTCGACGCGCCGCCTGGTGAAGCCGATCGGCGTGGTCACGCTGGCGACGATGGCGAAGGTCGAGACCGTCGTGCGCATGCTCCTCGGGCTGTGAGCGGCTGAGGGGGCCTCGGCGGCGCGCGTTGGTATCTGCGCGTCGTGCCGACCGAGCGGCGCGGCGTCGCCGCGCCGCTGGTGGTGGTGGTGTCCATCGGGGTCGCGCGCGTCGAGGTTCGCGCGCGTTTCGACCGCGCGCTGCTTTGGAAGTTGGTCGAGGCGCTCGCGCTCTGCACTAGGCTACCTGGCGCAACCATCCGAGGGCGCTCTGGCGCAACCGAGCCGGCCAGTCTCTCCTCATGCACGGCTTTTCCACGAGTAGGAAGAAGCCAGTGGTGGCCCGCCCCGAGGTCGCAGCGTGTCTCGCCCGCGTCGGCGGTTCGCCCGCGCCGGGACCTGCGCCCACCGCCCACGCCGACGAGTGCGATCCAAACGCGGCGATGGTTCATTCGGGGAAGTGCGCCGAGGGGAAGTGCTGTCATGCGGCGGCGCCGCGCAGTGCTTGCGTGGGCGGGGGGGGCACCTACCCACTCTCGCCCGGCGGCATGTGCCAGCAGCCGTGGCGGACCTGCCAAGCGCCTGCGGCGTGCGCGGACTAGGCCCCGACGCCGGTCGCGCGACGGTGCGCGCCGTCGTGGAGAAGGGCTGCCGTCACGGGGAGAAGTCCCGGATCGCGCGTGAGCGAACCGCGGTCCTTGCCCCGCCCCGACCAGCGCCCCGGTGCTGGCCACCGACCCGACCTTGCCGGGCGTCCCCACCTGACCCTGCCAGAAAGACGCAGGTCATCGCAGGCTCCTGACGCCGTCCGAGACACCTTTGCGGGGCGGCGGGCATCGCATAGCTTAGCCGCATGAATACGTCGCCGATTGAGGCAGCCGTCATGGGGGCGCCGCGGAGTATTCGCCTTGATTTGTATGCTCCGGGGACCGCAGAGGCGTGGAAGGCCTTCGCGAAGGTCGTGCTGCCGCCCGCACCCCCATCGCAGCCGGACCTTCCAGGCGTCGAAGGCGAGGAGGAAGACGACTGGTGGGAGTTCGACCTGCTCTCCGATGACCTCTGCGTCGTGATCAGCGGGACGATGCACACCACGGAGCCGGACCCCGATGGTGACACGTTCCACGTGGGCCTTCGGGAAGTCCGTACCGCGGACCCACCCTTCAAGCCGCCTGAGGAGGTCGTCGCCGAGAGCAAGCGCCTCGGGGGGACCGACGGGTTCATGGGACGGCTTGCACGGGCCTGGCCGGCACAAAACTCGGTCGTCAGGTACGATGTGAGCTATGAGCTAGGTGTGGGTGCCTGGCGTGTGGCCAAGCTGGCGGCACTACAACCCACGGTGGTCACGGTCGAGAGCGAGGAGCATCAGGCGATACCGGCGGTCCAGGGATGGCGCTTCAACCCCGCGGTGGGTGGACTATCGGTCCTGACATTCACGGGCGACAGAGACAACAGCGCTCAGCTTCGGTGTGGTGGGACATGGACTGGAAGAATAACAAGCCGCCTGTTCGAAGACGTTCGCACCTCGTGCTCGTCGGCGGTGCGGCGGCTAGCGAGCAGCTAGACGACATCTGCGAGCCCGATCTCGAGGGTGGCGCAGACCCGGAGCACGCCTTGGTCGCGCGCGTCGTTCGCCAAGTCATCGACACGATGAGGGTGCCCTTCCCCGATCGCGTGACAGCGCTCGAAGCCCGATTTGCGCGATCTGAGCGCGAACGTCAGTGGGAACGCGCGGCGCAAGAGCACTACCGCTCCCAGAGCGAGCGGCGCATTGCTGCGCTCGAACGACTGTGCGGCCTTGACGATCCCGAAGGCGCGGAACCGGGACAGGAGGAAGGTGGCTACGCGGATCCCGTTCTGGCATGGACGGGCGCGCATCCTGACGAGGCGGCCGGTTTCCGCGGTCAGTTCGTTGCGGTCAGCCGAACTGGAGAACTCGTAGATCATGACGCAAACTTCGGGGCCCTCTACGATCGAGTCGCCGCGCAGCGCGACGTGGTCTTGGGCAGACTCGCGTAGATGAGTTCCCTCACCGAGAGGATCAACCCTGAGCGTCCATTCGTTGGTCGACCAAGGCTCCAAGTCTCGTTCGACTTTGGTGCGGGCGAAGGCTTCACGCTTGCCCTGACCGGGGTCGTCGACACCGGGTCCGTGATGGTCCTCGCACCGTTGGAGCTTGTGCGCGACCCCACCCGGCGAGCGACCATCGAGGGTACGCCGCGGGTCCCTCTTGCTGGCCTTGGTGGCAACGCGCACGGGCATTCGGTCCGCGCCACGATGCGGGTCGGGCGCCAAGGCTCTGGCGTTCTTACTCTGCATGACGTGCACGTTTGCCTCACAACGGACCTGGCGGCGCTTGAGCAAACGGTTCTGCTGGGACAGCAGGACTTCCTTGATCGCCTCCGCCTCGTGCACCTACCGGCGCACGCCCCAAGGAACAGGCCGCGACGGTTCCTCTTGGCCGAGACCTAGGCATGGCCGGTTCAGCCCGCCGACCTAGCTGCCGGTGCGCGTCGAGAGCCTGCGCGGTCATGGTGTCTTCTCGACCGTGAGCCCCCTCAGGCTCGCGGGGCGCAACGCCCGTTACCCGCTAGTTACCCAACATCCCGTCGAATCGCGTCCCGTCCCGTCTCCCTCCGTCGAGGCGCCGATGATCGCGACGGAGCGAGGGTACCAGTAGGCCCTTGCAAGCTGCGGCGGGACCGCACGAACGCGGGGAGTTGCGGAGCGTCGACCGTCAGGCCAACGGGGAGCGCGACGCCGGCAGGGAGCCGTGACGATCTGCTGTCAGTAGGCCGTTGCCCCCCAGTTGCCCGACGCGGTGTAGCGTGTCGTCCAGCTACGGTGCGTGCCGTCGCGGCCCGGGGCAATTTTCACGGGGATTTCGGCTGGTCGCACGTGAAAGACCGCCCTTGTTGATCCCGCTCCAACTGTCCCGGGACACCCCGGACGCAGCGCAACCGCGCGACACTCCTCGCGCGCCTCCTCGGCACGCCTCGCGCAGTGCTGCGCCGCCGCTCGCCATGCCGCATACTCCCCTCATGCACGAGGCCCGGCCCTCGACCGGCCCCTACACCTGGGACGACTTCGTCGCCCTCGAGGAGGACGACCTGCGTGAGCTCATCGACGGCGAGCTCGTGGAGGTCGAGGTGCCCACCAAGCTGCACGAGTACATCGTCTGGATGCTGAGCCACTACCTGGCCAGCTGGGCCCTGCCCCGCAAGGCCGGCATCGGCGTCGTGTCGGGCTTCAAGGTCCGCATCACCGACCGCCGCGGCGTCATGCCCGACGTCCAGTTCTTCCGCTCCTCGAACCCCGCCTCCCGCGGCGACGCCGTCGGCCTCGTCTCCGGCCACCCCGATCTCGCCGTCGAGGTCCTCTCCGACTCGAGCCGCCGCTACGACCGGATGACCAAGCTCGCCTGGTACGCCTCCATCGGCGTCCCCGAGTACTGGCTCGTCGATCCCGCCGCCCGCACCCTCGAGCGCCTCGTCCTGCACGGCGACAAGTACCTCGTCGCCGACGTCCTCGCCGACGACGCCCCCTTCCGCCCCGAGTCGTTCGAGGGCCTCGAGATCCCTCTCGGCACGCTGTGGCGGCTGCCCGAGGCGCCGTAGGGCCGGGCAGGCCCCGCCCAAGGCGGACCGAAGGCGACGCGGCGAAGCTCCTCACCCCGCCTCGCCACGCGCGATCCTGCGCGGCGTCGTCGCGCGCTCAGGGCGCCTCCGCGGGCGAGGTCTGCCCCTCCCCCGGCCCCTCCGCCAGGTCCGAGTAGTCGGGCTGCGCCCCGATGTTCCCGCCGATCCCGAAGACGTACACCCACGCGTCCACCGCGTTGATCTCGTGGTAGGCCGTCAGCTCCGGCTGCCACGAGAAGGTGTCGCTCGTGCGGATGTTCAGGCCGAGGCCGAGCCGCGCCCCCACCCCCGGCGTCGCGAACGCGATCTGGTCGGGGAGCGCGCCGGTGACCTGGACGTTGCCGGCCACCGCGGTCGCGACGAAGCCCGGCGTGAGCACGAGCGTCCGGTCCTCGTCGAAGTTGTAGCCGAGCAGCAGCGGCACGTGGAACTGCAGGACCTCGACGGGCGACGCCGTCTGGTTGTTCATCGCGGTGCCGATGATGTGAAACGCCTGCACGCCGGGGTCGACGGCCAGATCGAAGCGCCCCCGGACGAGGTTGATCTTCGTGTCGCCGCCGAGCCCCGTGAAGTTGACGACGCGCGCCCCCACGTCCACGCGATCGGCGAGCCCGTAGCGCACCCCGAGGCTGGGCAGGCCGGCCGAGAAGTGCGTGTTGCCGCTCGCGGTCCCTCCCCAGCCCCCGAGCGCCGCCTGGAGCTGGAAGTCGCCCGGCGCCAGCGTGCGCGGCGTGCCGTACGTGTTGGGATCGGGGCACCCGCTGAGCAGGGCGAGGGCGGCGACGGCCACGGCGATCCGGGAGAGCATCGGAGCGCGGACGCTAGCGCAGCCGGCCCCCCGCTCACAGGCCACGAGTCGACCGGGCCGAGCCCGGTGCCCGATCCGTCCGCCGTGCGAATGAGCTGGGCCACCTCGATGAAGGCCGCCGTCCCGTGGTCCCGTGGTCCCGTGGAGCCCCGTGGGCAGAGGGCCGCGCAAATGCCACCTGCGCCGGCGCGGCGCGGCGCTACCATGTAGAGCATGCTTGCTGGCTCCAGCCCTTCGCGCGGCCCCGGGCGGCCGACGTCGGTGAGCCCGCGCAGGTTCTCGCTCGCGGGCAGCCTGCGCCCGGCGATGACGAGCCTGCGCGCGGCGATGGCGCCGAGCCGCGCGCCGCCCCCGGAGCGCGCCCGCGCGCGCTACGTGGGGCGCGGGGTCGCCGCGTCGATCGTGGCCGCGGGGCTCGTGGCCATCGGCCTGGCCGGGTGGCACCGCGCGACGCCGCACGGCAAGGTCGTGCCGATGGTCGTCTCCGGGAAGGCGGGGCTGCGCACCACGTCGAGCGGGGCCCACGTGCGCTGGACCGTCGGCGCCGTGACGGTGTCGGTGGACCCGAGCATCCTCGCGCTCGGGCCGGGGGCCAAGGACGCGATCGTGTCGGCGTACGGCGCCTGGATGTCGACCGGCGCCCACGTGCCCGACGTGTCGGTCGACACCGCGAGCGCCCCCGGCGAGGTGGCCCGGGACGGCGTCAACCGGGTGCTCGTGGGCAAGGTCGAGACGCCGGGCGAGGGCGACGTCCTGGCCCTGACCACGTCGTTCGTCGACGACGCGTCGGGCGACGTGCTCGAGGCCGACACCGTCTTCAACGAGAAGTACGTCTTCGGGATCCTCTCGCCCCGGCCAGGCGAGTCTCCCCGGGCAGGCGAAGGGGGCGAGGACACGTGCGGCGACGTCTACGATCTGCAGAACGTCGCGACGCACGAGGCCGGCCACTTCTTCGGCCTGGGCGAGGACTACAGCGAGACGGCGGCGACGATGTACTACGAGTCGCTGCCGTGCCAGACGCACAAGCGCACGCCGATCCCGTTGGACGTGACGGTCATGTCGGGCCTCTACTCGGGCAGCGGCCCCGGCGGCGGAGCCTCGCAGCAGGCGCAGGGCGGGTGCTCGCACCGCTGACGGCGCGGCGCCTACGGAGCCAGGTGACCCGATGCCCAAGTCCCCGCCCAGCACCGCGGAGTTCCCCAGGGTCGTCCCGATCCGCACCCCGACGCCGCCCGATCTCTCGCGCGGGGTCGAGTCGGCCGACCGCGCGTCGGAGCCGGCCGCCGCCCCCGAGTGGCTCGCCGACGAGAGGCCCACCCAGCGCGCCGGCCCCTCCGTGCCGGCGGCTCCCGTCGTCGCCGCGCCCCAGGACGTGCCGGTGCTCACGGTCCTGCTCGGGCTGCACGCCGGCCAGGTCTTCACGCTCGACCGGGACGAGACGATCCTCGGCCGCGGTCGAGAGGCCCACGTGGACATCGACGACGTGGGCGTCAGCCGCAGACACGCGCGCGTCGTCCGCACGGACGCGGGACGCTACCTCCTCGAAGACCTCGGCTCGGCCAACGGCACCTTCGTGAACGGGCGCAAGGTGCACCGCGTCGAGCTCGCCAGCGGCGACCGCGTGCAGGCGGGCCCGGGGCTCGTGCTGCGCTTCCGGCTCGTCGCCGCCGACGAGGAGGCCCTCGCCCACAAGCTCTACGAGGGCTCGACGCGGGACGCGCTGACGGGGCTGTACAACCGCAAGTACGCGGGCGAACGGCTCGCGACGGAGTTCGCCTACGCGCAGCGTCACGGGACGCTGCTCGGCCTCGTCCTCTTCGACCTCGACCACTTCAAGCGCGTCAACGACAGCTTCGGCCACCTCGCCGGCGACGGCGTCCTGCGCGTGGTGGCGGCCCAGGTGAAGACGACCATCCGCTCCGAGGACGTCCTCGCGCGCTACGGCGGCGAGGAGTTCGTGGTCCTCGTGCGCGGCATCGAGCACAGGAACGTGGGCGTGCTGGCCGAGCGCATCCGCAGCGGGGTCGAGCGGCTGTCGATCCCCTGGGAGTCGCGGACGCTCAAGATGACCGTGAGCGTGGGCGTGGCGTCGCTGTCCGAGTGCAGGCCGGCGAGCGTGGACGCGCTGGTCGCCGTCGCCGACGAGCGCCTCTACCGGGCCAAGGCGCAAGGTCGGAACCGCGTGTGCTGAGGGCGCGCGCGCGCCTGGACCCCGCCGCGCGCCTCAGGGGTGCGACGTCCCCAGCACCTCGCCGACCTTGGCCAGGAGCGCGGCGGGCGTGATCGGCTTCGCGAGGAACTCGGCGTCCTCCTCCAGGACGCCGCGCTCGGCGATGACGCCGCCCGGGTACCCCGACATGTACAGCACGCGGACGTCGGGCCGGGACTCGAGGACGCGCTCGGCGAGCTGGCGGCCGTTCAGGCCGGGCATCACCAGGTCGGTCAGCAGGAGATGGATCGTCGCGGCGTGCGTCGCGCTGAGCGCCAGCGCCTCCGCGGGGCCGGGGGCGTCGAGCACCACGTAGCCCTTGCGCGCGAGGATCTCCCGGACGAGCTGGCGGACCTGCGCCTCGTCCTCGACGACGAGGATCGTCTCTCCCGTCGGGCGCCGCGGGGCCACGGAGGGGCGAGCGCTCGCGCGCTCCGGGGCGGAGTCCTCGCACCGCAGGTAGATCTCGAACCGGGCGCCCTCGCCGGGCGCGCTGTGGACCCGCAGCGCGCCGCCGCTCTGCTGCACGATGCCGAGCACGGTGGAGAGGCCGAGCCCCGTCCCCTTGCCCGGACCCTTGGTCGTGAAGAAGGGCTCGAAGATGTGCGCCTGGGTCTGCTCGTCCATCCCGGTCCCGGTGTCGCTGACGGCGAGCCGGACGTGGCGCCCCGCCCGGGTGCCGGGCACCTGCTGCGCGAGCGCGTCGTCGAGCTCGACGTTGGCCGTCTCGATGGTGAGCCGGCCGCCGCCGGGCATCGCGTCCCGCACGTTGACCACGAGGTTCATCACCACCTGCTCGATCTGACCGGCGTCGGCCTTGACCGACCAGAGCCCGGGCCCGGCGTCCATCCGCAGGTCGACGTCCTCGCCCAGCAGGCGGCGGAGCATGCGCTCCATGGCCGCGAGCGAATCGTTCAGGTCGAGCACCCGCGGCTGGAGGACCTGCCGCCGGCTGAACGCCAGGAGCTGCCGCGTGAGGTCGGCGGCGCGCTGCCCCGCCCTGGCGATCTGCTGGAGGTCGTCGCGCAGCGGGTCGCCGACCGCGAGGCCGTCGATGGCCAGCGACGCGTAGCTGAGCACCACGGACAGCACGTTGTTGAAGTCGTGCGCGACGCCTCCGGCGAGCTGCCCCACGGCCTCCATCTTCTGCGCCTGCCGGAGCTGCTCCTGCAGCTTCGCCTGCTCGCTGAGGTCCTGATTGACGGCGACGAGGTGCGTGATCTTGCCCGCGGCGTCCGGAATGGGCGCGATCACGGCCCACTCCCGGTACAGGTCCCCGTTCTTCTTGCGGTTCACGACCTCCCCGCGCCACACGTGCCCGGAGAGGACGGTGCGCCACAGCTCCGCGTGGACCTCCGGCGCGACGCGCCCGGACTTGAGGATCCGCGGAGTCTGCCCGGCGCACTCGGCGAGCGAGTATCCCGTGAGGGCCGAGAACGCCGGGTTCACGTACTCGATGCGGCCCGCCTCGTCGGTGATCATGATCGACGCGGGGCTCTGCTCGACGGCCCGCGACAGCTTGCGCGACTGCTCCTCGGCGTGGCGGCGGGCGGTGACGTCCTGCAGCACGCCGGCGACCGCGCAAGGGGCGCCGCGCTCGTCGCGCACCACGCTCGCGACGCTGTGGACGATCCGCGGCGCGCCGCCGTCGCCCGGGACCATGGTGAACTCGACCTCGTAGGGGCCCTCCCCCTCCACGACGGCGGCCAGGGCGGCGTCCACGACCGGTCGGTCGGACTCGACGACCCGCGCCTGCACCTCCGCCAGGGGCAGGTAGGGCGTGGCGCGCGCGAGGCCGTAGATCCGGAACGCCTCGATCGAGCCCCAGACCATGCCGGTGGCGAGGTCCAGCTCCCAGCTGCCGACGCGCGAGACGGCCTGCGACCGGACGAGCCGCGCCTCCATCGCCTGGAGCTGCGCAGCGTGCTCGTCCTCGCGCGCCGCGAGCTGGCACTCGAGCTCGGCAACGCGCGCGCGCAGGTCGTCGAAGCTCGGGCCACCGTTCGACATGAGCCTCCAATTGAGCCCACCCGGGGGGTCCCCGCAATGAGGGTTATCGCGCGGCGTCATGCGCGCACCGTGCAACGACCCTGCGACGAGCAGGCGCAGGGGCGCAGGGCCCCATCGAGCCGTCGCGTCAATCACCCCTGTGGGGTGATGTCCACCGATTCGGTGGTCGCGCGCAGGGGGTCGGTTAGAATGAACTGCGCGATCGCGGGCCGCGCAGGAGCCGGGTGCAGACGCTTGGTCGGATCTTCACGAGACTTCTCCTCCGTCGACTTCCAGGCCCTCTTCGAGCAGGCGCCCGCGCCTTACCTCGTGCTGACGTGCGAGCTGCGGATCGTCGCCGTGAGCGACGCCTACCTCCGGGCGACGATGACGGAGCGCGCGCAGATCCTCGGTCGTCCCCTGTTCGACGTGTTCCCCGACAACCCCGAGGATCCAGGGGCGAACGGCGTCGCCAACCTGCGCGGATCCCTGGAGCAGGTGCTCCGCAGCGGGCGTCCCGACACGATGGCCGTGCAGAAGTACGACATCCGGAGGCCCGAGTCCGAGGGCGGGGGGTTCGAGGCGCGCTACTGGAGCCCGCACAACGCCCCGGTCCTCGGGCCGGGCGGAGACGTCCGCTACGTCATCCACCGCGTCGAGGACGTGACCGAGCTCGTTCGCCTCGAGCAACGCGGCGCGGAGCGGGACCGGCAGGCCCTGCGCGCCGCCGAGGCCAAGGAGGCGAAGTTTCGCGCGCTGCTCGAGAGCGCGCCCGACGCGATGGTCGTGGTCGGACGCGAGGGACGGATCGTCGTCGTCAACGCCCAGACCGAGGCGCTCTTCGGGTACACCCGCGAGGAGCTGCTCGGACAGCCGGTGGAGCTCCTCGTGCCCGAGCGGTTCCGGCGCGCGCACCCCGCGCACCGCGCCGGCTACTTCGCGAGCCCGCGCGTCCGCGCCATGGGCTCCGGCCTGGAGCTTTGCGGTCGGCGCAAGGACGGCTCGGAGTTCCCCCTCGAGATCAGCTTGAGCCCCCTGCAGACCGAGGACGGCCTGCTCGCCACGAGCACCATCCGCGACATCTCCGAGCGCAAGAGCGCCCACGAGGCGCTCGAGCGCGCCAGGATCTCCGCCGAGGCGGCCAACCGCGAGCTCGAGGCGTTCAGCTACTCGGTCGCCCACGACCTGCGCGCGCCCCTGCGCGGGATCAGCGGCTTCAGCGCGGCCCTCCTCGAGGATCTCGCCGGCAAGCTCGACGACGAGGCCGCCGGGTACCTCCGGCGCATCGTGGCCGGCGCCGAGAGAATGGCGCAGCTCATCGACGCCCTGCTCGGGCTGGCCCGCCTGACGCGCACCGAGCTGCACCGCGACACGGTGGACCTGTCGAGCCTGGCGCGCTCGATCGCCGATCAGCTCCGCGCGAGCGAGCCCGAGCGCGCGGTCGACGTCGTCGTCGCCGGCGGGCTCGTGGCCCACGGCGACGCCCCGCTGCTGCGCGTGGCCATGGAGAACCTGCTGGGCAACGCCTGGAAGTTCACGCGGAAGAACCATCGCGCCCGGATCGAGTTCGGGGCCGAGGAGGTCGACGGCCTGCCCGCCTACTACGTGCGCGACGACGGCGCCGGCTTCGACATGGCGCTCCGCGACAAGCTCTTCGCGCCGTTCCGCCGGCTCCACAAGAGCTCGGACTTCGAGGGGACCGGCATCGGGCTCGCCACGGTCCAGCGCATCGTGCAGCGGCACGGGGGGCGCATCTGGGCCGAGGGGAGCGAGGGGCGCGGGGCGACGTTCCGCTTCACGCTCGCCGGCGGCACGCGGGAAGGGGGAGAGACGCCATGGGGCCGGTGATCTTGCTGGTGGAGGACAGCGGGGACGACGAGGCGCTCACGCTGCGGGCGCTCCGCAAGAGCAACGTGGCCAACGAGGTCGTCGTGGCGCGCGACGGCGAGGAGGCGCTCGACTACCTCTTCGCGACCGGACCGCACGCGGGCCGCGACCCGCGCGACGTGCCCCAGGTCGTGCTGCTCGACCTCAACCTCCCTCGCCTCGGCGGCCTCGACGTGCTGCGCCGCATCCGCGCCGACGAGCGCACCCGCCTGCTGCCGGTCGTGATCCTCACGTCGTCCCGGGAGGAAGAGGACGTCGTCCACGGCTACTCGCTCGGAGCCAACAGCTACGTCCGCAAGCCCGTGGACTTCGCCCAGTTCACGGAGGCGGTCCAGGCGCTCGGGCTCTTCTGGCTCCTGCTCAACGAGGTCGCGCCCAGGAGGCGCGCGTAGCGCCGTGGGCACCCCGCTCCGGATCCTGCTCGTGGAAGACTCCGAGGACGACGCCCTGCTCGTCGTTCGCGAGCTGCGCCGTGGCGGCTTCGATCCGACCTTCGAGCGCGTCGACACCCGCGACGACCTGAGCGCGGCGCTCGATCGCGCCGGGTGGGACCTCGTGGTCTCCGACTACACGATGCCCACCTTCAGCGCGACCGCGGCGCTCGCGCTCGTCCGCGAGCGCGGGCTCGACGTGCCCTTCATCATCGCCTCGGGCACGATCGGCGAGGAGACGGCGGTCGAGGCCATGAAGGCCGGCGCCCAGGACTTCCTCATCAAGGGGCGGCTCGCGCGGCTGGTCCCGGCCGTGTGGCGGGAGCTGCGCGAGGCCGAGGCGCGACGGGCGCGGCGCGAGACGGAGCGCAGGCTCCGGGAGAGCGAGACGCGCTTCCGCCGGCTGGCGGAGTCGGACGTCATCGGCATCGCCGTGGCCGAGCTGTCGGGACGGGTCCTCGAGGCCAACGACGCGTTCCTGCGGATCGTCGGCCGCTCGCGCGACGACCTGGACGGCGGGGGCGTCGACGCGCTGGAGATGACCCCGCCCGAGTGGATGGCCGCGACGCGGATCGCGGCGGACCAGCTGCGCGCGCGCGGCGCGGCCCCCCCCGTGGAGAAGGTGTACGTCCGCAAGGACGGCAGCCGCGTGCCCGTCCTGGTCGCGCGCGCCATGCTCGACGAGGGCAGGTACATCTCGCTGTGCCTCGACCTCTCGGAGCGCAAGCGCCTGGAGGAGCAGCTCCGGCGCGCGCAGAAGATGGACGCCATCGGCGCGCTGGCGGGCGGCGTCGCCCACGATTTCAACAACCTGCTCTCGGTCATCCTGGGCTACGCGAACATGCTCCTGGTCGACCTGACGGCGGGCGACCCGCTGTACGCCGATCTCGAGGAGATCCGCCGGGCGGGGGAGCGCGCCGCGGACCTCACGCGACAGCTCCTCGCGTTCAGCCGCCAGCAGGTGCTTCAGCCTCGCGTCCTGGACCTGAACCAGGTGGTCACGGGGATGCAGCGGATGCTGCGGCGCCTGCTCCGGGAGGACATCGACCTCTCGCTGCTCCTGGCCCCGAGCGTCGGCAAGATCCTCGCCGACCCCGGCCAGGCCGAGCAGGTCATCATGAACCTGGTCGTCAACGCGTGCGACGCCATGCCGCTCGGCGGCAAGGTGTCGATCGAGACGGAGAACGTGCGCCTCGACGCCGAGTACGCGGCGCAGCACGACGACGTCGTCCCGGGCGACCACGTGCTCGTCGCCGTCACGGACACCGGCACCGGCATGGACGGCGCCACGCTCGCGCGGATCTTCGAGCCGTTCTTCACGACGAAGGAGAAGGGCAAGGGGACCGGCCTCGGGCTGTCGACGGTCTTCGGGATCGTCAAGCAGAGCGGCGGGCACATCGGGGTCTACAGCGAGCCGGGCGTGGGCACGACCTTCAAGATCTACTTTCCCCGGACCGACGTCCGGGCGGAGGTCGCGTCCAGCCCGCCGCCCGCGTCGTCGCTCACGCTGCGCGGCTCGGAGACGATCCTCCTCGTCGAGGACGAGGAGCAGGTACGAGCGCTGCTGCGGACCGTCCTCCGGCGCTATGGCTACAACGTGCTCGAGGCGCAGAACGGCGGCGAGGCGTTCCTCGTCTGCGAGAAGTTCGGCGCCACGATCCACCTGCTCGTCACCGACGTGGTGATGCCGCGGATGAGCGGTCGCGAGCTCGCCGAGCGGCTCGCGCCCGCGCGGCCCCAGATGAGGGTGCTCTACATCTCCGGGTACACGGAGAACTCGGTCGTGCACCACGGGGTGCTCGAGTCGGGCATCGCGTTCCTCCAGAAGCCCGTCACGCCCGAGGCGCTCGCCCGCAAGGTGCGCGAGGTGCTCGACACGCCGCGGCGCGGGAGCTGACGATGAGTCGACGCGCCAGCGGGGGGAGCGGAGATCGTCGGGTCGACGAAGGCGTGATGTTCAAGCTCGGCATCGAGCGATCGAGCGACGCGGTCTCAGGCGCCCGCCTTCTACGAGCGCTTCTGGGCGACGCTCCTCGCCGGGCAGGTCGCCGCCGTCGAGATCATCCCGTCGACGCCGTCGCGTTCGCCGGCATGGTCGACGAGGTGCGCCGGCTCGGCTCCCGGACGTGGGAAGGCGTCCACCGGCGAAAGGACGGCGCCACGTTCCCCGTGGAGGTCAGCATCCGCCACGTGCACCTCGATCGCGACTACATCGTCACCGTCGCGCGCGACCTCACCGAGCGCCGGAAGGCCGAGGCCGCGCGGGCCAGGCTCGAGGATCTGCTACGGCACGCGCAGAAGATGGAGGCGGTGGGGAGGCTCGCGGGCGGCGTCGCCCGCGGAGATCGCGAAGGCAGGGCGTCGGGCCGCCGAGCTGACGGGCCAGCTGCTCGCGTTCAGCCGACGGCGGATGCTCGAGCCGAGGACGGTCGACCTCAACGAGTCGCTCGCCGGCATCGAGAAGATGCTCCGCCGGTTGCTCGGCGAGGACGTCGCGCTGACGATGCGGCTGGCCGACGCGCTCTGGGCCGTCCGGGTCGATCCCGGGCAGATCGAGCAGGTCCTCATGAACCTCGCCGTCAACGCCCGCGACGCGATGCCGCGTAGACCGCCTGCTGCGCGCAGGCCCCGTCTCCGTGGCTGGTCACCCCGACGACGATGTCCACGCCGGCCGCCTGGGCGATTGCCGGAC
>JAJYCT010000482.1 GCA_021778125.1 Myxococcales bacterium
GATCGCGCTGGGGGCCTGCGGGCCGCTCGCCGTGCTGAGCCTGGTGCGCCTGCTCGAGCGGGCCGACGCGCGCCCGGCGGCCTTCCTGCTCGTGCCACTGGCGGGCGCGGGGGCGTGCGGCCTCGCGGTCTGGCTGCTCATGCGTTTGCCACTCATGCGCTTGCGACGGTCGTGGCACGCTGCTAGCAAGTAACCCGAGGTCACCCGAGGTCAGACCATGGGCAACGTCGGCGTCACGGAGATCCTGCTCATCGCGCTCGTCGCCCTGCTGCTCTTCGGCGCCGGTCGCATCGCCGACATCGGCAAGGGGCTCGGCCAGGGCATCAAGAACTTCAAGCAAGGCCTCAAGGAGGCCGAGGACATCGACGCCGAGCGCAAGAAGGACGAGGCGTCGTCCAAGGACGACAAGCCGTCCGAGGTCAAGCCCGCCGACGTCAAGCAGGGCTGACGCCAAGCAGGCTGAGACTCACGGTCCGCCGGCTCGGCGTGCTAAAGGGACCGCGTGTCCCGCCAACTCGCAGCCCGCCTGAGCGCCGTGGCTCCGAGCGCGACGCTCGCGATGAACGCGCGCGTGCTCGAGCTCAAGGCACGCGGCGTCGACGTCTTCGCGTTCGGGGTCGGCGAGCCCGACTTCGAGCCCCCGCAGCACGTACTCGACGCCGCCAAGCGCGCCATCGACACCGGCGCCTCCAAGTACACCGCCGTCACCGGCATCCCGGCGCTCAAGCAGGCGATCTGCGAGGCCACCGAGAAGATGCGCGGCTGGCGCCCGGGGCCGGAGAACGTGTGCGTCAGCGTCGGCGCGAAGCACGCCCTCTTCAACCTCGCCGTGGCGCTCTACGAGCCGGGCGACGAGGTCGTCATCCCCAAGCCCTACTGGGTCACGTACCCCGAGCAGGTGCGCATGATGGGGGCGACGCCGGTGCTGGTCGACACGCGGGAGGAGGACGGCTGGAAGATGTCGGCCGACCAGCTCGCGGCCGCCCTCTCGCCGCGCACCAAGGCGGTCATCCTCTGCACCCCCTCGAACCCCACCGGCGCCGCCTACACCGAGGCCGAGACGCGCGCGCTCGTCGACGTGCTGCGCCGCCACGACTGCTGGCTCATCGTCGACGAGATCTACGCGGAGCTCGTCTACGACGCGTTCCGCTTCGCGTCCGCGGCGGTCATCGCGCCCGACCTGCGCGGCCGGATGGTCATCGTCGACGGCGTCGCCAAGACGTTCGCGATGACCGGCTGGCGCATCGGCTGGTCGATCGCGCCCTCCGCGCTCACCAAGGCGCTCGATCTGGTGCAGGGGCAGAGCACGTCGAACGCCACGGCCGTCGCGCAGCACGCGGCCGTCGCGGCGCTGCGCGGCCCGATGGAGGAGATGGCCGCGCGGCGCGCCCTCTTCGAGCGGCGCAGGAACGCGATGGTCGCGGGGCTCGAGGCGATCCCGGGCGTCCGCTGCCGCAAGCCCGAGGGCGCGTTCTACGCGTTCGCCGACGTGCGCGGCCTCTACGGCCTCGAGCACGACGGCAAGGTGCTGCAGACCGACGAGGACGTCGTCTTCTGGCTGCTCGACAAGGCGCACGTCGCCGCGGTGCCCGGCAGCGGCTTCGGCGCGCCGGGGTACGTTCGGTTCAGCTACGCGGCGAGCGAGGAGCGCATCGCGGCGGGGATCGTGGCGATGCGGGGCGTCGTGGAGGCGGCCTGGCGCGAGGACCGCACGGGCCGGACGGCCAAGCAGCGGTAGGCCGGGTCGGGGCCGGGGTCGAGGTCGCGACCCGCGGTCCGCTCTTCTCTCCTTTCCGGTCCTGGCGCCGCCTCGTGTACCGGATCGTGAACGGCCCGCCGCCGAGGACGAGCCCACGAGCGTCAACGAGGAGTATGTGGGGTTCGTTGGCGCGCTACTCTCGGACGCACTACCCGCCCCGTGTACGTCCAGCTCTGGTAGCCGTCGTGCACAAGGCGGTCGACGGCCCGACGCCGCCGGCGCCCGCGGACCACTCGAGGCCGACGAGCGTGACGGGCTGCGCCCCGGTGTTCACGACGGTCACGGGGCGCACGAACGCGCCGCACGCGGCGGAGCCGGCGAGCGAAGCGAGGAGCGCGCGCTCGTTCTTCCGGGTGGAGGGTGCTCCGGCAGCAACGGAAGCTCTTCGGGCGGCTGCCCCGGGGGCGACCCGTTCGCGTGCGCGTCGTCGTCCGACTGCAACCGGTCCATCACGTGCACCTGCACCGATGGGGCGACCTACCCGATCAACCCCGGCGGCAACAACATCACGTGCAGCTCGGGGCGATGCGCCGATCACGTTTTCACCTGCGACGACGAATGCCAGGGGCATGGCCGTTCCTGCGCGCCCGCGATCTCGCCGGATGCGTCGGCGAGCTCCTCCTCGGGATCCTCGGGTGGCAGCTCCGGATCGTCCGGTGGCGGCAGCGGATCTTCTTCGGGCGGTAGCTCGGGCAGTAGCTCGGGCGGCACCTCGTCGGGGGGCGGCGGCATCGCCTGCAGCGACATGTACGTGAGCGTCGACGGCACGTGCTCGTGCGACACCGTCGGCCCCTCCAACACGGTGCCCTGCAATCCCGCCGTGCTCGGCGCTCCCGGGATCTGCTGCGCCGATCCCGGCTGGCCCTCCTCCGGGTCGTGCCAGTGCAACGTGATCAAGTGCGAGACGGGCGCGAACGCGGGCGACTGCGACTGCACAATGTACGCGAGCGGAAACCTCTCCACGTGCTCGGGCACCGTGTGCTGCACGACGGCGAACGCCAACGGAGGCTCGTGCCTCTGCGCCAACAGCGGTCAGTGCTCCGCGATCGGAGCGACCACCGTGGGCAGCTGTCCGCCGACCGCGACGCCCTGCGCACAGGGCCAGATCAGCGTCGCCGCCTGCCAGTGATCCCGCCCAGTGGGACGGCACGGTGCCGGTCGTTGCGTTGAGGTAGTGGAGCTCCGTCTGATCGAAGTTCTCGTCGAGGGCCATGCTCGACGCCACCCTCTGTCCCGGGAAACACGTCCGCGTAGGTCGCGGCCAACCGCGACAATCCGGGCGCGGAAAAGCGCGGGAGACAACAGCGCCGCCACGGCCACGAGCGCCTCCGAGGTGCTGGGCGAGTAGCGACACCGGCTCCGGGCACGTCCCGTGCGATGGAGCGATCACCAAGTCACGACCACCGACGATCACACCCTGATCCACCGAGGATCGAGCTTACGATTCCGGCTGATCGAGCCTGCGATCGACCGATCACTTTGCTGGATCCAGGCCCATGTGCAGCCTGGTGATCGACCGATCTCACCCTGGATCGCGCGCGCTCTCGGCTTCGTTCGCGCCTGGTGATGCCTTCGTTGCCCCGCGATCCAGCCCTCGCTCACGCGTGTGCTCCGCGTGGATCGCGGCCGATCATCGTCTCGACCGGCGGCGATCCAGGCTGGGTGATCGCCTGGTGCAAGGCTCGCTGAGGCCCGATCGAGCCTTGCCGCGGGGCCGATCTCACCTTGCACCGCGCGATCACCAGGGCTCGATCGGGACCGATGGCACCCTGCATCGCGGGATCACCAAGGCTCGACCAGGCCCGATCGCACCCTGCATCGCGGGATCACCAAGGCTCGACCAGGCCCGGTCTCGCCCTCGATCGCCCGATCACGAAGGCTCGATCGGGACCGATCTCACCCTCGATCGCTCGATCAC
>JAJYCT010000082.1 GCA_021778125.1 Myxococcales bacterium
GTGGGCGTCTGGGGTGCCACGGTCGCGGACGGCGGCTTCGCGGCGACGGAGGCGGACGGCGCGGCCGAGGCCGACGCCGCTGCGGACGCCGAAGGCGCGGCCGACGCGCTCGGAGCGGCGGCTGCGGACGGGGCGGCGCTCGGCATCGCCGACGGGATCTCGGTGACCGGCGGCGGCGGCGCGAGCGCGTTCGTCGGCATGGGCGCGGGCTGCGACTCGCCCGAGCCGAACAGCTTGTCGCGGAACATCACCGCGACGCCGCCGAGCACCAGCAGCCCCAGGAACACGAAGACGAGCGGGCTGCCGCTCTTCTTGCCCTCCTGGGCAGCCGCGGCCGCCGGAGGACCGCTGACGCGCTTGGCCCCGGGCGACTCGCGCGTCGTCTTCGGAGGGGGCTCGGACGCGGCGCGCTTCGGGGCGGGCGACATGTCGGCGACCATCGCGCGCGCCTTCGCCGCCTCGTCCTTCTTCTCGCCCGCGGGCGGGGCCTTCTTCTTCTCTTCGGCGGGCGGCGGCTCGGAGGCGGCCTTCGCCTTCGCGGCCTCGGCGGGCTTCTCCTCGGCCTTGGCCTTGTCCTCGACCGCCTTCTCGGCGGGCCCGGCCGCGGCCTCGCCGCTGAACAGCGGGTTCTGGCCGATTTCCTCCATGGAGCCGCCCGCATCGCGCAGCGCCTCCTCGAGCAGCTCGGCGGCCTGCTTCATCACCGTCTGCTCTTGCTTGGGCGGCATCTCCGCCTCGGACTTGGTCGCCGGGAACATGCCGCCCCCCGCCGCCGGCGGCGCGGACTTGCCCGGCTCCCCGGCCGCGGCCGCTGCAGGCGGCGTCGAGCCGCCCACCGCCCCGAGGCCGATCATCGTGGACTTGAGCGTGGGCCCCGTCGCCGGCTTGGCCTCGGGCGCCGAGCCCTCGGACGCGGCCGCTCCCTGCGGCTCCGCGTCGAACGCGCTGCCCGCGTCGGACTTGGTGTTCACCAGGCGCTCGATGACGCCCTTGGAGGGCTCGTCGACCTTGATGAACTTCACCCCCATGCCCGCCGGGCGCTCGCCGCCCGCCTGGCCGGCGTCGCGCTTCCACACGACGCGCCCGACCCCGGCGATGACCGCCTGATCGCTGGCGAGGCGGACCTCGAACTTGAGGAGGGTCCCCGGCGGGAAGGGGCTTCCCGTCTTGATATAGATGCCCCCACGGCTCACGTCGTGGGCGTGATTCTCGATGAACTCGTCAACGGTCGCGCTCTTGTAGCGGACGTTCAAGCTCACGATCTTCACGCGGCGATCTTTGCGAGTGTCCTGGGTCATCGCGTGCGTTCTCCCATGAGGGATTCCACGCTCATCGTAACCTGCGCGGCCCCGAAATAGCCAACCAACTCGCGAGCTCGTTACGGGCGTGGCCCCGGTCGCGCGTGGTAACCTGTCGTCCAGGTGTCGGGCATGGGCGCAAACCGCGGTGGGCGAGGAGCCGCGCGCACCGGACCCTTCCGAGCGCACGCGCGGCGAAGCGTGCGCCTGCAGGCGACGCTCACCCACGTCGCGGCGGGGTGGCAGAAGCAGGCGCCGGTCGAGGACCTGGGCCTGGGCGGTGCGCGCGTCGTGGCCACCGAGCGCCTCGCGCCCGGCGACGCGGTGACGGTGTCGTTCACCGCGCCGACGCTCTGGGATCCGCTCGTGCTGCGCGCCCGCGTCGCGTGGACCTCGTCCGGATCGCCGCCGGTGCGCGCGGGGATCGCGTTCGAGCACAAGAGCGCCGACGCGGTGTTCGCGCTCTACGAGCTCATCGCGACCCAGGGGTACGAGTAGGCGGCCGGCCTGCGCCCGGGAGGGTCGCGCGGGGGGGGGCGTCGGACCTGCGCGGGTCGGCGGCCCGAGGGTGGATGGTTCGCGAACGCCCCGTGTTGTCCGACCGATGCTGCGCGCGCAGGTCCCGAGCCTGCTCATGAACATCGGCGACACGTACCACGGCGGCGTGGAGGCCCTGTACACGCAGGGCGAGGCCGTGGCGGCGGCGGTCAACGCCCTGGGGATCGACGTCGGCATGCCGGGCAACTGGGACTACGCGTACGGGCACCCGATGCTCGTGTGCGGGCTCACGTTCCTCGGCGCCGACGCGATGGCCAGCGGCGACAGCGCGGCGTGGACCTCGGCGTACCGGTCGCTCGTCGAGACGCAGGCGAAGGCGCTGCGCGCGGCGGGCGCGAGCGTGGTCGTCGTGATGAGCGAGCTCGGGCTGCAAAAGAACTACTACCTCGCGAACGCGATCGCGCCGGGGACGGTCGACGTCGTGTTCTCGGCGCACACCCACGAGGCGGTGTTCACGCCGCTCACGAGCAAGAGCGGCGCGCTCGTCGTGGAGGCGGGCGACGACACGTACGTGGGGCACATGGACATCCGCGTCGCGAACGGCTCGGTCACGAGCCGCGACTGGACGCTCGAGCCGGTGACGAGCGCCATCCCCGAGGATCCGAGCGTCAAGGCGCTCGTCGACGCCGCGCGCGCGCCGTTCCTCGCCGCCGACCCGAACCTGACCATTCCGGGCAACACCGGCGCCCAGTACGCGCTGCACCAGGCGATCACGACGGTCGTCGGCACGACGCCCTACCCGCTGACGCGCAAGAACTCGCTCGACAGCTCGTTCAACAAGTTGGCCCTGCGCACGCGCGCCCAGACGACGCTGGGGATGGCGCCGGGGTTCCGCTTCGACTCGCCGATCCCGACCTCGTCCAGCCTCGTCGAGGGGAGCATCGTCGCCGACGGGTCGGTGACGCTGGAGGACGCGTTCCGCTTCTTCCCGGTGGTCTACGCGATGGGGACGGCCACGGTCACGGGCGCGTCGCTCCAGACGGTGCTGGAGGGGGCGATGAACGACGTCTTCTCCGCGGACGTTCCGATGCAGGGGGGAGGGTGGCTCGAGGGGTTCGCCGGGGTGCGCGCGACCGTCGATCTCGCGGCCCCCGAGGGGCAGCGCGTCCAGTCGCTCGCGTTGCCGGACGGCGCGGCCCTCGACCCCGGGACCGCCTACACCATCGCTGGCGCGACCCCTCCTCTATGCGAAGATGCGCGAGCACGAGGTTGCGGTCCCCCTCCAGGCGACCGTAGATGAAGAGGAGGAGGCGACGTGATGCTGGACCGGGGGCGCGAGCTGGACGGGGGCCGAGCGTGGGAGGTGAGCCGCGGACGAGAGCGCATCGTCGTCGTCTTTCGCGGGCACGTCTCCGAGGAGGACGGGCACGCCTCCGCGCGCGCGTTCCTCGCCGCGCTCGGCGAGTCTCGGGCGGTCGAGCTGGTCTTCGACGTGCGCGACGTCCAGGGCTACACCGGTCGGGCGCGGCAGGCCTGGCAGGGCCTGCTCTTGCCGCGGAGGCGACAGATCCGTTCTCTCGGCGTCCTGTCGCGGTCCAGGCTCACGCGCATGGGCGCGAGCGTGTTCGCGCTGATGCTCGGGGTCGACTGCCGCTTCTACGACGAGATCCCAGCCGAGGTCTCGGCGTGAGGTCCGCCGCCACGGGCGCGACGCGAGCCGTCGCGGGGCGTCACCCCGGCTTGCCGTCCGCGCGCGGCGTCACGAGCATCGGCGCGTAGACGAGCAGGTACACGACGAAGGCGCCCGAGAAGAGGCTCCCGGCGACCACGAGCTCGGCGAAGTACGCGCCCGGCGCGACGAGGGGCGCCACCACGCGGGCGACCGCGGCGAGCCCCATCGCCGCGAAGGCCAGCGACATGGGTCGCGGCGCGACGAGCGGACGGCCGCTGTGGCCGAGCGCGACGCGCGCCATCATCCCGAGCGTGAGCGATCCCACGGCGCCGACGGTGAGCGCGTGCGTCGCGAGCGAGGCGGGGACGTCCGCGTCGAGGCGCGCGACGAGGCGAAGGAGCAGCCCGCCGGGCACCCACGCGTAGCCCACGTGCAGGACCCACAGCAGCGGGTGACGCAGCACGAGGCGCGTGCGCCAGCCCCACGCGCGCGCGATCGCCAGCACGCCCGCGACGCCCGCGAGGCCGGCCGCGACCGCGCTCTCCGGTCGCACGGCGTCGACGAGCGCGACCGCGGCCATGGCCGCGACGGTGGCCACGTCGAGCCGGGGGCGCGAGCGGATCGTCTCGGCGCCCGTCGCGTTGCGCGTGAACATCGGCAACACGCGGCCCGTGATGACCAGGATGACGAGCACGACGACGTCGAGCCCGAAGAGGCAGGCGCCGCGCGCCGCGCCGGGAGCCTGGCCGAGGGCGTCCAGGTGCACGACGACGTTGGCGACGAACAGCGCCGCGAGCACCGCGAGCATGACGTAGTTGCGCCGGTTGCGGGCGGCGACGAGCGGACGCGCGAGCACGACGCCGAGCGCCGGCAGGAACGCGAGATCCACGGCCGCCGTCACGGCGCGCGGGAACGCGTCGGGCAGGAGCATCGCGACGCGGCCCGCGGTCCACAGCGCCGCGAGCGCGAGCAGCGGCGCGCCCACGGCGGTCTCGCGCTGCGTCCAGTTGCCCACGGCCGTGAGCAGGAAGCCCGCGATGACCGCGACCGCGAAGCCGAACACCATTTCGTGCGCGTGCCACACGGCCGGCGCCAGAGGCCCGCCGGGCCTGAGCGCGCCGCCGAGGACGCCGAGCCAGAGCGGGACGAACGCGGCGCCGAACGCGGCCGCCAGCAGGAAGAACGGACGGAAGCCCTTCGCCGCGACGGCCCAGCGGGGACGCGACGTGCGCTCGGGGACCTCTGCTCCGTGGACGGGCAGGCCGCGGGGTGCGCGGGGCGCGGGGCCGAGGGCCGGGAGCGACGGCACGGCCGCTCAGCCCCCCGAGGTGGCCTCGAGGAACGCGCGCAGCGAGACGGCGAGCTCGTCGACCTTGCGCTCGTGGCGCGCCATCTCGTCCGACATCGGGTAGAGCATGCGCTCCTCCTTCGTGTTGTGCGCGAGCAGACCTTCCTTGAGGCGACGCACCGCGGCCTCCCACTGATCCGACCGGGCGGCGAAGAGCGCGGCGATCTCCTCGAGCAGCTCGCGGAACTGTTCGTGCTCGGTGAGCATCACCGAGATGGGGCCGCCCGCGCCCGGCTGGTGGGTCTCGAGCATCGGGAAGAGGACGGTCTCCTCGGCCTCGATGTGGCGGACGAGGCCGGACGCGAACACCGTGAACCTGGCCTGCGCCTCGGGGAGCTGGCCTCCAGAGGCGGCCCGCTCGACCTCGAGCATGATCTCGTCGAGGCGGTCGTGATCGATCTCGAGGCATCGCGTGGCGCCCGGCTCCGCGGGGTGGTCGAGGTTCATGGCTCCCTTGTGCACGATCCGGCGCGGCCCGGCCATGTCAAAAGACATGTGCATCGGTTGACTCCGGGCGCGGGGCCCCCGGCGACGGCCGGGCCATGGCGGGCCGCCGCGCGCGGGCGCGTCGTTCTACGCTCGGGCTCATGCGCGAGTTCCGCCCCCCGGTGCGCGGCTCCAGGACGCGGGCCGTGGTCGCCGGGGTCCTCGCCACGGTGATCGTCGTGGCCCTGGTGCCGCTTCTGCTCGCGGCCACCGGGACGAGCCGGATCACCTACACGCTCGCCGGGGGGACGCTCTCGGTCGACTCGGGCTCGCGGCTCGACGGGCGCCGCGAGATCCCGCTGTCGACGCTGCACGAGGCGCGCGCCGTCGACCTGCAGGGCGCACGGCGCACGCGCGGCACGGGGCTGCCGGGCTACTGCACGGGCCGGTGGTCGTACAGCGACCTCGGCGCGGTGTGGCAGGCGACGAGCTGCTCGCCGCGGGCCGTGCTGCTGTCGACCAACGACGGCGAGCTGCCCGTCGTGGTCACGCCGCCCGATCGGGACGCCTTCCTGCACGCCCTCGACGTGCGCGCCGACTTCCGCATCGAGCTGCCGCCGCCGGACACGACGCTCCTGACGCTGCTCGCCGGCGGGGCGGTCGCCGTCGGGCTGCTGACGTCGGTCCTCCTCGTCGCGACGCTCGTGCTCGGCCCGCGCCGCATGGTGTACCGCGTCGGGGACGGGCGGCTCGAGGTGCGCACGATCTTCAGCCGCAGGGCGTGGCAGGCCTCCACGCTGCGCGCGCGCGCCCATGCGCCGCGCCTCCAGCTTCGCCTCGTGGGCACCGCCGTCCGTGGCTACTACACGGGCTTCTACCTGGCCGACGGCCAGCGCACGCGCGTGTACGCGACCGACCCGTCGGCCGGGGTGCTGCTCGACGGGCCGTCGCGCATCCTGCTCTCCCCCGAGGACCGCGCGGGCTTCCTCGACGCGCTGCGCGCGGAAGGCGCGGCGATCGAGGGTGGGCGCTGAGGGGCCCGCCCTACGCCCTGCGCTTCGCGCGCCCCGCGAGCGGGTAGTCGATCGTCTCGCCGAGCTGCTTGCGGCGCTTGTCGACCTCGCGCTGAAGCGTCGCGATGGCTCCGGTGCGCGCGTCGTAGAGGCGCCGCGGCTTGCGCTTCATCTTCGGATCGCTGAGCAGCGCGTACGTGAGCCACGGGAAGACCGCCGTCACGTCGGCGTGGCAGTACATGCTGCCCGTCGCGACGCTCTCGGCGCTCACCTTGCCCCAGGTGTGCCCCTCGCCCGCGGGGCACGAGCTGAGCGCGCCGTTGTCGACGGGGTCGACGCAGAACTGCACGTCGATGTCGAAGCCGTGGGTGGGGACGCCCAGGATCTGGTCGAGCAGCGGCTCGCCCTGCAGCGTGTAGTTCTTGGGCACGCCGCCGCCGAGGATCCACACGGCCATCGGCCTCTTGAGCGTCGCGAAGCAGTGGTGCTGCATCGCGCCCATCTCGAAGACGTCGTCGCAGACGTCGAGCTCGAGCTTGAACGACTCGCCGAGCAGGCGCTTGAGCTTCACGATGTTGAGGAAGATCGAGCCGTCTTGCACGGCCCCGACGAAGATGGGAACCCCGCGCTCGTAGGCGGTCGACAGCAGCGAGGGCTCCTTCACGCCGAGGGCCTTCTCGATGTCGTGAATGCGCGCCCCGAGGAGGTAGTGCAGCTCGGGCGTGGTCATCTTCTTCTGGAACTCGGGGCCGCGCAGGATCGCCGAGAAGAGCTTGTCGGTCTCGAGGAGCGTCTCCTCCCAGAAGCCCAGGTCGTAGATGCGGATGATGCGCGCGAGCCGGTACTGCAGGTCGCCGGCGGTCGGGTCGATCTCGCGGATGCGGTGGCCGATGATGCGGTGCGCGTCGTGGTAGAGGTTGGCCCCCGTCGTCGTGATGCAGTCGATGAGGCCCCGCTCGAGCAGCGGGATGAGGCAGGACTGGTGCAGTCCGGCGGGGGTCATCGCGCCGCTGAACGTGAGGAAGGTGGCGCAGTCCTGCTCGATGCTGCGTCGCATCAGCTCGTACGCCGTCCGCTCCTGGCGGCCGACGTACGCGGGGAACCGCTCGGTGAGGATCTGGTGGGGCGTCTCGCGGCCCGTGATGGCACGCGGCCGGACGTCGGGCGCGGCCTCGAAGTGACGGCGCAGATGTGTGCCCTGGGTGGAACGCTTGGCCATGAGGGCCGCACCTCTCTACCGGCAGGGCTCCGGAGTCAAGCACGCGCTTGCCTGGCCCGCGGAAACGGTGCATTTCATGGGGCACCAATGGCGAACGTTCCAATGTTCGAAGGCTCGGCCGGCGGCCGCTCGCCCGCCCCCCCACCACGTCCCGGCACCTTCGAGCAACTGGCCGCGCTCCCCGACGAGCACCTCGACGTCGCGCGCGGCGCCGCGCTCATCGCGCGCGACGCGTACGGCGCGCTCGACGTCGACGCGTGCGTCGCGCGCCTCGACGACCTCGCGGCGCCGCTGGCGGGGAGCAACCTCGCGCGCCGCGCGCCCGCGGAGCAGGCCGACGTGCTCGCGCGCCACCTCTACGAGCAGGTGGGCTTCCGCGGCAACGAGGCCGCCTACTACGATCCGAAGAACAGCCTGCTGCCCGACGTGCTCGATCGCAAGCTCGGGATCCCCATCACGCTCGCCGTCGTCTACTGCGAGATCGCGCGGCGCCTGGGCGTGCGCGCGCGCGGCGTGAGCTTCCCGGGGCACTTCCTCGTGCGCCTCGACGCGCCCCGCAACGACGACGCGCCCGTCGCCGTCGATCCGTTCTACGGCGGTCGCCGCCTCGACGACGCAGGGCTCGAGCGCCTGCTCCAGCGCGCCGCTCCGTCGCAGAAGCTCTCGTACGAGACGCACCTCGCGCCCGCCGGCCCGCGCTCGACCCTCGCGCGCATGCTCATCAACCTGAAGTGGGTGTACACGGCGCGCGGCGACTTCGCGCGTGCGCTGCTGGCCCTCGACCGCATCCTCTGCCTGATGCCCGACTCGGCGGCGGCCCTGCGCGAGCGCGGCCTGCTCGCGGCCCGACTGGGCTCCACCGAGTCCGCCCGCGCCGATCTGTCGCGGCTCCTCGAGGTGGCCCCGGAGGCTCCCGACGCGACGAGCATCCGGGCGCGTCTGGTCGAGCTCGGAGCCCGGCCGCGCGTCCTGCATTGATGTGCAGTACGGCTCGTCGGGAGAGTCGTGCGCTCACCTCCGATCTTGCACTAGCCTGCACCGCCCATGGCTCGCTTGTCTTTCGCGGCGGCCGGCGCCTGCGCGGCGCTGGTGTCGCTCTCCCCGCCCGCGCGCGGGCAGGTCAACGGTGACGTCGGGCTCTCGGCCGGCGCGATGAAGCGCTTCACGACCGGCTCGGAGGCCAGCGATCCGGGCTTCGGTCCCCTAATCCAGCTCCAGGGGCACCTGGCGGTGCTGCCGATGCTCCGCGTGGGCGCGTACGCGTCGGCGGACGTCTCGCCGATGCCGTCGTACGGGGGCCGGCAGTTCTACGAGGGCGGCCTGCACCTCAAGCTCACGCCGCCGATCTTCTCCGCGCCGTGGAAGGGCTACCTGTTCGCCGGGTTCGGCGTGGCCTACGCGCATCAGGACGGCTACCTCGCGCCCGGCGCGCAGCTGCCTGGCGGCACCTCGACGCCGAACGTGCAGTACGGCTCGACCGACGGCGCGCTGTTCGAGATCCCCGTCGGCGTCGGGGTGGCCTACCGGCTGCGGGCGCCGTGGGAGGTCTTCGCAGAGCTGGGCGGGCGCTTCGGTGTCGGCTTCGTCGGGCGCATGTACGACCCCAACAACACCGCCACGGCCTTCCAGGCGAGCGCCTCGCCTTCCACGATCTCCGGCAACTTCACGGGGCAAGACTCCTTCGCTCTCACGCTCACCGTGGGAGTAAGCTTGAGCGACTAGCATCCCGGCCTCGCCGGCCGGCCCTCTTAGGCACCCCGCATGAGCAATCCCTCCGATCGCAGTCGCGCCGCGACCCAGGCCGGAGGGGCGCGCCCGGCGACCCCACGCCCGGAGGGACGCAAGAGCGAGCGGCCGAGCATGCGGCCCGGCGGCCCCGAGTCGCTCATCGGCACGGTCCTGAGCGGGCGCTACCGGATCGAGCGCCTGCTCGGCGAGGGCGGCATGGGGGCGGTCTACCAGGCCCAGCACACCCACATGCACAAGCGCCTGGCGGTGAAGGTGCTGCACCCGGAGATGAGCCGGCTCCCCGAGGTCGTGGCCCGCTTCGAGCGCGAGGCGATGGCCGCGGCGCACATCGAGCACCCCAACGTCGCGGCCGCGACCGACTTCGGCAAGCTCGAGGACGGCTCGTTTTTCCTGGTGCTCGAGCACGTCGAGGGCAAGAGCCTGCGCGACGCCATCTCCGAGGGGCGCCTGGAGCTCGGGCGCGCGCTCCACGTCATGCGCCAGATCGCCGGCGCTCTGGCCCGGGCGCACACGCTCGGGATCGTGCACCGCGATCTGAAGCCCGAGAACGTCATGCTCGTGGCGCGCGACGCCGACCCCGACTTCGTGAAGGTGCTCGATTTCGGCATCGCGAAGGTGCCCGTCGGGGAGCTCATGGGCGACGGCAAGGCCTCGGGCCAGGCGCTCACGCAGCTCGGCATGGTCTACGGCACGCCGGAGTACATGGCCCCCGAGCAGGCCCTCGGGCAGGACGTCGACGCGCGCGCCGACCTCTACGCGCTCGGCGTGCTGACGTTCGAGATGATCTCGGGGACGCGGCCCTACCAGCACGAGAGCAAGGTCTCGCTGCTCGGCATGCACGTGACCGCGCCCATCCCGCGGATGGCCGAGCGGGCTCCGGAGGCGAACGTACCGCCCGAGGTCGACGCCCTCGTCACGCGCCTGCTCGCCAAGGAGGCGGCCGCGCGCTTCGCCGACGCCCGCGCGCTCATCGACGCCATCGACGCCGTCGCCGCGCAGCTCGTCGCGGGCGGGCGCATCTCGGAGCCCATGGCCCCAGCCTCGTCGGCGAGCCCCAGCCTGCTGGATCCCAACGCGTCGGGCGCGCGGGCGGCGCTCGCCCTCGGCCCCACCAACGTGGCGCAGCCCCTGCCGCGCGGGTCGCTGCCGTCGCTGCCGTCGCTCGGGGCGCGGGGGCCGCTCGCGTCGATCGCGTCGCTGCGCGACCTCATGCCCCCCCGGGTCCGGGCCCTGCCGCCGCGGACGCTCGCCATCGCGGGCGGGGCCGCCGGCGTCCTGCTGCTGCTGCTCGTCGTGATCGCCGTCGCGTCGTCGGGCTCGCGCTCGAGCGCCAGGCCGGCGGGGTCGGCCTCCGCGGGGGCGACGTACGCGCCCCTGGTCGAAGCGCCCCCCGACTCCAGCGCCGACGAGGTCGTCGTCGCGTCGCAGGCCAAGATCGAGAAGGGCGACTTCGCCTCCGCGATCGACGCGCTCGCGAACGTCGAGAAGAAGTACCCCGAGCGGCCCGACGTCCACGCGCTGCTCGAGCGCGCCTACACGGGCGCCCGCAACGGCGCTGCGGCGATGCGTGAGGCGGGCCTGTGGCTCGGCGCCGACGCCAACGCCGCCGCGGACCTCAAGCTGCAGGAAGACATCCGCAACGCGGCGCTGGTCCAGGCCACGCAGGACGAGGCGTTCACCCTGCTCGAGTCGCGCATGGGCACGCGCGGCGTCGACATCCTCTACGACATCGCCTACGGCGCCTCGGGGCGCATGTACCCGCAGGCGGCGTCGCGCGCGAAGCGCTCGCTCGAGGGGCCGGACGTGCGCGAGCGCGCCAGCCCCGCGCTCGGCGTGCTGCTCGCCTTCCGCGACGCGAAGTCGTGCGACCAGAAGCACGACATGCTCGACGACGTGAAGGACAAGGCCGACGCGCGAATCGTGCCCGTCCTGCAGCCGTACCAGGCCGCGCGCGGGTGCGGCTTCCTGGGGCGGTCGGACTGCTACCCCTGCATGCACAGGGATCACGCGCTGCAAGAAACCCTCGCCGCGATCAACGAGCGCGCGAGCAAGGCGCCGTAGCGCGGGCGGTCAGGAGGGGACGAGCCCCTCGCTCTTCAGCCATTCGTACGACTCGCGCAGCATGTCCTCGAGCGGCACTGCCCGGTAGCCGAGCTCGCGGATGGCCTTGTCGCTCTTGAACAGGTGAGGCGGGCGGCTCGTCGCGGCAGCGATCTCCGGCGTGACCGTCGGGGCCCGGCGCGTGACGAGCGACCCCCACTGCGACGCCCGCCCGAGGGCGCGGATGACCCACCCCGGCGTCGTCCGCTTCGGCTCCCTCTTCCCGGCGAGCCGCGCGAGGATCTGCACGGCCTCGAGGTACGTGCCGAAGACGCCGCCGAGCAGGTAGCGCTCGCCGCTGACGCCGCGATCGACGGCCGCGACGTGCGCCTTCGCGACCTCGACGGCGTGGGCCCACGTCCCCTGGCCGGGCGGTACGCCGGGCAGCGCGTCGGTCGCCACCAGGCGCGCGAGCCTCGCCCAGCTGTTCACGTCGTAGCGCCCCGCGATGTGTCCCGGACACATGATGCACGCCGGCAGCCCGCGCTCGATGCCGCGCAGGACCTCCTGTTCGCCGAGGTACTTGGTCCGCTCGTAGTTGATCCACGACTCGCCCCCGCGCTGCGGCGTGCTCTCGTCGAAGGGGACGTCATGCACCTCACCCCACGCCGACTCGCTCGACGTGTGGACGAGCCGCTTCGCCCGGCGCGCGAGCGCGGCCTCGACCACGTGACGCGTGCCGTCGACGTTCTCGCGTGTCTGCTGCTCGTCGCCGCCGCGCCAGAGGCTCGTGTTGCCCGCGACGTGGAAGACGGCGTCGCACGCCTCGGGCATCGCGCGCAGCAGCGACGCGGGATCGGTGATCGAGCCCGAGGCGAGCTCCACGCCGTAGGTCGCGAGCCCGCGCACGTCGGAGGTCGGTCGATGCAGCGCGACGACGCGCCACCCGTGCTCCACGAGCTGCTCGACGACGTGTCGGCCCAGGAATCCGGTGCCTCCGGTGACGAATGCGGTGCGCGGCATGGGGGCCCCGAGGCTACCCGAGGCGGACGCGCGCGAGGACCGGGCGTGCGCAATGTTTTCCGGCATGGATCGCGAGCGCCCCAGGGCTCGAGCGGACAAGTTCAGTTCAGGTGCGCCGCGACATCGAGCCACCTTGTGGGTCCATCGTCGCCATTTCTTCCGCGTCCGGGGCGCGTTTCCGCCGTGACTTCTATTCGCGCCGGAGACGTCGCAATTGTTTTGAAGGGGCCGGAGTCGGTGACTATCGCCAGTGCAGCAGGAGGACACCATGCAGATCGATCGTCGTGGTCTGGCCCGTCGCTCGTCGGCCTCTTGGAAGCTCGGAGTGCTCGCCGGGAGCGCCATGGTGCTCGGCGCGTGCGCCAGCCCGACGCCCAGCAGCTTCATCGATTCGACGGCGTCCGCCGGACGCGTGCGCACGATGGACGTCTGCGGGCGCGTGCGCCCCGGCGGCGGCGCGCTGCGCTGCATGGCGAAGATCGTCCTCAACCCCGACGGCACGGTGAAGCAGGCGTCGACGCCGCAGGGCTATGGGCCTCCCGACCTGCGCTCGGCGTACGGCCTCCCCTCGAGCGGCGGCAACGGGCGCATCATCGCGATCGTCGACGCGAACGACGATCCGACCGCCGAGAGCGACCTCGGAGTGTACCGCGCGCAGTACGGCCTGCCCCCGTGCACGACGGCCAACGGTTGCTTCAAGAAGGTCAACCAGAACGGCCAGGCGTCTCCGCTGCCCGCGACCGACACCGGCTGGGCCGGCGAGATCTCGCTCGACCTCGACATGGCGAGCGCGGCCTGTCCCGACTGCAAGATCCTCCTCGTCGAGGCCAGCTCCGCCACGACCACCGACCTCGGCACGGCGGTCAACGCCGCGGCGGCGCTCGGTGCCTCGGCGATCAGCAACAGCTACGGCGGCGGCGAGGACTCGTCGGTCAGCTCCGCGTCGAGCCAGTACTACGACCACCCCGGCATCCTGGTGACCGCCAGCGCCGGCGACCAGGCCTACGGCGCCGAGTTCCCGGCCACGTCGCAGTACGTCCTCGCCATCGGCGGGACGGCGCTCAGCAAGGCGTCGAACGCGCGCGGCTGGACCGAGTCGGCCTGGACCAGCGGCGGCAGCGGCTGCAGCGCGTACATCGCCAAGCCCTCGTGGCAGACGGACACCGGCTGCGCGAAGCGCACCGAGGCGGACATCTCGGCGGTCGCCGATCCGAACACGGGCGTCGCCGTCTACCAGACGACCGGCGCGAGCGGCTGGGCGGTCTACGGAGGCACGAGCGTCTCGGCGCCGCTCGTCGCCGGCATCTTCACGATCCTCAACCTCGACGCCGGCGGGCCTTCGTTCCCGTACAGCCACACGTCGGACTTCTACGACGTGACGTCGGGCAGCAACGGCAGCTGCAGCCCCGCGTACCTGTGCAAGGCGGGCTCCGGCTACGACGGGCCGACCGGGTGGGGGACGCCCAACGGCAAGGCGCTCACCTCCGGCGGCTCGGGCAGCAGCAGCGGCAGCAGCTCGGGATCGAGCAGCGGCAGCTCCAGCGGCTCGAGCTCCGGTTCGAGCAGCGGGTCCTCCAGCGGGTCGAGCAGCGGATCGAGCTCGGGCTCGAGCGGCGGCAGCTCCAGCGGGTCATCGAGCGGCTCGAGCAGCGGCAGCTCCAGCGGCTCGTCGAGCGGCTCGAGCGGCGGCTCGTCGAGCGGCGGCGGGACGTGCGCGCACGCGGTGTGCTCCACGGGCGTGCCGCTCACGCCGTCGTGCAGCACGTGCGCGACCGACGTCTGCAGCGCCGATCCGTACTGCTGCAACAACCAGTGGGACAGCATCTGCGTCAGCGAGGTGCCGACGTACTGCGGCCAGTCGTGCAGCGGCGGCGGCGGCGGCAGCAGCAGCGGGTCGAGCAGCGGGAGCAGCTCGGGCTCGAGCGGCGGCAGCTCGAGCGGGTCGAGCAGCGGCAGCTCCAGCGGCGGCGGCACGTGCGGCCACTCGGTGTGCGCGTCGGGCTCGAGCCTGACCTCGACGTGCGACGCGTGCGCGACGGACGTGTGCGCGGCCGACCCGTACTGCTGCAACACGCTCTGGGACAACATCTGCGTCGGCGAGGTCAGCTCGTACTGCCCCGCGGGCACCTGCCCCTGAGCGGCGCTGCCGGGGGCGACTCGAGCGATCGGGTCGCCCGCCCTCCACGGCCCCCGCGAGCGGCTAGAGCCCGAACCGCTCCCTGTTCGCCCGCAGGAACTCGACGTACGCCTCGGGAGGCTGGCGCGGCTCGACCTCGCCGGCCTCCACCGCGGCCTCGAGCGCGCGCTTGATGTCGCCGACGCGCCGCGACGGCGGCAGGCCGAACGCCTTCATGATGTCCTCGCCGACGCCGCTCGGCAGCGGCGGCTGCTTCGCGTCCTCGGCCGCGAGCTCGGTGATGCGCTGCTGCAGCTCCTCGATCTGCTGCAGCCCTTTTCGCTTCTTCTCGGGGCGCTTGGTCGTGATGTCCGCGCGCGCCAGGCACAGGAGATCGTCGAGGTGCGCGCCCAGTTCGCGGGCGAAGCGCCTCACGGCGCTGTCGGTCCAGTCGGGCTGGTACTGGTTGGCCCGCAGGTGGTGCAGCACCAGGAAGGTCACCGTCTGCTTGAGCGACGGCTCGTAGCCGAAGAGGCCGAGGCGCCGATCGAGCTTCTCGAACATGCGCGTGCCGACCTCGGCGTGCCCGAGGAAGTGGACCTTGCCGTCGGGCGTGAACGAGCGCGTCTTGAGCTTGCCGATGTCGTGGAAGAGCGCCGCCCAGCGGACCTCGATCCGCGGGACGGCCTGCCGCACGACCTGCTTGGTGTGCTTCCACACGTCCTTGTGCCGCCACTCGCCGTCGCCGAAGCCCACCATCGCGTGGACCTCGGGGAACAGCGCCGCGAGCGCGCCCGCCTGCAGCAGCTCGTCGAGCCCGCCCTCGGGATCGTCGCCCATGACGACGCGGTCGAGTCGCGCGCGGAGGGCCCTGGGGTCGAGCTTGGCGGCTGCGCGGAAGGCGTCGTCGGTCAACGGGGTGACGACGTGCGCGGACGGCCTCCCCTCGGCCACCTGCGCCGCCGCCTCGAGCGCGTCGAACACGCGGTCCAGCTGCGGGGCCTCGCTCATGGGGGGCGCGCTCTCTAGCACGCTTGGCCGCCCGCTCAAGGCTGCGAGAGGGCCACCGGGGCCGCCGACGTCGGCTGGTGCCGGAGCATGGGCTCGTCGTCCTTGAACGCCGCGAGCTCCTCGCTCGCCTTGCGCAGGTACTGCTGCTTCACGTGGAAGGGCAAGAAGGCGCTCTTGAAGCCCGAGAGGATGATCTGCTTGATGTCCTTGAGGCTCATCCCCAGGTGGGCGTGGCAGAGCCACAGCTCCTTGCTCACGGTCGTGTCGGTGATGAGCCGGTTGTCCGTGTTGACCGTCACGCGCAGGCCGAGGTCCTTGTAGAACTTGAGCGGGTGGCTCGCCAGATCCCGGATCGCGCCGGTCTGCACGTTCGACGACGGGCAGCACTCGAGCGGGATGCGGTGATCGTTGACGTAGTGCAGAAGGTCGCCGTTCTCGCGCAGCCGGCAGCCGTGGCCGATGCGGTGGGCGCCGCAGACGTGGATCGCCTGCGCGATCGACTCGGGGCCGTAGGCCTCGCCGGCGTGGATCGTCACGTTGATGTTGTTGTCGCGCACCAGCTGGAAGGCGGCCTTGTGGTGCTTGGCCGGGTGGTCGTACTCGGCGCCGGCGAGGTCGAAGCCGACGACGCCGCGGCCCTTGTAGGCCACCGCGAGCTCCGCCATCTCGAGCGAGCTCTCGGGCGAGACGTTGCGGATGCCGCAGATGATGACGTTGCCCTCGATGCCGTGGTCCTCCTGGGCCTTGCGCAGGCCCTCGAGCACGCTCTCGACCACCGCCGTCAGGCGCAGCCCCCGGCGCGTGTGCAGCATGGGGGCGTAGCGCACCTCCATGTAGCGGACGTTCTCGCGGGCGGCGTCCTCGGCCAGCTCGTAGGCGATGCGCCGCAGCGACTCCTCGGTCTGCATCACGCGCAGCGTGACGTCGAACGCCTTGAGGTACTCGACGAGCGAGCCGCAGTTCTGCCCGAGGTGCATCGCCTCCCGCAGGCCCTCCTCGGTCTTGGCGGGCAGCTCGATGCGCTGCCTCTCGGCGAGCTCGAGGATCGTCGACAGGCGCAGCGAGCCGTCGAGGTGGACGTGGAGATCGGTCTTGGGGAGCTTCTCGATGAGCTCCAGCGGCAGGGTCCTGCCGGAGGGGGCGTGAGGCATGGTCAATCGTACCACGGACGGAGGGTGGGGGATCGATGCACCACCCCCGACCTCGGCGCGGGCCGTGCAGTGGGGGCCCGTACCCACCCGTCGTGCGGCCCCTCTCGCGAGCCTTCGCGGAGCCCACGCGACGCCCCGCGAGGTCGCCCATGAACGTCCCGAAGGCCCCCACGCTCCGCGAAGTCGCCCTCGCCGCCGCCGCCCTCGGCGCCCTCGGTTCGCTCGCCGCCTGCGCAGGAGAGTCCAACGGCAACGCGGAGAAGATCGGCTGGACGAGCGAGCCGTCGACCATCTGCCCCGGGGGCAGCACGGTCAAGGGCGTGGACGTGTCGGTCTACCAGGGCACCATCGACTGGCCCAAGGCCAAGGCCGCCGGCCTGGGGTTCGCCATCGCGCGCGTCAGCGACGGCACGACGTACCCCGACTCGACGTTCCAGACCAACTGGAAGGACATCAAGGCCGCCGGCATGGTGCGCGGTGTCTACCAGTTCTTCCGCGCGTCCGAGAGCCCCACGGCGCAGGCCGATCTGCTCGCGAAGGCCGTGGGCTCCATCGGCCCTGGCGATCTGCCGCCCGTGGCCGACGTCGAGGTCATGGACGGCCAGACCGGCGCGACGCTCGTGGCCCACCTCGCGACCTGGGTGTCCGAGATCAAGGCCAAGCTCGGCGTCACGCCGATGATCTACACGGCGCCCGGGTTCTGGGACCCGCTGCCCGGCACCAGCCAGTTCTCCAAGGAGTACCTCTGGGTCGCCAACTGGCAGGTGAGCTGCCCCGACGCGCCCACGCCGTGGAAGAGCTGGATCGTCTGGCAGAACGCCGACAACGGCTCGGTGCCGGGCATCTCGGGCAACGTCGACACCGACGAGTTCGACGGCACGCTGGCGCAGCTGCAGGGGTTGTACTCGTCGGGGTCGACGACGCCCGACGCGGGCGCGGGCGCGAGCGACGCCGGGACGCACACCGACGCCGGCCCCCACGCCGACGGCGGGACGCACACCGACGGCGGC